>CAZJIO010000282.1:1283-1537 GCA_964546035.1 uncultured Eubacteriales bacterium | reverse complement strand
GAGTGACGTAGGAATCTCAGTCCTTTAAAAAAATCTGAAAAACTTTTCATTTTTCGTATATCATGAGAAAAAGAGAGATTGTAAAAAAGAAAATTTAGGGAGACAAAATGAAAGTTTTATTCTTAACAAGAGAGTATCCGCCATACGTATACGGTGGTGCTGGCGTACACGTTGACTACCTCAGTAAAGAATTGTCAAAATTTATTAATGTCGAAGTCCGATGCCTTGGAGATCAGGATATAAGCCTACCCCAC
>CAZJIO010000282.1:0-1225 GCA_964546035.1 uncultured Eubacteriales bacterium | reverse complement strand
TGAACGTTTGCGAGCTGTACTTAATACATTAGGAGCTAATGTTCACATCAACGCTGATATGATTGACTCTGATATTGTGCATTGCCACACTTGGTACTCTAACTTTGCAGGTATAATTGCAAAATTAGCCTATGAAAAACCTTTAATCGTCACTACTCATTCCCTTGAGCCTCTAAGACCATGGAAAAGAGAACAACTTGGCGGTGGCTATGATGTTTCCTCATGGGTTGAAAAAATGGCTCTGGAAATGGCTGATAAAATTATTGCCGTATCAAAAGATGCAAAAGAAGACATTCTTAAGTTTTTCAACGTCGATCCTTCAAAAATAGAAGTCATATACAATGGCATAGACCTTAACGAATTTAAACCTACTCCTAATAGCGGCGTTTTAGAACGCTATGGCATTAACCCTAACTTGCCTTATGTTTTATTTGTCGGTAGAATCACCAGACAAAAAGGAATTATACATCTTGTTAATGCTATCGAGCATATAGTACCTGAAGCTCAGGTTGTTTTATGTGCCGGCGCTCCTGATACAAAAGAAATTGAGCAGGAAATGGCTCATGATGTTTCAAAAATTCAAGAAACACGCTCTAATGTAATATGGATTAGGGAAATGGTGGAAAAAAATGCCCTTATTGAGTTATATTCCAATTCTGCGGTATTTTGCTGCCCATCTATTTATGAACCTTTTGGTATAATAAATCTGGAAGCAATGGCATGCAAAACTGCTGTAGTGGCGAGTGCTGTTGGTGGAATTAAAGAAGTTGTCGTAAATAATGAAACAGGGTTTCTTGTACCTGTACGACAACTTGAAACTGCCCCTTTTGAGCCTGTAGACCCTCAACAATTTTCAAAAGATCTTGCAGAAAAGATTAACATACTTATCAAAGATGATAAACTCAGGGAAACAATGGCTCAAAACGGACTTAAAAGAGCTGTAGAATTGTTCAGCTGGGATGCTATAGCTCACCAAACCCATAAAGTCTACGAATCAGTTATACAGTCAGTTAATATAAAGTAAGGAATACTATGTTTAATAATGTAATACCTAGAGTTGTTATTGAAAACATACAACCCTCTATTGATCATGGAAGATATGCCGTTAAAAAAGAAGTTGGTGACTACATGAAAGTTACTGCCGACATCTTTAAAGATGGACACGATACTATTGCATCACTTCTCAAATACAGAAAAAGAGGAGAAACCCGCTGGAATGAAACCC
>CAZJIO010000281.1:0-1552 GCA_964546035.1 uncultured Eubacteriales bacterium | reverse complement strand
AAACAGCCATAGGGGTCATAGACTTTATAAAAATAGATCGCCATTCTGAGCAGCTCTGCTGCACGCCAATTTCTATAATGCCAGTAAAGTTGGGTCTTTCCCAGGGGGAGATTATGAGGAAGGCCAGCCAGCAGCCCTATAAGCTCATCTCAACTTTGGCAGTAAGGAAAGGAAATGAACCAAAGAGTCAAACGTAAACCATAACAATGCCAACCCGATCAGCTGACTCAAATTTTTTGATTCATTTCAACTTGTACTAACTTACCAAATTCAGCCATGAATAGCGCACTCGCCGTTTTTCTGATATACATCGGATGAAAGTAACGCCGGAAACTCTATTTCCAGATCAAGTTTCGCAGCTGATTTACCGCATGGACCGATGGGAAATCACTATTATCAACCGATTAATTGCTTTTTGCTAAATCATTAGGTTTTTTAAATTCTATGGCATTAAAGATGTAAGTTTCAACCAATCTGCCAAAATGACAATCATCTAACTATCCTTAGTGTTTGGATATAAGTAGGCAGAAGTTATCGAACAAAATAAAATCATAGAAGGTAGTCTGATTAAATCGGTTTGCTGATTTTGATTAGCCTTAATACGCCGAAACTAAAATATACTCATTTTAACGGAAAATTCCTAGGACATCTTCTATTAACCTCTTTAAAGGTGGACTTGGTTCAAGAGAGCTTTTAGAATAGGCTTAACTATTAATTTCAATTCTTTAAATTATATCCGCAAAGTACAGCTAAACCGGGCATAATGATCAAACTTGCGAGTTTGATTTCCTCAAATATTTATTAGTAGCCCTTGTAACCCCAGTTCCAAATTTCATGGCAATTGAAAAATTCTTACGCCATCAAATATTTTAGTAACACAAATAAAAACTAAATTGACAAAAATAGGATAATACTTATGAAGGTAGCTATACTTGCTGGCGGCGCAGGAACGCGGCTTGCCGAAGAAACAGATATCAAGCCTAAACCAATGGTGGAAATTGGAGGTCGGCCAATACTCTGGCATATAATGATGCACTATTCCTACTTTGGCCTCAATGATTTTGTCATTGCCTTAGGATACAAGGGAGAGATAATTAAAAAATATATGGTGGACTACTGTTCTCTAAATAGCAATCTGAAAATCAGTCTAAGTAGCGGCAGAGTCAAAAAACATGGTGGATACAAACCGGACTGGATGGTTGATTTAATTGATACTGGTATTTCCACAAATACAGGAGGTCGGATCAAAAGACTGGCACCTTATCTAGAAAATAAAACATTTTTACTAACCTGGGGAGATGGGGTATCAGATATCAATATTCTCAATTTAATTGATTTTCATCGATCTCATGGCAAACTGGCTACACTAACTGCGGTAAGACCATCGGCACGGTTTGGCCATTTAGAGTTGAATGGTGATCAAATTGTTGAATTTTCTGAGAAACCCCAGACTCGCGAAGGTTGGATCAATGGGGCATTTTTTGTCCTTGAACCATATGTATTTCAATACATCGATAATGACGAAATACAATGGGAAAAACAACCTTTAGAG
>CAZJIO010000280.1:338-1562 GCA_964546035.1 uncultured Eubacteriales bacterium | reverse complement strand
TTCAGTTCATCAAAAATGATTGTCAGGCTAAGTGTTTTGTTACAAATTTTTATTTCTTGCCACAAGGCTTATCCTTGTCGATTTCTTTCAATGAAGACTCAAAAGATGCTTGAAGCAGAACGATTGATATTCCTTTTATATTTGCTATCTCATGTAGTAACTGATGATAAAGTTTTTCACGCAATTCGGTTTTACCTGTTTTAAAGTAGGTTTCTAAATTGCCACAGGCTATTTTAAGCCTATCAGCAGCACAGTAGGCAGCTCCTCCTTTTAATTTGTGTGCAATCATCCTGATCGCTTCCCAGTTCTGTTTTTTGTGTGCTGCTTGTAAGTTTGAAAGCTCATCTGGCAAAGAATCTACCAACATTTGTATCAAGTCTTTTGCTAAATCTTCTCTGTTGCCTAATCCTTTTATCATTCTATCGTAATCTATCGTTGCTTTAGGAAGCTCAAATAACATGTGATCGTCTTCGTGCTTCTCCTGATCGACCCCTTTTGGTCTTTTACGTTGCACACCTCTTTTGGGAACAAATGCATTTAAAATATCAGATGCCGTTTCTTTTGTGAGCGGTTTAGAGAGGACGGCATCCATACCTGATTGAATACATTCTTCTTTATTCTCGGCTTCAACATGAGCTGTTAAAGCAATAATAGGAATATGCTTATCGCCTATTAATGCTTCCCATGCACGAATTTGTTTGGTTGCTTCATTTCCATTGATATCAGGCAACCCGACATCCATAAATATAAGATCATAATGGTTGTTCTTAGCATAAGTAATAGCCGATTCTCCATTTTCTACCACATCTACCATACAATCTAGCCCTTTTAAGATAGCTCTTGCCACGGTGGCTGCTAATAGTTGATCTTCAACAACGAGAACACGCGTTGCTTCTCTTGGCTCTCTTTGAACACCAGACATAAGCGAAACAGCAGATGTGCTCACTTGCGGTTGTAATTCAGCTTCTGGTGATGAAGTTGGCACAGGATTAACACCCTGATCATCGTTGAGTAACGCTTTGGTTAAGCGGAGGACACAGGTAATTATTGTTCCTTTTTCTGGCGGTGGACTATTGACGTGAATTTCGCCATCCAAATCATCAATAAACTGCTTAATGTTTGATAAACCTAATCCCAGCCCTTTATGCGTGCCGGTGTAAGATGGTGTCAAACGCTTAAAGCGCATGAAAATTTCTTCTTGTTTATCCAATGGGATGCCAATTC
>CAZJIO010000280.1:0-307 GCA_964546035.1 uncultured Eubacteriales bacterium | reverse complement strand
TTTTAGTATGATATTCCGATCTTCTTCTTTAGAAAGTTGAGTCACAATTTTCACATAACCGTCATTCGTAAATTTCAATGCATTGGCAACTAATTCTAATACCACATAAAAAATACGCTCATTGTCTCCCATCAAATATTGCGGAATGGATTCATCATGCTCCAACAGTAATTTAAGTTTCTTTTGGTCTGCTTTAGCTTGGTTAAGCTCAATTACTTTTTGCAAATTAGCTCGAAGATCAAATTTTCTTTTTTTATGTGGTATTTCACCTGAAGCAATTTTAAGTGCATGTAAAATATTATTTAGC
>CAZJIO010000279.1:0-1562 GCA_964546035.1 uncultured Eubacteriales bacterium | reverse complement strand
TATAACTACAAACTTTTTGAAATGGATTGCAGGGTTTGCGACGCTATGTTATAATAGAAAAACGGTTAAATTTGGGTAGTAATGCCCGAAGGTTAAAACTACGCCTATTATTGTGTCTAAACGTAAAACGTTTATATATATATATCCATAAGGAGGAACAAGAAACAATGAGTACAAAAGTAGAAAAGTTAGAAAATAGCATGGTGAAACTGACGATTGAAGTCGATGCAGCTAGATTTGAAGAAGGCTTGCAACGTGCATATAATCAACAAAAAGGTAAAATCGCTATTCAAGGTTTTAGAAAAGGAAAAGCACCAAGAGCCATCATCGAAAAAAATTACGGTGTAGAAATATTTTACGAAGATGCAGCTAATTTTGTGATTCCAGATGCTTATGATGCAGCAGTTGAAGAGCATAAATTAGAAGTTGTGTCTAGACCAGATGTAGATGTTGAACATATGGGTAAAGGTGAAACTTTTATTTTCACAGCAGTTGTCGCTGTAAAACCTGAAATTCAATTAGGCGCATATAAAGGCATCGAAGTTGAAAAGAGTGAAATATTTGTAGAAGTTAAAGACATCGATAGTGAATTAGATAAAGTGAGAGAACAAAACGCAAGAATTATCGATGTGACAGATCGTGCAGTTGTAGATGGCGACCAAATTACTTTGGATTTTGAAGGATTTGTAGATGGCGAAGCATTCGAAGGTGGTAAAGCAGAGGATTACGCATTAACCATTGGATCACATTCTTTTATTGATACTTTTGAGGAACAATTAATTGGTAAATCCATTGATGAAGAATCAGAAGTTCAAGTGACTTTCCCAGCGGAATACCAACAAGAATCCTTACAAGGTAAACCAGCAACTTTTAAAGTGAAAGTTAAGACGATCAAAGCAAAAGAGCTGCCAGTTTTAGATGATGAGTTTGCACAAGACGTGTCCGAATTCGATTCTTTAGATGAATATAAAGCATCTATAAAGGAAACAATTAGAGAACGTAAGGAAACTGAAGCAAAAAAAGACAAACAAGATGCTGTTATTAAAAAATTAATTGAAGCTTCTGGCATTGAGTTACCAGATCCAATGGTTGATTTAGAAGCGGAAAATATGACCCATGAATTTGCACATAGATTACAATACCAAGGCTTAAATATTGAACAATATTTTGGTTACACCGGTCAAAACATGGAATCTTTAAAAGAAGCTATGAAGGGTGAAGCGATTAATAAGATCAAAGTAAGACTTGCTTTAGAAGCGGTTGCCGCTGCTGAAGGCATGGAGATTACAGATGAAGAATTTGATGCTGAATTAGTCAAGATGACTGAAATGTATGCGATGGAAATGGACCAACTTTTAAAGAGCATTGGTGATGACGAGAAAGCTTCAATCAAACAAGATATGCTTAATCAAAAAGCACTTGATTTAATCACGGATTCTGCAATAGAACTGTAAAGTGGAGGTGGAACGTATGAGTTTAGTCCCTTATGTCATAGAACAAACAAGTAGAGGCGAAAGATCTTACGATATTTTCTCTAGATTGTTGAAAGAAAGAATTATATT
>CAZJIO010000278.1:0-1604 GCA_964546035.1 uncultured Eubacteriales bacterium | reverse complement strand
GACAAGGGTCGTATTAAAACAGTATTGGAAGAAGATTCAACATTACGTAACAGAAGAAACTATCAGCGCTCTTATGCTACCAACTATTTAGATGGCGATTCTTCTAGTGCAGTATACTATGGTTACGGTACTACATCGCTGGTTTCCGATAAATCACGCGTTTACAAAGGTGGTAGCTGGAACGATAGAGCATTTTGGTTAAGTCCTGGTGCACGTCGCTTTTTAGAAGAGGACTTAAGTACCAACACCCTGGGTTTCCGTTGTGCAATGAGTCATTATGGTGCAGCAGAAGGAATTTCCAGAAAAGCAAAAACCGGACAATTCTTCCCCACTCGCCGAAACAAACGTTAAGAAGGAAAAGGTAAAAATAGAAAGAGTCGTCTCCGATAAGGGGATGGCTCTTTTGTTTGGGGGTATGGGTGATGGGTTATAGGTAATAGGCAATGGGTTATGGGTGATGGGTTATGGGGATGATTTAATAAGCCTAATCCATTATTTCTTCACCTATTACCCATAACCCATCACCTATTACCTATTTTACCTAATACCTAACACCCAATCCTTTAGAAAAGGCAATAATCATCTTTTGAAGCGTTTTTATATCTGACGATAAAGTTTTGTATGTATCAATACACATATACTGACTTAAAAAAGCGATTTCGATTTGTGTTTCTAGTTCAAAGCAAGAACCAATAGCAATATGTATAAAATGTCGCAGATCAGCAGTTGTTCTTCGTCCACATCCCTCTGCTATGTTAGAGGCTATTGACACTCCGGATCTTTTTATTTGCATAGAGAGTCCAAATTTTTCAACAGCTGGAAATGATTGCGTTAATTCGTTTAAATTTTTTGCAAGCAAGACAGCTCTTCTCCAAATCTCTAAGGTTTTAAAATCTCGCATATCTAAATTTGACCTCAAGCTACATGATAGAAATTCTAGAGCCATTAGGTATTTCCCGTAAATCTTAATTATGGGTGATGGGTTATAGGTAATAGGTTATGGGGGGGGGATTTAATAAGCCTAATCCATTATTTCTTTACCTATTACCCATAACCCATCACCTATAACCAAAATCCCTAAATTGCACACCAAATGACAATCAAAGAACTTTATAATATCTACCTGCAAAATCCCTCCATTCAAACCGACACCAGAAAACTTAAACAAGGTGATATTTTCTTTGCTTTAAAGGGGCCGAATTTTAATGGAAACCTGTTTGCTTCTAAAGCACTCGAAGCAGGTGCCGCTTATGCGGTTATTGATGAAGTGCAGGAAGTAAAGGATGAAAGAATGATTTTGGTTCCTGATGTTTTACAAGCATTACAAGATCTGGCATCCTATCATAGAGATCAATTCAATATTCCTTTCATTGCCATTACCGGAAGTAATGGAAAAACAACTACCAAAGAACTGGTATCATCAGTATTAGCTTCACACTATAAAACTTATACGACACAAGGTAATTTGAATAATCACATCGGTGTTCCATTAACTATCTTAAGTATTCGCAAAGATGCTGAGATGGCAGTGATTGAAATGGGGGCCAATCATCAGAAAGAAATAGCAAGTTATTGCGTGTATACAAAACCTACTCATGGACTCA
>CAZJIO010000277.1:0-1606 GCA_964546035.1 uncultured Eubacteriales bacterium | reverse complement strand
TGTACCCAAGTAATGAGTACGAAAACCTGATTCAACTGAGGTATGCCCCTTAGAAGCACCAAAAACCACAAGTTCTACTTTATCTTCCCAGCCTTCAGCAATTAACTTTTGTAAAGCAAGTAGCAACAAATGATATCCTTTTCTCCTATCGGTCGTTGCTGAAAGAGCGCCAAATAATATCAAAAATTTATCTTGAGGCAGATTTAGTAAATTTCTGGCAACTTTGATATCAACGGGTCTGAACTTATCAGTGTCCAAACAAAATGGAATTACCTCAACCCGAAGGTGTTTAAAGAGTGAACTTACTTTCACGGATTCTGCCATCCAATGGCTTGGAGTAATAATAGTAAGGTTTAGGTTCTTCCAGGCTTTGGATTTGCGTCTCCAAATCAAATAGGAAAGATCACGTTCCTTTTGGCTACCCAGCTGAGGACACCTCCCACAGGAACGACTAAACCGCTCACAACCATCACTATAATGACATCCACCAGTAAAAGGCCACATGTCTTGAAGTGTCCAGAATAGGGGCTTCTTCAATCGCGCTAAGGTTTCAATTCTTAGAAATCCATTTCCAACCCAATGTAAGTTAATAACCTCCGGATTAATCTGGCGACTTCTTCGTGCGATCGCATCCGGGAACCATTGGGTAGAAAAGACCGTTGGTTTACGATTAGGGTATTGTCGTAGGGGCAAGTCAAAATTGACTTCTCAGCAACGACGCTTGCATCAGTACTATGCCGCGCCCGCACTAACATTGTTGATGAGACACCAGTTGCACATAAACCCTGGTGTAGACGATAAGCCGCCCGAGCCGCACCACCTTCAATATCAGATGTACTGAGAATTAAAACTTTCATCAGAGTACCATTTAATACGAACTAAGCCAAAAATAAGAGCAAAGCATTTGGAATTATTAAATTAGATGTTCTCATTACCACTAAAATACAATTTATTGTCATCAAAATTATTTATATTAAACCGTTATTGACGAACACGCTCAG
The DNA here is from genome assembly GCA_964546035.1 of uncultured Eubacteriales bacterium. Classification (GTDB taxonomy): domain Bacteria; phylum Bacillota; class Clostridia; order Lachnospirales; family Vallitaleaceae; genus CAZJIO01. Next base: position 605 of record CAZJIO010000277.1, on the reverse strand, counting down.
CTAGCACCATCTCCTCTAAGATATCAATTAAACTACGGGTTATTCTCCATTCTGGAAAATGATTTTTCAATTTAGTAAGATCAGAAATGTAGCAAATGTGATCACCTATCCGATTTTGATCGACATAAATCCAGTTGATTTTGCGATCAGTTAAACTTTCAACTAAATCAAAGGCTTCTAGAATTGAGACACTGTTTTCACGTCCTCCGCCTAAGTTATATACTTCTCCAGGTCTGGGATTAAGGCGAAACGCCTCAAACGCTTGAATCACATCATAACTGTGAATATTATCTCTGACTTGCTTGCCTTTATACCCAAAAACCTTATAGGTATTGCCACTAATAGCTACTTTGACAAGATAAGATAAGAATCCATGTAATTCGACACCAGAATGGCAAGGACCGGTGAGGCAGCCTCCTCGAAATATACCAACCCTCGTGCCAAAGTAGCGCCCATATTCCTGGGCAACGATATCAGCTGCAGCTTTAGATGCACCAAAAAGAGAGTGTAAACATTGATCTATCCGGCATGATTCTGAAATGCCATTATAGTTTTCCGGCAAAGCGTAATCATAACGTTTATCTAATTCAATTCTAGGTATTTCA
>CAZJIO010000276.1:0-1619 GCA_964546035.1 uncultured Eubacteriales bacterium | reverse complement strand
CAACTGTTGGACCAGAACAAGAATATTTCTTAGTAGATAAAGAATTATTTGCTCAAAGAAAAGACTTAATGTTTGCTGGTAGAACTTTATTTGGCGCTATGCCTCCAAAAGGCCAAGAAATGGAAGATCATTATTTTGGTAGTTTAAAACAACGTGTATCAGATTACATGAAAGAATTAGACGAAGAATTATGGAAACTTGGTGTTGCTTCTAAAACGAAACACAACGAAGTGGCTCCAGCTCAACATGAAATGGCTCCAATTTTTGGTACAACAAACATCGCTACAGATCATAACCACTTAGTAATGGATACCATGCTTAAAGTGGCAAATAATCATGATTTGGTTTGTTTATTACATGAAAAACCATTTGCAGGGGTTAATGGATCTGGTAAACACAACAACTGGTCTATGTCAACAACAGAAGCCAACTTACTTGAGCCAGGCAAAACACCTCATGAAAATACACAATTTTTAACGTTCCTAGCAGCTATTCTTGGCGCAGTAAATGAATATGCACCACTGCTTAGAATGTCAGCAGCTAATGCAGGAAACGACCATAGACTAGGAGCGAATGAAGCGCCTCCAGCTATTATATCCATATTCTTAGGCGAGCAATTAACTGATATCGTTGATCAAATCGTTGCAGGTAAACTTTCTGCTTCTAAAGAAGCAGGATCCTTAAATATTGGGGTATCTACCCTTCCAGTTTTACCAAAGGATGTTACAGACAGAAACAGAACTTCACCTTTTGCTTTCACAGGTAACAAATTTGAATTCAGAATGGTTGGTTCAGCACAATCGATTTCAGGTTGTAACATCGTACTTAATACAATCGTTGCAGAGCACCTTAAGAGAATAGCTGACCAATTAGAAGGCGCTACTGATTTTAATGGTAAACTCATTGAAGTGATTACGAAACTTGTTAAAGAAAACAAACGTATCATTTTCAATGACAATGGTTATTCTGAAGATTGGGTAGTAGAAGCTGCTAAGAGAGGTCTTCCAAACATCAAATCTACCGTTGAGGCATTAACATATTTTACAGCTCCTGAAAATGTAAAAGTACTTACAGATCATAAAATTTTCTCGAAAGAAGAAATTGAAGCACGACAAGTCATTATGTTTGAAGAATATGCAAAGACCATTAACATTGAAGCCCTCGTAAGCATCGAGATGGCTAAAAAACAAATCATTCCAGCTTGTTTTGATTATGTAACAACTCTTGCAGATTCTATTAACACAGTAAAGGCGGCTTCTGCTAAAGCGAACATATCTGTTCAAGAGGATTTACTTGTAGAGATTTCTGACTTGATGGTTGAAGCACAAGGGAAATTATCACTTCTTGAAGCAGCTCTAAAAGCAGCGCATCATGAAGCTGATATCCAAGCACATGCTTTTGCTTATAGAGAAAAAGTTTTTGTTGCTATGGGTGACTTAAGAGCTGTTTGTGATCATCTCGAAACTTTAGTGGGTGAAGATTATTGGCCAATGCCAACCTACACAGACTTATTATTTAGAATCTAATAATGCTATTCAAAGACCGAACTCCTGTGAGTTCGGTCTTTTTTGCGTGCGCCCAGCATGGGCGCAATCTTAAGGGTTAAAGTCCCTAGCACG
>CAZJIO010000275.1:1390-1628 GCA_964546035.1 uncultured Eubacteriales bacterium | reverse complement strand
TCTTAACACCTTCAGATTCATCATTAACTTTGCAAGTAATTGATGAAATCGCTAAGCAAGATAAGGCCTGTAACGGACGGCTTAGACTTTTATGCATCTATACCGGAGAGCTGCTTCAAGAACATATGCTAGACGCTGTAATTGCTGAGTATCATAAGCACAACATAACCTTGCAAAAATCCACAGAGCTGAATTTTTCAGCCCAATGTAAAGATACTATTATTGTCTTTAAGAACAA
>CAZJIO010000275.1:984-1379 GCA_964546035.1 uncultured Eubacteriales bacterium | reverse complement strand
CCGCAGCGGACAGACTGCCAGATGAGCTTATAAATTTATTTTCTCGGTTTGCCAATGGATTGCTGCCTTCATTTGTTCTGGCCGCTGCCGGAGCTATTCGAAAGAATATGCATCATATGGTAACAAGATTTGAGAGTGAAATGGATGCAGCTTATGTTTCAAACCGCCTAATAACAAATCCACCTGGTGATGTAGCTGAGCTTATAAGAGAGCTTTTTGTCGCAGAATGTGACAACGCGATTGGTTTTGAGACAGTTGCAGACGAGTATTTAGATATCGAACCAATTAAAAAGTGGCTAAGCGTTAACACAAGTCACTTTAAAAACACACACTATGAAGTCGGTGAGCCGCTGCGGGTTTCTTACTTAGTCGATCAATTTACAATCCTAAGCTTA
>CAZJIO010000275.1:229-936 GCA_964546035.1 uncultured Eubacteriales bacterium | reverse complement strand
AACAGCAAACAACCATTTGCTCCCGGTAAACGAGTAGCTGTCAGCCAATACCTTGCCGGTAGCATTGAAAAATCCAATAGAATTGAAAATAAGTTTTCTCGCTTAGTTGCATTGAAGCGAGAGCTGCATGAATTGAGTTCTATGGTAAGTACCGGGAAATGGTTACCAACTCTGACTACGGGAACGATACTCAGATTAAATACTGAAGGGCAAGATAGGTACTTCATGTGCTTAACCCCTGCCTGCGACTCATTGAGGTTATCAGGAGACAAAACTTTTGTATTTTTAGAAGGTGTCGTAAAACAAAAAGGCTACAGTTTGGTCGTAAAGTCTTCAGATGGTCAGCTTGTGAGTCTATACTTCGACAACAAAAGACCGTTAATAAATTCTTTTATTTTCAAGGCTGACAGTGCACTTGGGAGAGTAATTGCTGTCAAGCAAGATGCAAATAGCTTCATATTTACTTCATCCCAACCAACAAGTCAGCAGTTCCAATGGGTCGCTGAGTTAAGGTACAGTCGAGCAGTGAGTGAAATGGCAAAGTTGGCTTCAAATTGGATGCGCCTTGGAATACTGGATTCTGAATATCTTCGCTTAGCCAGCCAGAATAATTTTAAGTTTTCACCAAGTTGAGAAATATTAAGTAATATACACCTGAGATTTGTTGGTTTTGATCTTTGTGGATTACTTTGTTGGCGCCTTAACAT
>CAZJIO010000275.1:0-181 GCA_964546035.1 uncultured Eubacteriales bacterium | reverse complement strand
AGCCTCTAACCTAGTTTAAAGTCTATTCTGGGATTGGGCTAGACATTCCCATGCGCAGAAAAATGCTAATTTTTACTTTTTTACGCGCACAAAAACGCAATTTTTACACTTTTATGCGCATAAAAGTGTTGATTTGTTTGTTTTTATGCGCATAAAAGTGTAGTGTTGTTGCTGTTTCCCT
>CAZJIO010000274.1:596-1664 GCA_964546035.1 uncultured Eubacteriales bacterium | reverse complement strand
GGGTAATTTCCACTTAAATTACATAAGACCCATTAAATGAAATCATTTATGTGTTACGTTAGAAGTGTGAAAATAATCAGCTACAAGGAGGATGGAAAATGAAGAATCGATTGTTAGCTTTTGGGTTTATCTTTGTTTTGTTGTTGAGTAGTCTTTTCGCAGGGGCTACTAATGCAAGTGCTGCTAGTAGGTGGTCGGATTCGACAAGTGATACGCTATCTTATTTCTATGTGGGTGCTGGATGGGGGTCTGTCAGTTTCACTTCTTATCTAAACGGACAGTACAGCTATACATACAGAACTGAATTGTACTGGCATGAAGTTTCTCATGGGTATAAAACATCTACACCGTATTCTTCATCAACAAAATTTTCTAATAAATACTACGATCTTAGTGGGACTTACCTCGGAGGTATGTCATCATTGAGTAATGCAGGAGCGTTGAAATATTCTTATATTCACGCAGGAGGATCGAGTATTCTAAATGCAACCTCAACGACTGATATGTATGCAAATGCTGGAAACAGAGCGCGAGTGAAACATACGGTTGGTTTATACGTATATAAAGATGGCGGGACAGCAAACGTTGTGAATAAAACATACACCATGAAAAATATTTAAGTGCAAGATGGGATAATGAACAAGGAGGTTGGATGAAATGCGTAAAAAGATTATTGCGACAGTGATGGGGATTGGCGTCATTATCGGCGGAACGGCTTTTGGCATAGAATCAGGAATTGTAAGTGCTGATTTGTTAGAGAAAATTAAACCGAATAAAACCGAAGAGCAAATTGATGCTGAAATCGGTATGGTAGAAACGACCGTTACAGAGGAACAATTTAAAGAATATTTAGAAGAGTTTAATCGTAGCGATCTTTCGGGCCTTGAAAACAATCAGGAAAAGAAATTAGCACAAAGAAGCTTTGTAGAGTCGAAGCAAGCAAAACAGAAAATTGATATGAAAGAATTAAAGAAAGAAGCGAAAGAACAGGCGAAATTTGAAAAAGCATGGGTGAAATATGCGGACCAGGAATATGGTATTAAAGTGACACCTAAAGAAGTGGATGAG
>CAZJIO010000274.1:0-582 GCA_964546035.1 uncultured Eubacteriales bacterium | reverse complement strand
TGGATCAACCAAGGTCCTGATAAGCATCAAGTAGACAATCAAAAGAATTACGCTTCAGCTTTAGGGATCTCTGTAAAAGAATTGAACCACGCTTATTATCGTGACCAATACGAAAAGTGGGTTATCTGGGAAAAGTTAAAACCATTAGTGGCGAGTAAGTACGGGGTGAATGAGGCGGATTATGAAAATGTTGTTGTCTCGGAAGAAACTCCTGTAGAAGAAATGAACTTTAATAATAAAGTTTTGAGCTTATACGAAAAAGAAGTACTATCATCAATGAAATGAGTTTTTAGAAGGACGTACGTTATATAGTGAAATTAAAAGCAGATAACATCGAGGCTATCTGCTTTTTTGTGTAATTGGTTCTATCGTAGGGATTTGAGAAGGTATCTTAAATTTTCTTCGTTAATATAATTGAAAACTCTTTACCAACCATCCGTTGTATTGCTAATATTAAGACAATTAAACATGGACGAAAAAAAAAGCCATCCCTCCCCTCATCAGTAGTTGGAAGCTTCTGATGAGGATCAATGGAATGACTTTTGTTTAACCAAGTGCGACAACACTGGTTAAACGGTGTAC
>CAZJIO010000273.1:366-1671 GCA_964546035.1 uncultured Eubacteriales bacterium | reverse complement strand
TGACCGTGAATCTTGGTACATGCGTTTGCGATAAATTCTGGAGCTCCAATATATCCAATTCTCCAACCTGTCATAGCGAATGCTTTTGCTACTCCATTAACTGTGATTGTTCTTTCTAACATTCCTGGAATAGATGCAATACTACAGAATGTTCCTGAAAAGTTAATATGTTCGTAGATTTCATCAGAAACTACATACACGTGTGGATGTTTTTCTAAAACTTTAGCTAAAGCTGTTAATTCTTCACGATTGTAAACTGAACCACTTGGATTACAAGGCGAACTGAACCACATCATTTTTGTTTTTGGTGTGATAGCTGCTTCTAATTGTTCTGGTGTGATTTTGAAATCGCTTTCAACAGAAGTTGGAACTTCTACAGGAACTCCGCCAGAAAGTTTGATAATTTCGTAATACGAAACCCAATATGGAGCTGGAAGAATTACTTCGTCACCTTCGTTTAACATTACTTGTGCAATGTTGTATAACGATTGTTTTGCTCCTGTAGAAACTACAATTTGTGATGGTTTGTAGTCTAGATTATTGTCTCTTTTGAATTTTTTGCAAATCGCTTCTTTCAATTCTAAGTAACCTTCTACAGGAGTATAAGTACTGTAGTTTTCGTCGATAGCTTTTTTTGCAGCTTCTTTAATGAATTCAGGAGTGTTGAAATCTGGCTCTCCTAAACTAAGGCTGATAATGTCTTTTCCTTGTGCTTTTAATTCTCTTGCCAAAGCCGCCATAGCTAAAGTTTGTGAAACGGCTAAGTTGTTGATTCTGTCCGATAACGGGTTCATTGTGTGTTAGTTATTATAGTTAATACAAAAGACGCGATTCCTCGCGTCTCTTACTTTATTATGCTAATTGTGGTTTTCTTCCTAATTCTCTCAAATGCTTGAAGTGAGATGCGATAGCCGCTCGAGTAGTTTTGAATTCGTGATACGGCAAGTTACACTCAGCAGCAGTTTGTTTTACAATTTCTGCAATTTTGTTGTAATGAACATGACAGAAGAAAAGAAAAATATGATGTTCAATTTGGTGATTTAACCCGCCAGTGTAATAATTTACAATCCAGTTTTTTTTTTTTTTTTTAGCAGTTGTAAACAATTGGTGAATTGCCCAAGTGTTTTCGATTTCTCCGTTTTCGTCTGGCATTGGATTTACTGTGTCTTCTACTACGTGAGCTAATTGGAAAACTACACTTAAAATTAATCCTGCAGTGTAATGCATTACTACAAATCCTAAAAGTACTTTCCACCATGTAATTCCTAAAACCACTGGTAATACTAACCAAACGGAGAAGTAAAT
>CAZJIO010000273.1:0-324 GCA_964546035.1 uncultured Eubacteriales bacterium | reverse complement strand
AAAAGCTGGACTTTTAGCTTCTCCGTAAGACAATTGTCTTTTTAAATAACGCTTCATCTGTAAGAAATCTGTAGTGATAGCCCAGTTGAACGTTAATAATCCGTATAAGAAAACAGAATAATAATGTTGAAATCTGTGGTGGCTGTACCATTTAGCCGTTTTAGAAAAACGTAAAATTCTTCCCGCTTCTAAATCTTCATCGTGACCAATAATGTTGGTGTATGTGTGGTGTAAAACGTTATGTTGTACTTGCCAGTTATACACATTTCCAGCTAAGATGTAGATACTTCCGCCCATTAATTTGTTTACCCAGGATTTCGTAGA
>CAZJIO010000272.1:0-1684 GCA_964546035.1 uncultured Eubacteriales bacterium | reverse complement strand
GCAGAAAGTGGGTGTTTGGGGCAAATTGGCCAAACTCGATACCCAAGTGAAGGACAATGATCGTGTGGAAATCTATCGCCCGCTCTTAATTGATCCAAAGCAGGCGCGCCTCTTACGTGTGAGAAAGAAGAAGTAGCCTGGGCCAGTCGTCCAGGCTGAATGTTAGAAGGGAAGTTGGTAGCCTGTGCCAGTAATGCGGCGTAAACGGTCGTTTTGGAAGTAAAGATCTAAACGACGATCTTGCACTCTTTTTCCTGCTTTTGCAAATGTGTAAACATAAGCCCAATGGTTATCATCAAATACATTGTTCATCACAGGTGAGCCCAAAATATTGAGCACTTGGCTCTTGCTCATGCCTGGTCGTAACTGGCTAACCATGCTTTGAGTTAAGTCATTGCCCTGTTGGATGTCAGGTTTATAGACTTTAAAAAGAGAGCAGCCGCTCAAAGAAATACATATCAAGCAAAAAAATGTTATAATAATTTTTTTCATCGTTTTTACCTTTTTACTATTATGCGAATCATAACCGATTTTAAAGTAGGGTGAAAGGAGGGAAATTGGACAATAAAGAACTTCGTGAAGCAGGCTTAAAAGTCACTTTGCCTCGTTTAAAGATCCTACAAGTTCTGGAAAGCGCCAATCCTCACCATATGAGTGCTGAAGAAGTGCATAAAAGATTGCTTGATTCGGGCGATGATGTTGGGTTAGCGACGGTTTATCGTGTTTTAACGCAGTTTGAACAAGCAGGGCTTGTGCGCCGCCATAATTGTGAAGGTGGCCATTCTGTTCTTGAGAGCAATAGCGGTGAACACCATGACCATATGGTTTGTGTGAAATGTAATAAGGTCTTTGAGTTCATTGATTTCGCGATAGAGCAACGGCAGCACCAGGTAGCGAAAGATGCTGGTTTTAGAATGACTGATCATAGCTTAACCATTTATGGTATATGCAGTCATTGTGATAGTAGGGCTGTTTCATAGAACTTGTTATCATGAATAATTGAAGAGGTGTATCATACAGGATAAGCCTCGTAACCAGGAGTTAGTTGTATTTCATTGGGAACAGGGACGGGTCCTCAAAAAACTATTTGAAAAAATCAAAGCTTCCGAATGGTCAACAGGCTATAACATATCAACGGGTGAATTTCAATTAAGAAATAGTTTCTCTTCATTGCCCGCTTTCTTTGTTGTTCCAGATGCTCGAACCGTTTTAGCTTATTCAAGCATAGAGTTGAATAATTGCTCTGAGATTGTTAGAGAAAATTTTCCCAAATATTACCCGACTAATATTTTTCAGTTATTCGAGCTAAAAGGCAGCTATTTTTTTATAGGATATATTATTAAGCCTGACATTTCCTTGGAAGAAGTTAAAAATTTAAAAGCTGATGCCAGTATAAACTTTAATTATTACAAAGCAGATGCACAAGAAAATTCTTATAAAAAGATCTCAGAAATTTACAGCGAGGTGGTAAAGCTTAATTTAAAGCAAATATATAAACAGAAGGACGCTGAGCAACAAAAACCCAAAATAAGCGTTAAATTATTAGATAAAAACCAGTTATCAAAACATAATGCATTGTGGGACAAAATAAATTTGCTTCTTTACTTAAGAAGAAATGGGCGCCGCCTTGTTGATTCCCATAATTATTTTGGTTCCCGTAACCTCCTTGACCCCTGCCGGTCGA
>CAZJIO010000271.1:0-1688 GCA_964546035.1 uncultured Eubacteriales bacterium | reverse complement strand
TAGTTGCTCGAAAAAGGCGTTTGTAAAAGCCATTCTTTTTTGATGGATAACTTCGGGCCTTTTTCTAAATCCTTCACCATTGTCTGTATCAAAAGAAGCTCCTAGAATACACTGAGGAGCTTCTTTTTTTAGGATATGAACTCTATACTTTACCCTGAGCACCTGTTTCAAGGATTACATCGGTTTTTTCGGCATATTCTGCAAAGAGTTCGGATAATTCTTGAACCTCAGCCAGTATACTATCAGCATCAAGACCGATAATTTTGTGGTTATCCTTGATTAATTTGCCGTTAGCGATTACATACTGAGCCTCTGAACCATCAGTTGCCCAAATTATGTTTTCTACAACATTATCAAGCCTTGTAGGTATCATATTTGGCTTGGATAAATCAAGTATAGTTACGTCAGCGTCTTTGCCTTCTTCTATACTGCCTGTATTAAATCTAAGTATCTTAGCCGGTTCAATGGTTATCATCTCCAGAACCTTTTGAGCAGGAAGCAAAGTAGCATCCTGATGTAGTGCTTTCTGATACTGTGAAGCCAACTTGGCTGCACCGATTATGTTTTGATTATCCGCTGAGCCTGACCCGTCGGTGGAGACGGCTACATCAATCCCCATTTCAAGCATCTTGATTAATGGAGGCATTCCTGAACCCAAAATTGTGTTAGCTAAAGGATTATGGACAACTTTTGTCCCTGTTTTGCTTAATAATTCAAGATCGTGATCTATACAGTTAACTTGATGCGCTAATACTGTATTTTCATCAAGAAAACCGATAGAATCAAAATATTCTACAGGAGTCATACCGTATTCTTTCCTGAACCACTTTGTGGTGTTTGGTTCTTCTGAACTGTGGCAATGAATTAATGTGCCATTACTCCTTGCCCATTGTTTCAGAGCTTTTAACATCTCAGGACCATTGGAAAAATCTTGGTCAGGTCCTGGGATTATCCAGGTGTTTTTTACGTTTTTAAACTTTTGGTAGTTGGTTTCTACTCTATCAACGGCAATGGTATAAGGTATATCAAGTAAATCTTTTGCATAGTTTCTGTCTTGTCCGCCGATAGCGACAATCATCTTTGTATTTGCTAAAAGATTCGCTTCAACAATTTCATCAACCCTATATTTATTGTGATTACAGTGATGTACCATGCTGCTTGTTATGCCGTAATGAATATCATCAACACGGGCTTTAAGGTATGCTATAAGGTTAGGAGACTTGCCAAACTTCGTGGTAAGCTCTTCTCTATTGGAGTTCATGAATCTTGTAAACATGTTTACGGCTTTATCAAGCCATGGAGTAAGAGGAACATCTTTGGCTACACCGATAATTGGTGATTCATGATCATGTCCATGAGCTTTAACAAAACCGGGAAGCATTACTCCGTTAATTTGAGGAATCACATCATTTGATTTTGCAGCATCTTTACCTACAATAGTTAAAGTATTTCTATATTTATCAAGGATTTGACGACCAATTTCATCTGTATACTGCCCGCATTGAATTATTTTATCGTCTTCAATAAGAACATAGCCATCCTGTATTCTCTTTTCTCTTCCAAGTTTATTTGAGACAGGTAATAAGAATTTGGTTCTTGCTAAAATATGTTTTGTCATGTTGAACTCCTTGGTATCTCTAACGCTCGTTAGGGATGATTATAACACCCACAGGAAAAATAAAAAACAA
>CAZJIO010000270.1:665-1717 GCA_964546035.1 uncultured Eubacteriales bacterium | reverse complement strand
GAGTGCAGGTGGTAGTGGGAGAACCTGAGGGACACCAAGGTATATGGGGATAATCAGGATCATAAGAGTTTCCGTTGCAGCTAGTATCATTGTTTGTGCAGCTAAGGTAGGCGCATTTCCCCGCATCTGCACCGCTACAATCAACCCAGGGAGAATCATTAAATATAGTTGAATGAGTTACTTCTTTAACTCCACATGGTCCAGAACATTCTCCATCAACTGTGCCTTCGCAGGTTTGTGCAGCACTGATTTTTGTAGGGAAAAAAACAGAATTTAGAATAAAGATGCTAAAAATTATGGTTAATCTCATTCGCATAAGCCTGTGACAATCAATTTTTTAACATAGTTTGTTGTTTCTTTATCGAAGTCATTAGTGAGTTGAATCATTAGATAGGTCAAGTCGTTGCTTCTCGTCAAGAACTCATTGATAGGAATAGGTTTTTCTCCAGGAAAAAATAAGACCTCATTGTCTTTAACGGGCACAGTTATGGCTTTTGTTAAATAGGTTTTACCAGTATTAGGATCAGTGTAATACTTGGGAACGCAATAGATTGCCTGTGAAGGATTGAGTTGTAAGTTAACAAGTTCAAATTTATTATTATTGGTGAAAGGCATAATTGATTTGATGGTTAGTGTTTTTGAACTTTCTTCGTAACTATCAAAATATCCTTTCAACAGAGTAAAGTTGTCTAAGCCAGTCGTGTTGTCGCCTCTAACAACGTCATCTCTCGTAACGTGAGGATCACTGTTTGTTGCTTCTTCCCCCTGTTGAGTGATGGTGTTGTAAATAAGACCAGGCGGAGACGATGGTTTGCTTTGGAGATAGAAATACCAAAACAAAAAGCCAATAACTGAAAATACAAGTATGCCAAAACCAAACATTTTTAAACGCATGTTTACAGTTTAGCACTGTATTGTCATGTTAATCAATCTTTTTCCATTTTCATCAAAGAAGAAACGATGAGTAGTTCCATTTCTCCTGGTTTGTTTATTCCCTCGATATTGTCGAGTGTGCCAAAGGTACCTGAGTTTATTGCCGCCTGTGGGTTTCT
>CAZJIO010000270.1:0-655 GCA_964546035.1 uncultured Eubacteriales bacterium | reverse complement strand
AGAGGCCCATTTTAGGCATTTAGTTATGTTTTTGTTTTCCGTCCTCAAGTGTTTTCCAGAGCGCTCCATAATCCTTAATTCCTGCTCCAGCAACAATTTCTATGTCAGTGCCTTGCTCATACAGGCCAAGAACAGTTTGTGGAAATAAAATAGATACCTTTGCAAGGATGGGTTTGCCATTAGTATCAGTTTCAAATTGCACCACATGAAATATATCTTTCATTTTAAATGCAGGACCAACTTCAGCTGGAATTTTTCCAAGGGCATCTTTGTGAACCACTGCTAAAATTGCTTTTGAATTTCCACCTGCTGATTTGTCTGCGAGAAGGCTTTGTAAGTATGTCAGGCCAGTAAACTTACCCTCACTAAAGCGATCTGTGTCTGGCCAATCAATTCTAGGATCATTTGGATCAGTAATTTCAGTTCTAAAGTCAATTCCAGCAGCTGATATGGTAATAGGTTTTCCATTATAAGAATATGTTATGTTTCCTTGTTCATCTGTTTCGACGTCTATATAAATCTCAAAACTGTTTTGTTTCTTGAACTCATCATCAGGGTTTGCTGGCATTTTTTCCATCGACAGAGTGTTTGGGTCGAGATAGAACTCTTCGTTTTTGAGGTAAGTGAAGCTAATAAAGTTAATTCCTGCCTCCTC
>CAZJIO010000269.1:0-1735 GCA_964546035.1 uncultured Eubacteriales bacterium | reverse complement strand
CGCCAAAATATCCTGATAATCAATAACTTCAAATCTGCATAATGTCTAATACTGGTTCATATAATGTAACTACAAATCCTTAAATTTTTACAAATTGCGTATCAAAGAAGTTCTTTTTTCACTGTTGTTTTTTATCGCTTTTTGCACTCATGGAACTTCCCAAGAAGATAGCCTCAACATTTGGGTTAGGGAAATCAGGAAACCCGAACTGACCGCATCGGAGAAAAAAGTGATTGGGCAAAAAATCATGATTATCCAACAGAAGCGATACCATGCCGCAGTTGAAAAAAAAAAAAAAGAAGCATTCGCAAACTATTTATGGATAGATACCCTTGCATTACTTCCACTTTTATTCAATGAGGTAAACGATTCCATTCTTGTTGCACTTGCTGGCATTGCACAGGATATTGACACGAGAAAAGACGTGCGATTAAAAGCACTCAGGAAAATAGCATCACTGAATACGCCCGAAGCAGATTTATTTTTATTGGACAGGATGTCCGACATCATGCATCTTGAATATGCTACGGGTGCTGATGGCGAATTGAATGCAACCTATCCCTGTTTTGCTCTGATTGTATCCAAAGCACTAAATAATTGGGGTTTGATAACACCAATATTCGAAACTCTTCAAAGTGTAAAAACTGAAGATGAATTGTTGTTGCTCGCTTACCTGCTCGAAGCGATTTCGGATAGGGCAACCGCCCTTAGAATCGTTGACTTCTATCTCGATAAGGAATCGGGAAATGAATTATTTTCTAATAATTTGAATCAAATCAAACAATTGATTCAACAAAAATAAATCCGATGAAAAATATAATCTTTTTCTTAAGTTTTTTGTTTGCAAGTCTGCATACGAGTACTGCTTTTTCATCTGGTGTCGTTTTCTCGATTACCCACATTCTCGGCTCCACGCCTGGTAGTATTGGAGTAATTGTCAATAGCTTCTACGCTCCTCCATTTTCTATTACTATTATTGGACCAGGTACGAATACAACAATAAACATACCCACTAACTACCACACTTTCCCGATTACTTTGAAAGGTGAATATTGCATTTCCGTTGCCAACAGTTCGGGATGTGTTGCAACCAAATGCATGATGGTGAAAAAGTGCACAATTTCCACATGGGGTTCTGTCATCTGCTTTGCAGAACCTGCACCCTGGCCAGACAAGGATGTTTTTGCATTGGGTACAGGGAATCCTGATGGAGCAAATACGGATGCCAATGATTTTAGCTATGATATACTTTCCCCTTCAACAATCTCTGACCTCACTTTTGCTTCTATCATGGTAACTATTGGTACTGTTTCTAATCAAATTCTCTCAACAGGCTCAAGCCCTTACTTAATTGACAGTCAAAATGAAATTTTATCCGATGCCGACTTTATCTTCAAATTTAACTCCATCGGAAAAATTACCTGGGTATATTATAAGAACAGACTCACCGATGAATGGGATGGAGGGAGCAGGTCAATTTCAGAAAACAAGCTGACAGAAACTACGGAAGGAAATGTTATTGGTTTCAGAATATTTCCAAATCCAGCCTCCGACATATTGTTTGTAAATATCAGGCAATCAGAAGAGCCGGGAAATGAAGAATTTGAGTTCACCATTTGTACCATTTTTGGAGTCGAGCTTCTAAGGTACAACCTTTCAACGGATATTATAGACCCGTGCATTTTTTTGGTACTGCGAGGCGATTTGTATCTTTGCTCAAATTTCATGGGTATGA
>CAZJIO010000268.1:297-1746 GCA_964546035.1 uncultured Eubacteriales bacterium | reverse complement strand
ACGGCAGCAGTAACGAGTTTGCAATAAAAAATGCAATAAGAGTAGGAAGAGAAGCAGTAATGCATGATGTTACCGATAAAATTATCGGAATGTGCAGAGACCACGGCTCAGAGAACTTAACTACAGTTAAATAACGAGAGAATAAAATGAAAGCCATAAAAATTCTTGGTGTTGGGGCTTATGCACCTGAAACTGTAATAACTAACGACGATTTGTCAAAACTGGTAGATACTTCCGATGAGTGGATTTATTCTAGGACCGGAATAAAAAAAAGACATGTTGTTAGCGGTAATGAAACAGCCGCAGACCTTGCAGCCAAAGCAGCTAAAGATGCGCTTGATTTTGCAGGTGTTTCAGCCGATGAAATAGACTTTATTATAGTTGGGACATCATTGCCTGACAACCTTTACCCCTCAACAGCCTGTGAGGTACAGAGAGAAATAGGAGCAACAAAAGCGTTTGCGTTTGATTTAGTAGCGGCATGCAGTGGTTTTGTCTATTCTCTTTCTACAGCAGCAATGTTTTTACGAGCAGGCGGATATAAAAGAGCTTTAGTCATAGGTGTTGATATCCATTCAAGATTCATAGATTGGACAGATAGAGGAACTTGTGTTCTCTTTGGGGATGGAGCAGGAGCATTCGTAGTAGAATCTTCTGACGATGAAGCTGAAAATGAATTGTTGGGAATGGATCTCAATGCAGATGGATCTAAAGGTAGAGAATTAACAATACCTTTAACAGGCAAAAACTGCCCTTTGGCTGAGCCTAACGATATTAAGCCGTCATTTGTAAATATGAACGGTCGTGAAATATTTAAATTTGCCGTATCAGAAGTGCCAAAATCAGTAGAAAAGGTTGTTAAATCTGCCGGTTTGACGATGGAACAGTTAGATTTTGTTGTTCCACATCAGGCAAATACGAGAATAGTTCAGGCTATTTCAGATAGGATGAATTATCCTATTGAAAAATTTATCCTAAACATTGAGGAATATGGAAATACGTCTACTGCATCAATACCGATGGCTTTTTGTGAGGCAGTTAAGGAAAATAAAGTTCCGAAAGGAAGCCATATAGTACTTACAGGCTTTGGCGGAGGTTTAACCTGGGCTTCTGCGCTGATAAAGTGGAATGCTGTAGATAAAAGAAAATAATGCGAGGTTTATTTAAATGGGTAATATAGCGTTAATTTTTCCAGGGCAAGGATCACAGACAATAGGAATGGGTAAAGATTTCTATGAAAACAGTGATATAGCAAAAGAAGTATTTAATAAGTTTGATAAAATTATAGGAAGGTCCATAAGCGATATATGCTTTAGTGGTCCAGAGGAAGAATTAAAGAAAACAACCAATACCCAGCCTGCTATACTTGCAACTTCCATAATTGCGTATGATCTTTTGAAGAATAGTATTAATATAGAGCCTGTGTTAACAGCAGGACATAGTCTTGGT
>CAZJIO010000268.1:0-265 GCA_964546035.1 uncultured Eubacteriales bacterium | reverse complement strand
TATATGCATCAGGGGTATTAAGTTTAGAAAGCGTTATCCAGCTTGTAAAAGTTCGTTCCGAGTTAATGGACAACGCTCCAAGCGGAACTATGGCCGCAATATTAGGTCTTGAGCAGTCAAAGCTTGAAGAAATTGTAAGAAATGCTTCTGAGAAGGGTATTGTAACAATTGCTAATTATAATACTCCTGAGCAAATGGTTATTTCAGGAGATAAAGCAGCAGTAGAAGAAGCTTCAAGGCTTTGTCAGGAAGCCGGAGCAAAGAG
>CAZJIO010000267.1:0-1756 GCA_964546035.1 uncultured Eubacteriales bacterium | reverse complement strand
TTGTTTCATAATTTTTATTTTTAGGTGGTACGGATTTGGCCGTACGCTTATTTTTAAGGACTGCAAAAGTAATGAAATGGCGCTTATTTGCCAAAAAATGACGCAATAAGGTTCAAGAATAAAGGAACAGGCTTCAGGAAAGAGGCCAGAATACAAGCAATTTTTAGCTCTTCATATTAATAAACTGCAAAGGAATACCGAACTCCCCTGTCTTACATTTCGCTATAACTTCCTGTAAATCATCGATTTTCTTGGCTGTCACACGGATAATATCGTCCATAATGGCAGCTTGAACTTTTAACCCGCTATCCTTGATCATTTTGACGATCTTTTTGGCATCTTCTTGCTTAAGTCCATTTCTAACAGGGACTTCTTTTTTCACGACTTTACCACTGGGATAAGCATCTTTTGAGAAATCGAAAGCATTTCCATCGATTCCTTGTTTAATGGCGCGGCCGATCAGTACATCGATCAATTGCTTCATTTTCATATCACTCTCAACTTCCAGCGATACGATAAAATCTTTTTTATTCAGTTCAATAGAAACATGAGAATCCCTGAAATCAAATCTGCCTGCAATTTCTTTTTTAACTGTGTTGATGGAATTATCAAGCGTTTGCAGGTCTACTTTACTGGCAATGTCAAAAGAAGGCATGGTGTTTTTTTGCAAAGATAGGGAGGTTGAGGGATGGTTTGTAGACCAGACCATAGTCATGGTCCATAGTCGATAGTCCATAGTCTATAGTTTGGAGGAAATAGTATTACACTATTAAGTAAAGTCAATCTCCCACTACCTTCATAAACCATGGTCCATGGACTATGGACTATGAACAAAAAAAAGCCCCGATAGACATCGGGGCCGCCTTCTATATAATGCACATGAGAAAAAAACTAATTGATACAGCTAAATTGACAGGTAGAGGCTACATAAAATTGTCAAATAAGGATGAACGGAGTCATTTTAGGTCGAATGGAAAATAGTGCCATTTCTTCCTGCTTAACTCCGTTCAGTATTCTGTCGATTAATTACCACCAATACTCACACGATTCTGTTCTTCATTAGCACCACCTCTTTTACGCTGCGCAGCTGTTTTACCTTTACTGAAACGATATGTAAAGCTGAGGTTCACTACTCTACTATCTCTTACCTGATGAATTGTTAAATCAACGTTTTGATATTTGCTATATCCACGGAACTGTTGTGTGTATAAGATATCACGAGCTACTAAACGAATAGTTCCTTTATTCTTCAATACCTGCTTAGTAAATCCAATATTCAAGCCACCCATTGACCTCATCGCCATAACACCTTCTACCCCACCGGTACGATAAAAACCACTCAACTCAGCACCCCAACCTTTAGGAAAGGTAAATTGATTAGATACATTGGTCATGAATGTTGTAGCACTCGCTGAAATATCTCCACCATTTACTACTCCGGTAAACTTATTGTGGAATGCATTCATGTAAACGTTTGTTCGAAACCATTTTGTTATTGGCATACCTAAACTTACTGACGCACCTAAGTTCTGTCTTCTTGCAATGTTACTCTTCTTTACAAAAGAGCTATTGGTACTATCAATCTGCTCAATAACATCTTGTAAAATATCATTGGTGGTACTATAATTGATAGAGCTATTCAAAATGCCTCTGAAAGTATGATTCAGTTCGATATTATGACTGAATTGTGGTCTTAAATATGGATTACCCACTTGATAAGTATACTTATCCAGGAAATAGAAGAACGGATTCAAAT
>CAZJIO010000266.1:0-1808 GCA_964546035.1 uncultured Eubacteriales bacterium | reverse complement strand
GTCTCACCCCAGGCTTTGTATTTGGTTTCGTTAATCACAGCGCCAGAAGAATCAGTAACGAGTGACGTCGAGCCGAGATGATCACCGAGGATGAAATTCAATGTCCCATTTTTTCTCATCGCAACTCGTTGACTCCCTGCATAGTAGTATTTGGTAATTTCACTGCCTGTAACTTCATAATGATTTCCAACGAAATAAGTAGCATCGCTTCCAGCGTTGGCAGTCAAGATGGATTTTACTCGTTTTCAGATGGTAGCCATATTAAAGATAACTGTCACCTTAAATTTATTGCAGACATACTTCAATTGCATTGGACTCAATATATCCTTGCCAGTTACTATATGTTGTTTCTACTTGGTAATAAGTAAAAGTTATCCGATAAATACCCGGGCTAGGAGTAACTACAACTTCATTTTCAATTTCTTTAGATTCTAATATATCAGATGGGAATTTATATTGTATTATCTTTTTTAGGGTTTCATAAGGATGTATTTCTATAAAAGTATTTATATTCGGCCAGGGTACATCCATCATCGAATTATCACGAAGAGTATATATATCATCATTCTGATAATATATTTTTGCAACAATATTACCGCCGCTTGCTCGCCTGTTGTGTGAGATTAGAAATAAATCAGGAATTCTGATGACTTGAGCGCCATTATTTGTAAACATGAATACAACATCTATTGGTTCTTTATAATCCTTGCATAAGTTTTCTGCGATACTAACTTCTAATGCAAGTCCGCTAGAATATGGCGGACTATCTTCTATGGGGGTGTTATTGCAGGAAAAAAGAAGAAACAAAAAGATTATCATAAAAATTATAATGATTCTACTATTTAGTTTCAGAGCAAATCTTGTTAACATCTTAGGTACTACTTTCCATACACCAAGTTTGCAATATTGTAGATTTCCCCGATGTTATAGTAATCGGCGATAATTTTTGCTGGGTTTGAACAATCAGTTCCTGTAGAGTTTTGACAGACAGAAATATGCCTTGGCCCTACATCTTCTTGCAAGATGATCGGGTTACTTGGGCTTACCTGAAGCGCTACTTGATCCGCCAGTACCTCTTCAGCAGGTATCTGGTCTGTTCTTGGCAAAGTGCTTTTCTCACCAATAAGCCACTCGATCCATGAATGTGTCGCCTCATGCGCCATTACCCCCGCAATGCAATTATCCGATTCACATTCATCAAAAGTTCTCTTAAAAATAGTTACAGTCGTATCTGGTGTTTCAATAAATACATTGTCATCATTATAATAGTCGTCTGAACGAGATCCATTAGGTGAAAAACCATAAGGTGCTGGTTCTCTTTGGTCATACTCGCCAAGTCTTATAGTGTTTGTATGACTATATCCCCACACGTCAATTGGTGATAAATTAATACTATATTTCCTAGCAACATCTCTAATATATCTTGTTCTATCTTCCTTTTTAACATTTTTGGGAGAAGGCAATTTATCTCCACAATACCCCCATGTATTTTCATCTACACACAAATGTCCACTTGGGTCTGTATTATTAATAGGATTGTTATTGGTGTAAGCGTACCTATCATACCCCTGCACGCCTTGACTAGAAGGCACAATCGTATCCGCCTGCGCAAACCTTGACAGGGAACTATCATACCAACGCGCGTTATAGAAATGCAACCCAAACTCACTGACATAACTATACTGCCCCGTGTAGGTATAGTTCGTCTGCTCCGCACCTGACGAGTAACGGACTTCTCCCCAGGCTTTGTATTTGACTTCCGAAATCACAACGCCGTTTGCATCTGTGACTAATGAAGTAGAACCCAA
>CAZJIO010000265.1:1602-1811 GCA_964546035.1 uncultured Eubacteriales bacterium | reverse complement strand
CATTATGCCCTCTGAATAATAAAATTAATTAGGGTAAGTTTGGTTTTGTTTTAAGACTTCCCCTACCAAATATAGGGATCCTGTTATAAAAATCCTAGACATGTTTTGAGAGGCAGTCAAAATTTTTATTAAATCAAGTTCAGAAAAGGATTTAAGGGGGATATGGGAAGGGATGAAAGGGGCAATTTCTTGTACTGAATAGCAATTTC
>CAZJIO010000265.1:1209-1520 GCA_964546035.1 uncultured Eubacteriales bacterium | reverse complement strand
TTCAACATATTGAAAACAAATATTGTTTTTTTGGGGGATGTTTCTTTTAACTTTTTCAGAAATAAGCCCAAAGAGATTGCTCCCCCTTCATTATGGGCACCATCTATCCAGACTTCAGGTTTAGGGCATGGAAGATTATTAATAAGAATTCCTGAGGTCAGTTGTTGAAGGCGTCCTGGCCATTTGGCTGACATGAGTCCTTCAAGAATACCTGCTTCTCGACAAGGAAAGTGGTCTCTAATGAGCCTAAGTGTAAGCAAGGCTGTAGCTGCATTAATAACCTGGTGATCCCCCATACGACCTAGTATAGG
>CAZJIO010000265.1:0-1114 GCA_964546035.1 uncultured Eubacteriales bacterium | reverse complement strand
GGCATCCAGGTTTAATAATTCCAGCTTTTTCAAAAGCAATTTGGGAAAGGGTATTGCCCAAGAAATCTTGATGATCTAAAGAAATAGAAGTGATAACGCTTGCTAAAACAGAAGACAATACATTTGTTGCATCAAGTCTTCCCCCCATTCCTGTCTCTAGCAGAACAATATCAGCAGGTACCTGGCTAAAAGCTAAAAAGGCAACACTTGTAAGAACTTCAAAAATAGTCGCTTTAGCTTTTTCGGCATGAGGAATAACTTGATCTAGAAGGTTTTCAAAGAAGTCATCAGAGATAAGCTGACCTGCGAGGCGGATTCTCTCATTTTCTCGAACAAGGTGGGGAGATATGTAGGTATGAACTTTATAACCAGAAGTCTCTAGAATAGATCTTAAGAACGCAATTGTGGACCCTTTGCCATTTGTTCCTGCAACATGAATTGTTGGTGGAAGGTTTTCATGAGGGTTTCCTAAACTTTTTAGAAGTGTTTCAATTCTTACCAGAGACAGATCAATCTCATGGGTTCGATATCGAAATGATTCTGCTAAGAATCTTTCTAGTTTTTCTGTAATACGTTGAGAAGTATAAAGCATAGGTTGTGCAAGTTTTTTATTTATATTGTTAATGAGATATATGTTAGCTTCAATTCGATACAAACGATGCCATCACGAGCAGCAACAGCCGCGTGGTGATCCAGAAAAATAATTGGATGGGCGCGTCCCGCCGCGCTTCGCTTGGGGGCTCGCCATGACAATCCTTAAAATTTGAACATTGAGTATCTCAACGGCTTGTTAATAGATTCTTTATGACCTCTCTTTGGTTCCGTGGAGAAATATGCCTTAATAGCTTACCAAGTGTCTCAGGGAGTTTATGGCGATGAACAACCATATCAATCATGCCGTGCTCTTGGAATCCTTCAGGCAGTTTCTGGCGGATGGTTTCTTCAATCACACGCGCTCCTGCAAATCCGATGATAGCCCCGGGTTCTGAAATAGCTATATCCCCTAGCATTGCAAAAGATGCTGAAACACCACCTGTTGTTGGATCTGTTAAAAGAACAACATAAGGAAGCCCGGCTTCTTTAACTCTTTCAACAGCAATAACTGTCCTTGGCA
>CAZJIO010000264.1:0-1832 GCA_964546035.1 uncultured Eubacteriales bacterium | reverse complement strand
TTCAGAATTTGGGTCGTTCTTAGCTGATTCTTCTGTGTAAAAATATGGGGCTTTTATTTTCTGCAAAATCTCAAAAATCTTCTCTTTCCTTGCTTTCACAATTTCATTTTTGATAACTTCACTTGCTATCATCTTGAAACTCAACCTTAATTATTGTCATGGGTGGCTGATACCAGTCATAACCGTACTTCCTGCATAATTTGCGGTATGCTTTTAAAAACTTCTCTTTCCTGTCTGCTTCTAATTGCTCATTATTTGGATTATTGTTTGAAGGCTTCGCCATATCTTATATAAAATTATTAACCCCGTTATTCCCCCAGCTATCTTTAAAACCTGTATTAAGTTAAATTCCTCTCCTAAAAAATCTTTCTTCATAATCGTTTATAGGCTCAACACTATTGCCCCAATAATTAAACCGCTTCAAAAGTTTTAAAATGATTTTTATGATATTCATAGGTTTTGTCCTGCCCCCGAAGGGGCAGAGAAAAGCTACGATACTTTATAGGTAATAAATACCTGTGAAACATCTGAAGCTGAAGTTGATGTTAAGGTCAGCGTTCCGTTCTTCGTGAAAGATGCACTATTTAACGCATTTTCTTGAATACCGACTACTGAACCTGTTGCATCGGCTCCAACCAAGGTGCAAACTGTTGTTCCGCTGTTAGCAAAAGTAACAGTTGCTCCTGTAACTCCCAATGTGGTCATCAAGACACCCGTAACCTATCCATCGAAGCCGTTAATCGCGCCAAAAACGTTTTGGGCGGTATCCGTGCCCGCAAGAGTGATTGTGGTTACAGAAACACCTTTTCCGTGCAAAGCATCAAAACCTAAAGCCGTTTTCTTTCCTTTAATGGATGTTGTAAATTTCTTTGACATAGATTTTTAAAGTTTAATAATATCCTCTAAAAACTATGCTACTAAAATATCAAACAACAACGAAGCTGTGTTAGACCAAGCTTTATAGGCGTAGTCGATTCTCGACTCTAAGCCCAATCCTGAAAGCTGGCCTGTTCCACCTGAATCTGAAATAACCGGATTTTCAATTTCATTGAATTTTCCATATGTTGATTTACAGATACCCAAGTGGAAAACTTTTTTAACGCCAGCGAAACAGTGTCCGGGTGCTAACAAAGCTGAAGAATAATGTTCAGCTCCCATATAGCGGAAACCTTGTGATGTGCCGTCTTTTAGCGCGCCATCAGCTGTGTTGTAGCCTTGTGCTTGTGCCAGAGCTTCCAACTTTTCAAAGTCAGCATCTCTCCAAACGAAGAATACTCCGTTGCGGGCCATTAATTTCTTTCCTTTGGCTTCCCTAATTTCCCTCTTTACTGCTCTGATAATGTCGTCGATATTGGATTCAGAAACTGTAATGTTTCCGGCTGAACCCCCGATCGCTGAATTATCAAAGTCTGTCCACTGGGCGTGAGCTGCCAACATAGCTGTTTCCAATCCTTCATCAAGAGTGGTTGCCATATCGTCAGCAATTTCCATCCAGTCTGAAAAGGTTTTCTGTGCCAAATCAGCTCTGTCAATATGTTCTGCTGCGTAAATGTAATTTGTAATTTCTACATAGCTGTCAACTGTTGCAACAGGAGTTGTAACGTATGCTGAACCCCTTGTACCAGTCTGCAATGTAGCCGCTGTCTTTGCCGGATTATGGATGGTGTTTTTGTCTGTGTATTCCACATTACAAATTTCCTTCCAAATTGTAGGCTCTGACAGTCTTTCTTGGAGTCTTGTTTTAAACTCCTCTGAATATACTATTGCCATTTTGTTTAGGTAATTTAATTAATAATTACCCAGACAACTTCTTATGATCCGAAAACGTTTTT
>CAZJIO010000263.1:0-1837 GCA_964546035.1 uncultured Eubacteriales bacterium | reverse complement strand
TGAGTTATTTCACTACAATATCCTAAATCCAGTTCGTAAATTGTGCGCAGCTGCTGAGAAGTTTGAAGGTCATAAATAAAGGCATTGACCTCAAAATTTAGCTTGAAGCTTCTCATGTCAAAATTGCAAGTCCCTACCGAACTGAGCATATCGTCAACGACAATGGTTTTTGAATGTAAAAATCCATTTTTATAGCTAAAAACCTTTACGCCATAGGGCAAAAGTTCTGCGACATGGGAATAACTTGCCCAGTGTACAAATAGATGATCCGAAATACTTGGAATCATGATCCGGACATCCACACCAGAAGCAGCTGCAATTTTAAGGGCTTCAGAAATACTCTCATCTGGTATAAAGTAGGGTGTCTGAATATAAATGTATTTTTTTGCTGAGTTGATTAGCTTTAAGTAGCCTTGTTTGATTTGTTCATAGATGGTATCTGGACCACTTGCTACAATTTGAACACCAGCCTGACCTTTTGAAGCAGACTCTTTGACATACTGGGTACTTATTTCTAGAAGCTTTTTAGAAGCGCTTCGCCAATCTAAGAAAAACCTAAGCTGAAGTGAAATGACAGAATCGCCTGTAATTTTGAGGTGTGTATCTCGCCAAAATCCAAATTTCTTATTGAGCCCCAGATATTCATCTCCAATATTGAGACCACCTACATAACCAATGTTACCATCTAGAACAACAATTTTCCTGTGATTGCGGTAATTGGCTTTAAAATTGAAATACTTTAATTTTGAGGGAAAGAAAAAGGCGACTTCACAACCCGCTTTTTTTAGAGATGCGATTTGTTCTTTCTTTAAAGAACGAGCGCCAACGTGATCAACGAGTAATCTCACCTCAACACCTTCTCTTGCTTTTACTTGAAGCAGTTCTAGAAATCGTCTGCCTAAAATGTCGTTTTTTAGGATATAATAAAGCACATGTATGTGGTTTTTAGCCTTGCTGATTTCAAGCATTAAATCCTCGAATTTTGTCACACCTTCTTTGAAAATGGTGATTTCATTGTTTTGAGAGTAAAAGGATTCACTGATGTTATTGTGAAACAAAATGATATCGGAGTAAGATGCAAGGGATGGATTCTTGAAATTAAAAGTGCCTTTTACAAAGGATTTTGCTTGTTCCTTCAAAAAAGTTGTGTAGAGTTTAGTCTCTTCTGCGGTATATTTGAAGATTTTTCTTTTGGATATATTCTGGGAAAGCAATATAAAGAAAAGAAAACCAATGCCAGGTAACAAGGTCATAAAAAATAACCAAGCTAAGGTTGCCGTTGGATTTTTGCGTTCCAGGGAGATGGCTATGCAGGATAAAATTAAGTTTAATACAAAGATTGTGACATAGTTCAGCCCTAACAACGTAAAGTATTGTATCATTTCCCCGCCCCCTCTCTATAGATCATCTATACTTATATTCTACCTATTAATAGGTAGAGGATGCAACAGTTTTTTTGAAAATACGAAAATAAATAAAAGATTAGAGGTTATACCAACTTGTAAGGGGGGATTTGTAGTGATATAATCATGCATATGTTCATAGGAGCAGAAAAGATAAAGGTGTGGTCTATTATGTTGGAATTTGTTGAATATAGGTCAATGGATTTAAATGAAGCGATGAAAGTTGAAACGCTCATAAAAAGTGTGTTTGATCTTTATATTGCCTATGACTATTCAGAAAAAGGGGTCCAGGACTTTTTGGAATATATTCACTATGAAAAGCTTAAGCAAAGGACTCTGATTAAAAGTCATCAGATCATCCTTGCTGAAATGAAAGGCGAATTAGTGGGTATGATTGAAAGTAGAGGGAACGACCATATCAGTCTCTTGTTTGT
>CAZJIO010000262.1:0-1838 GCA_964546035.1 uncultured Eubacteriales bacterium | reverse complement strand
CGGAACTTTAACATTTTGGTTCTACTAGAATTATTGTGGAATAGCACCAAATAGGCTTCCCTTTAAGTTTGTAACCTACTGGTTTTCAGTCTAAATATTCTGTTTGAATAAAATAAAAACCCCGAATTCGACCAATATTGGTAATTTTCGGGGTTTTGTGTTAGATTGTAATTGAACAAAAGTACAATCCACAATCAAATCTAACATGCAGCATTCACTTTTCCAACCCCACGAGTACCAACATCCCAAATTGTATTTATTTAAGGAAACAGAACTTGGGAGAATTCATTCGGCCATTCCCTGGGATATCCTAGATACCTGCCTTCCTGAGCAGGATATTACAAAGCCCGGCCCATCTCAGTTTTTGACCAATGCCGGAATGTTTGGGATAATGTTCTTGAAACACATCCTCAACGTAAGTGATGAGAAACTCATTGAGCGATTCAATACCGATTGGTCGTGTCAGTTGTTTTGTGGCAAGCTACTTGGTGATGATATGAAAGTGAGGAACACGGCATTTGTTTCTAATATCCGCAGCTATATAGGGCTCAATGCTGATTTAGATGGGATACAGGAAATTCTTCTCAATCACTGGGAAGGCGACATGGAAATGACTCAGGCGCTTTTCATGGATGCCACCTGCTACGAAAGCTACACCCGGTACCCCACGGATGTGAAATTACTATGGGAGAGCTGTAGCTGGGTTTATGAAAAACTATTGTTCAAGTTATGTTTGCTGTTGGGACAGAAAAGACCCAGAAACAAATTTATCGAGCAGAAAAGAAAATATCTGACCTATGCCAGACTCCGTAAAAAGGCTTATAAGAAGACCAGAAAGTGCCATAAGTCATTGCTTTATCTATTAGAAAAAGGTCTGGATCAACTCCAAGAATTATTGAACAATAATCCTGATTTACAGCTCTCCGATATGCATAGAAGGTATATCAGGACAATCAAGACAGTACTAGTGCAGCAACAGCAGATACAGTCCAATCCATTGGCTAAAATAAAGGATAGAATCGTCTCCTTGCACAAACCTTACCTAAGGCCAATTGTACGTGGCAAGGAGAATAAGCCTGTGGAATTTGGGATGAAGGCTCATATGTTACAAACAGATGGCATTACCTGGTTTGACACGATGAGTTTCAATGCCTTCAATGAATGTAAACGTTTAAAGATCAGTTTTTTAAAGCATAAAAAGATATTCAAAGGCTGCCATCAGGTGGCAGCAGACAGGATTTATGCTACCAACGAAAACAGACGCTACCTCACAGGCAAAGAAGTTGTGACCAACTTTGCGCAAAAAGGTAAGCCAGGCAAGATCACAAAAGAATCTAGAAGCCTCAAACTACTCAAAGAACAACTCAACAAGGTACGTTCCACAGTGCTGGAAG
The DNA here is from genome assembly GCA_964546035.1 of uncultured Eubacteriales bacterium. Lineage (GTDB taxonomy): Bacteria > Bacillota > Clostridia > Lachnospirales > Vallitaleaceae > CAZJIO01. Next base: position 444 of record CAZJIO010000262.1, on the reverse strand, counting down.
GAGCATTTGGCAATCATAAAAACCATTATGGACTAAGAAAGATCAAGGCACTAACGGCAGAAAACGAGAAGGTTTGGGCGTTTTTTGGAGTAATGTCCTCCAATGCTGTCTTGATCTCCAAGCGCAGGCTGAAAAAAGAAAAACTAAGCGAGCAAGTTCCAATAGCCGCCTAGTCCTTCCCTATCAATTTTAAAGCGAGACAAGCATCCATGGGAGAAGTGTGCCCAATCCTGAAAACCGGGCGTTTTAAGCTTGCATAAGGGTTATAAATTGTACTTTTCCAAGAAGCTTAATACTAACTCAAGCACAGTGCCTGACTGAAACCACAAAGAGCCCTCAAATGATCGGTATAGATTTAGTGCAATTTTTGGTAATATTTTCTAACTTAAAGGGAAGCCTAAGTACAATGCCTATTGTCTGGCAGATGATATCATGGAGCCCTAC
>CAZJIO010000261.1:0-1871 GCA_964546035.1 uncultured Eubacteriales bacterium | reverse complement strand
AATCAATAATGATAGAGAAAAAATTGAAGAAAATACCCTTTATCAAGAGGTTCAAGAAGCACAAGGACTATTTCCAGATCTACCTTTAAAGTTGTTAACAGATAAAAGAAAACTGATCCTCGATGGGATAAGTGGTAAAAGCGGAGACAGGTCAAATCTGGCTAGTCGAATTGCAGAAAAAAAGGAAGAACTCTTAAAAATTGAAAAAACCCTTCGACTAAAAGAAAAAGAAGCCCAGTATCCCATTGAAGTGATGCATAGTGCTTACAGTAAGGAAGTTTATGACCTGATCGATGAGGGGAGAAAGCTCAATAAGGAATTAGCGTCCCGACAAGCAGAGGTAGACCACGAAAAAACTTCTTTAGAGATTGAAAGAGATCGTAAGGAAACCCAATATAAGGAGTGCTTTGAGAAATATGGAGAGGTGATCCCCTATAATGAGGATCCTCTCACGTTATCCCACCAGTTAGAAGCAGAAAGAAAAACCCTCAAAAAGGAAAAAGATGCCCTGTGGCAAACTAGGCAAAGGGTCACGGAACGCGTTAATGGGCTAGAAAAGCAAATGGACCTATTAAAATCTTTAAACTATGGACATGATTTCCTCAATGCATTACCCTGTGAGTCCAAGCAAGATTTTGACTTGATAAATGTCCAATTGATTACTGCTACCCATGAAAAGCAATTAGAAAAAAATGCCCTCATATACAATCAACATAAAAATGAGGTTAAAGATGAAAAGGATCGATTCAAACGCTATTGTCATAATACCCTTAAAGATGTGAAACTGAAAGAGATGGTTATTTCAGGAATTGAGCATAAAGTACATTACAAAGATCTCATAGAATTTGGCAGTAAAATGCTAGAACGCATCAATCAAATCATTCAGCTGGCAGAGCATGATCGTATGACCAGTGATAAGGAGCTTCAGATTTTTCTAGAGCATTTACATACCTATGTGGTGAATGTAGTGGCTGAGCTGGATGTGATTCAAAGAAAAACAAGAATATCCATTGACGGTAGCTTGAAAGACATTTTTATATTTACCATTCCAAAATGGGATGAACAAGCTGGAAAAGAAGAGCTTAGAAAACATATGGACTGGATCATTGATCAGTTGGAGAATGGGAAGAAGGGTGAAGCTGAGGATGAGTTGACCACTCAGAAGAACTTAGAAAACTGGTTAAGTGTGAAAAGACTCCTTCAATGTGTCATGGGCGATCAAACCATTAAGATAAAATGTCGAAAAGTAACCAATGATAAGAAGATTTCCTCTCTCCCTTCGAGCTGGGAACATTCTAACCAATGGTCTGGCGGAGAAAAATGGAGTAAGAATATGACGCTTTTTCTGGGCATCTTAATTTATATTGCTGAGAAGAAACAGTATTTAACCAGCGGGGAGAAAAAGCACAGAACCGTTATCTTGGATAATCCTTTTGGTAAGGCTTCAAGTAAACACGTTCTGGATCCAGTGTTTTTTATTGCGGAACGTCTTGGCTTTCAGATTATCGCCTTAACAGCTCATGCTGAAGGTGAATTTATCCGTAACTACTTCCCTATTGTATACAGTTGTCGATTAAGAAGTTCGGCAGAAGTCGGTAAGCAGATTATGACCAAGGAAAAAGAAATTCACTATGCTTATTTGAAGGAGCATGATCCACAGTCACTGATTCGTTTTCAAGAGGTGGAGCAGATTACGATGGATCAATTGTTTAATTAATAGTGCGGTTAGGAGAGGAGCAGCTACAATAATAGGTGGCTGCTTTTCTTGATTTTTTGGACTTTATCGAGGGATGAGTGATAAAGAGATTTTCTGGAGAAATGCCTTGACAGTAATAGATAGGGGTGGTATACTTGAGAAAGAAAAAAAAAGC
>CAZJIO010000260.1:0-1893 GCA_964546035.1 uncultured Eubacteriales bacterium | reverse complement strand
ATGATTATCCACCTAGACCTAGACTGCTTCTTTGTCTCAGCAGAACGTACACGTATTCCTCAATTAAAAAATAAGCCGGTTGTGGTCTGTAAAAGCGGTGATAGTAAAATCTTCTCTATTGAAGATACAGAGAGTTTAATGACAGAATCGGTTGGTGGATTTAATGGACTGATGCACCATAAAAAAGAGTTTCGTGGGTTTGATAAGAATGAATGGAAAAAAGAATTTATGGATGATAAAGGAAGGGTTCATGGTATCGTCATTGCTAAAAGCTATGAAGCGAAAAAACATGGTATAAAGACAGGAACGCATTTAAGGGATGCTTTGTTTATGTGCCCTAATCTTTTAGTGATTCCTAGTGATCATCTCTTTTATCAACAACTCTCCACAAAACTCAAAGCCTTTTTAATGACACGTATTCCAATCCTTGAACAATACAGCATTGATGAGTTTTGGGGAGACTTACGTGGATGGGTAAAAGATGAAGATACCTGTAGCTTTATGAGCTCTTTACAACAAGAGATATTAGAGAAATTTGATTTGCCCATGTCTATTGGAGCATCTAGTTCTAAATGGATTGCAAAGTTAGCCACTGATTTTAATAAGCCTTACGGTCTAACCCTTGTTACAAAAGAAGAGATACCAAATTTTATCCATACTATGCCCATAGAATCTTTTCCTGGTATTGGCAAAGCTTTACAAAAACGATTTCAAAACTATGCCATAGAAACATTAGGAGAAGTCCTCAAATCCAAAAACTTAGTCTTAGGATGGGGAACCATAGGTAAACAACTGATTGCACGTTTAAGTGGTGAAGATAATGAAGCCGTGATTCATCAAAGAGATAGAAAGTCTATTGGTATTTCTCGTAACTTTCATGTCATTCATGATAGGGATGAAGTTATGCGAAGAGCCATTATTCTTTCACGCCATTTATCCCATACCATTGCTAAACTTCAACTCTATCCCACCACTTATTATTTTAAGATACGCTATGAAAATGGCATCAAATCAAAAGTATCCCATACCATTGATAGAGCGTTTAGTGAGAGTATGTACCGAGAGCTTACCATTAAAACGATTCAAGAGTTAGATGAATATCCGCATTATGGCATTCATCATTTAAGTCTTCAAGTCTCAAACTTTGTGACACCCACACAAACCAAAACCTTTTCCTTACTGCATCAAGAAGAAGATGAAAAAGCCAAACGACTCAATGAAAAACTCACCAAATTAAGAGACAAATATGGGGTGGATATTGTGAGATGTGGGGTGGAGAAGAAACGGGTTGAGTAACTAATAACAACTTTGAATATACTTTTTGATTGGTCCCTCAGATTAGATTTTCATAAATGATCTGAAAACATTGTATTGAAATAAATAAATTTCTTGTGCCTAAAATACCTTTTTCTTTACATTTGTTTGACAGTGAAAAGAGAAAAAGTATTTTTAGGTATAAAAATCAAGATAATTAGATGATATAGGATAGTTTTCCATCCAGTTAATCTTATGTGATAAAAATGCAATAGTAGGTGCATTACTGAATTCATAAGTTTCAGCTCTAACAGTAACTTTACCTCTATCAAAGGCATTATCAATGATCTCTGAAAGACTTTTAAGAAGTTCTTCTCCACTAATACCATCCAACTGCCCAGAATTATAAGCTTGTTGAACCGCTTCGTTCCCTAGGGAATTATTACTTCCGAATGCTACACTGCCATTTTTCCATAAAACTCCAATAATAGTCTCTCCAGAATAATAAACTGTATGTGCTTGAGTGCGTCCTTGACGTTCTAAAGCTTGCGAACGATCTTCAATTGATGATTTTTGAAAGGATTCTAAAATTGTTTCTAAAGGTCTGTTCTCTACTTTGATAAGAGGTGTTTCCAAAGG
>CAZJIO010000259.1:1162-1918 GCA_964546035.1 uncultured Eubacteriales bacterium | reverse complement strand
CCTTATGTATTGAATCCCAGTAGTCCATCGGATTATATTCAATTCTATTGGTTAGAAGATGGCACAAAAAGTTCGGAACGCGGTGAAATCAGCTCATTGGAAGATCTAGTTTACTTTCCCAATCTAAGCGTGATCTCTATAGCTAAACAAAAAATTAGCGATTTATCACCCTTAAAACAGACCAAACTTATTTCCATCATGCTCGAAGATAACTTTATCACAGATATCTCTCCAATTTCAGAATGCATGATGGGTGTCCTTGACTTATGTGGTAATCAAATAATAGATATCAGTCCCCTTGAAAAAGTAATGCCTAATATTCAAGCGTTAAGGATTCGTAACAATGAAGTAGTCAATGCAGAGGTCATTTCTTTAGGAATAAATCTTGTAGAGCTGTATCTGGAAAATAATCCAATAGAGGTCATGCCTGATTTGAGTCTTTTAAAGAAACTCGAAGGAGAATTTCATTAAGTATGAAAAGAGTCACTATTTCTGCTGTCAGCAGAAGAGTTGCTGTGGTTTACCTGCTAGAATAAGGCTGAGGGGTTTGTATATAATACTAAATAAAAATGTGGAGGACAGTATGAAGAAAGTATTGAAAGTTATATTGGTTCTGATGCTTGTTATTACAATGAGTGGTCAAGGGGTTATTGCTGCAATAAAGGTTGAAAACACAGACAAAGCAGACGCTTTAAAAGCCATTGGTTTATTTAGTGGATCATCTAAAGGATATGAGTTAGATAGGGCTCCCTCACG
>CAZJIO010000259.1:0-1086 GCA_964546035.1 uncultured Eubacteriales bacterium | reverse complement strand
ACATCCATTTACAGATGTCCCTACTTGGGCAAATGCTTATGTGGGGTATATGTATGCACAAGGATTGTCTTTAGGTATTGGTAATCAACTGTTTGGTTCCAATCAATTGGTTGATAGTAAGGCATACATGACTTTCGTGCTAAGGGCTCTGGGCTATAGCGATAAAGCCGGTGATTTTACATATGCCACAGCCATGGAATTTGCATTGAAGAAAGGTATCATGACAGATTTGGAATTTAAAAATGTTATGGGTCAAAGCTTTTTGCGAGATGAATTGGTTTTCTTATCCAATAAAGGGCTTCAGGCAAAGCTAAATAATAGCGAAGATTCCTTGGCAGATCAGTTGATAACGGATAAAGTCATTGAACCGATGACTGCAGTAACCAATGGGTTTGTCAACAAGAATAAATATAGAACGCTTCTAGAACCTGTTATTAAGCTTTCGGGCGAATTTAAAGAGGTTGATGTAACTCAAGATGTTTTTATTTATAAAGATCAAGGGTCATCGTTCTTTAATTCTCTTAACGTAAATGGCTATTTTCTAAGAGTTCCATTCATTGAAAGTTGGGATGAAAACCTAGTAGCAAAACTTGAATTTTATAACCAAGGTAAAAAGTTAAAGACGGTATATTCTGTCATAATTTCACCAAATTCTAAGACGAGTATTGATCTTACATTTTATTTTGCAACACCGAAAGACGTTTTCACGAGTGTCAAGTATTCTGTATTCGAAGCAAATGAATTTTTCATGTATGACAATTTTCCGAAAGTGACACTACATAAAATAGCATGGGCAAATAGAAACGATGCCTTGGAATTATTTAATAAAGCAAAATATGCAAGCGTGGATTTTTTAGATATGGGCGATAAATTCGTAAGCGATGAAAGAATAATTTTTCATGCGATTACGGGTGATATGACCTATTATGTGAATCAAAGTCCATATCTCATCGGGTATTATGGTGAAGATGGAAAAGTGCTCATGAAAAACGAGTATAAAACTGGAAAGCTGAAGGGATCTCCCTATAAGTTTACCTTTGCTGCGACAACAACAGATCTAACAAACTTTCAGATATCTAGATTTAG
>CAZJIO010000258.1:832-1922 GCA_964546035.1 uncultured Eubacteriales bacterium | reverse complement strand
CAACGTCACCTGTTTACTGGGTTGCCATTGGTATCTCCGAGAAGCTGGATCTTCTTCATTTTCCACTGCCCTACGCTCCCCCATTCAAGTTGCGCGTCTCTTTCTTACTCCATTTTCCAGCCGTCGCTGTTCCAATTGCAGCTGGCGCATTTGGTTCTCTAACTTTCTTGTCCTCTGCTCCTGTGCTATTTCAGTCCCTGAGGCTAATCTTTTGATTTTTCTATTTACTTGCTGATATGTAGCTTCTAATCAGGCTGCTCTCTCCACTACTCCGTCAAATGACATCTTTCCTTTCTGATCGCTCATTCTCACTGCATAACTCAACTCTCCCCGAAGTGCGCGTAGAAATTCAGTCTTAGTCAACTCACCGTTAGCGCTTTCAGAGTAGTTTTTCCCTGAAAACGCCCGACGCGCAAGCCGTGAAATATCATCAGCGAGTTCTTGACTAGTCTCTTTTTCCCCTTGAACTCGATTCTTTAACATTTCCAAAGCAATTTCTCGGCTCAGCTTCGGCATAAAGAGATCAGTCAACGCTTTACATAACTTTCCATAGTCTTTTTGAATATCCTCACTTAGAGTTTCATAAAAGGCTAAAGCACGCCCTACCAAATAGACAGGCAAAATTTCAGCTTTTCGCTTATCTGGTCAGTTTTGCGGCTTTGACCAGCGATCATATGTTTTCAAATAACCGTCTATATCTTCTGTTACAGACCCACTAAATTTTTTAAAAGCATCGTGCGCTGGCATATAGCTGTTTCTCCAACTTTTCTCCATTCCCTTGGCCACTGCCTCTTCAAGTGCCGACTTCTCTTCCGCCATTACTTGCCTATCCCTCTTGTTAAAACCCCTGAGGTAGCTAAGTTACTCAGAGTTATCTCTAGTTTACTAATCTCGGGCTTACTTGACTCGGAACTTTTCCTCAAGTCTTCAAAGTCAGACTGGATACTTTCCGCTTCCGCAGATTCTGTGATGTCCAGGATTATTGCTGAATTTCAGGCGTCCCTGAACAGCTTCCAAATCACTTTATCCAGCTACCCAATACAAATCAATTGCAGACCAAATCCTGGCCAAGATTTGTCTCAGTGATTCC
>CAZJIO010000258.1:0-754 GCA_964546035.1 uncultured Eubacteriales bacterium | reverse complement strand
CTTCTTCCACCGACGAAAATCTTTCGTTTCGGCCAACAACTGCCACACTGATTGAATAGGGGAAATTAGCAAAATGCGGATCCTGTCCACTGCGCCAATATTGCAAAGTAGGTTCTTAGAAGCAACACTTGAATCACAGCAGCTTTTCACCTTCGCTTTACTTCAACAAACTGACACAAATTTGTAATTTGCACAACTATTATAGCAAATTTGGTTCGAAGGTAGCAGTTAACTTTGCCACCGCCGAATAACATCTACAGGCAAAAAAGTCAATTAATCTTACATAGCAAAAACTTATCAACGCAGAAATGCATTCAAAGTTAAGCAGATCAAAATGCCAATTGCTACTCTAGCAAAGACAAAAAACTATTCATCATCATTTCACAAATTGCAAGATAAATTACTTTCTTTAAGGAGTCCACTAATCAAACATTAAGCAACTGTTTATGCTTCTTACAACAATTGTTTTTTTGTTTAAAAATCAATTAAGCGATACGGATCATTTAGCAAACAATGAAAGACTATTTTTCTATCAAAAATCCAAAAAGGGGATAAAAAAGCGATTAAGAACCGTTTTGCAATCAAAAGTCTACAGAAAATATTGATTGGCCCTAACTTTGAACTCCGTTCAATGTTAGGACACCGGGTGTTCAAAGTTAGGTGACTTTTTATTTTGAAAGTAACTACAGCAAACTCAAATTATTTTTTAAACTAATCTCATATTCTGACAGAGATGTTCGATGAGCGAAAAGCT
>CAZJIO010000257.1:292-1934 GCA_964546035.1 uncultured Eubacteriales bacterium | reverse complement strand
CAAATGAACTGAGAAAAGCTACTCTTATTATTAATAAATTATTAGAATGAATGTGTTTAAAATTAAAAAAATTAAGTAATATGTTTACTAATTTTGCGCAAAAATAGATGGATCATACCCATCAAATTCATGGCTAACCAAGTGGAAGCTAAGGTTTCATATCGAATGAGTAATCCCTTAAATCCATCCATCCAAGCAAAAGCATGCTCTGCAAAAGCGCGCCGTTGGTACAATGCTTCATCAAAATACTCATCGCGATCGGTAATACCTGCTTTTCGGGGATTAAAGGCAATATTGGCTTGAATGTCCTTTTCTTCCAACAATCGCCTGAAAGCCGCATCATCAAAGCCTGCATCGGCGTTCATAAACAAATAACTCAGCTCAACACCCGCTTGCTGTGCCATTTCTACAATTTGCTCAAATTGCTTTTCAATGTCATACAAGTCATGGTGTGCTCCACTCACCGGATGACTGCAAAACAAAATAATGCCCTGATTATCAATCATAAACAACATATTAGTGGACTGGTACTTCTTTCGACCCTGGTACCCCACCGCTTCCCCACCCTGGTAGGCACGCGTCTGCGACCCATCCAAATTCACACACGACATATCCAGATAAGCCTTGTATTTGCTCAAGATATTTACCCAAGCCCGCTGCCAGGACTCATCCTTGCACCACTTATAGTAGTGATAGTAGATCGCTGTCCATTTGGTGCCACCGCGGCTGATAAATGCCTTAACGGGCAGTTCTCGCCACTGACAACCCGTTTTTAAGCGATAAAAAATGGCTTGTACAATTTCCAGTATATCTATTTCTCTTTGTTTGCCAACTTTACCCCCTGATAAATAGGGGATTACCTCTTTTAGCAGTAGCTTTGCATCCAGCATTTCAGTGATGTTGTGTTTTACAAATTTTCTTTTTCCTCTTGTAAATTTACAACATCACTTTTCTTTCATATTATTCTTTTTCTTTAATTTTAAACAGATTCATCATAATCAAACCCTTTTATCACTTGACCATTTTCAAAATATTCCAACCAAACTCCAACCTTTCTATCATCTGTTTTTTGACCATTATTGTAGCGAATAATTCTTTTTACTTTTCCATCCGTACCATATTCTTTCCATTCTCCATTTCTTTTATTCATGGAAAATTCACCACTTTCTTTTATTATACCATTGTCATAGTAACTTCTGAAAACTCCATGCTTGATGTAACTATTCTTCTTTAATACATAATATTCTTCTTTTATAACATTTGACTTGTAATACTTAACTTGTTTAAGTTTTGTATTCTGACTAAATAAAATTATAGGAAGTATCACTGATAAAAGCAGAATTGCAATCTTCTTCATGGCTACTAAGTTATTCTAAATTGAAGATGCTATATCGCTTCAGATTGGTGTGATAGATTTTTCTATTTGAATTCAATTGTTTTGTTTAATGAGACCCAACTTGTTTATTCCCGCAATATTGCGCATACCCCTCTCCATCGCTTGCATACACGCAGCTCCAAATTTACCCCAATTCCCACAGCCGCGCAGTGCCCATTTATTTTTTCCTGTTCCATTCGATATTTTGCACGGTATCGCCTCGGTACTCCCTTATTTTTGGTAACTTGTCCGCCCCAACCAACGACT
>CAZJIO010000257.1:0-258 GCA_964546035.1 uncultured Eubacteriales bacterium | reverse complement strand
TGGTGTTTGTTGCACTTGCCGTGTATTCCTTTTCCGATCAGGCGCCTGCCTGGCATTCGACGGAACCTTCCCTGGAGGATTTGAAAGTGTATGAGGGGCTGGAGGTCACGCTTTTTGCGGCGGAGCCGATGTTTAGCAATCCGACTGATATTGCCATTGATGCGCGGGGGCGCGTGTGGGTGTGTGAGGCGTACAACTATCGCAATGCCTTGAATCCCAAGAATCCGGTGAAGGAAAAGGGTGATCGTATTATGATTC
>CAZJIO010000256.1:1159-1938 GCA_964546035.1 uncultured Eubacteriales bacterium | reverse complement strand
GCAATTAATCGTTCTAAATCGGATTTATGCTCCCGGATGTCATTCATTTCGATACCATAGTCAAAGAATGTATCACTAGCAGATTTCCAGTATTCAACCAATGCATCTAAATACCCCATTTGCTTATCGATATGACTCGAAGCATCAAACTCTTTTTTTAGATTTGGGTCAACTTTTTCGATAAACTGTTTTACGCCTGCCATGGCTCGCATATTAGCGTTTACCTCAACTTGGTCCACAAGTAATGGTCTTATCGTATCTCTTCCGTACTCACTCTGATACGCTCCAACTACCATTGCACGATTAACATTTATTCCATTTCGGGATAGAGCATTGCTTATCATTCCGAGCATCAACTTCCTTACACTCTCCTTCGTGTTGTTAAGCGTAAGCCCATCGACATTGTTGCGTGTATACCTTTTGAGTATATGCCCCCTACCAATAATACTATCACTAAACCTCAACGATTCAGGAGTTATATCAAGTACTGATACCACGGGAACCGTAACGCCATCCTGATTGTAAACAAATTCGATTGATACTATCGGGTCGTAACCATAAAGGGACTCATCAATGCTTTCCTTGAACTTAAATCCTAACTTGGTAAGCTCGCCTTCTAACTTACTCAAACGAACAATTTTCGTTCCTACATTAGGTGATATGATGTTGTATAATTGCTTTACGCTATTTGCAGAAAAATTATATCCTAGAACTTCTAACTCTTTTTTCAGTATAACCCTATTCTCCTCATGGCTTGAACCAAATTTCTCAGCAATGTT
>CAZJIO010000256.1:0-1127 GCA_964546035.1 uncultured Eubacteriales bacterium | reverse complement strand
CGATTCATTCTTACCCTTCTCCAAGTGCTCCCTAATACCCATTTTAATAGTAGCAGGGTCATTGGTTTCAAAGTTAAGCTGTTTCCCATTTACCATTACAGAGTATAGTTCACCATACTTTTTTACACGAGCATAATGCATCTCGACCTGCTTATCAATGGGTAGCTCTGATACAATTTGCTCGTCAGTAATGATGGCATCAACCAACCCCCTTGCATTCTTTACATGCACCACCCTATCGGTATCTTCCCTTTTTTCATATTTTTGGAAGTAGTTCATCGCGTCTATTTCCTGCGTAGTAAATCGAACCCTCGCAGTTCCATTCATCACATTGAATAAGCTCTCTTCGAGTTGAACAAATGTCATTCCTTCAAATCGTGTTATTACTCTTGCTCCAAATAGGTTGTTAAAAGCACGAACTATTTTTTGTATTAAATTCCGTACTTGCTCTATCAGTCCATTCTTTGTCTTGAGCGACATTTCCTTATCAAAAAACTTATTCATGGTATAATCTTCCATGACTTGAGCAATCAGCTCCATCTCAAAATCGCTTTCCGATAAATCGCTGTAACGTTTACGTAGATTATTGTAGTATTCAGTACCCTCTAATTGAGCCTTTAGTTCCTTAATAGTATTTGAAAATTCAATTTGATTTGAGTGCTTCCACACCATTGAAAAAATATGTGCATACTCATGAACATACGCATTTGCGCTTAACTTATTCCGATTGATATACACCTGTCCATTTTGTACGTAATGGTTGCCATCCTCAATATAGTTAATCTTAACACTTGGTATATTATTGCGTATATTCCTTTCAATTGTTTCAAGCAATGTATTCCCGGAATTATAGACTGATACACTCTCCTTTTTAATAGTAAACAGTTTCTTTACCTGTTCACCTATTGGAATGATAATATCACGATTGAATGCGATGAGTACACCATCTTTAGTGATATGAATATCATTGCCTGATACCTTTCTGCTATCACTAACTATTGAATTGCGCGGAGTTATTACTACAGGTATTAGTAGCTCATTCTTGGGGAACTTATTTTCATACAGAATAGTTCTACCATTTTCCAGAAAATCACTCTCAAGGGATTTAGCCTTGGCAAAAAATACTC
>CAZJIO010000255.1:0-2033 GCA_964546035.1 uncultured Eubacteriales bacterium | reverse complement strand
CTATATATGATAAATCAAATGCAACAGGTCGATTCATCTCTGTCAGTAGCATTTTTTATGCCTCCAAACCAAATCAACAACCCTCTACTGCAAGTTATATTTGCATCCTGTCGCCGCTATCTTCCTTCTGAAATTAGATTATCTGTAATCTTTGATGACCAAACTTTTCCAGTTTCGTTGCGGGGCATAAAGCCAGATATAATTGTAGCCCACGCCATTTCAGCAGAAGAACGCCTAAGGTATCTGCACAACCAAGCGTCATCAATGGTACTATTAAATACCAGCAATCAGAAATTCAATTACATCACGATTGACAACTATCAAGGAGGAAGGATGATGGCTGAATATATCATTAAATGCGGTCATCATTCGATAGGCTGTGTAGGTCCAGGGGCTCCAAATTCGCAAAGTGATTTTACCCAACGCTTCAAAGGAATAAGCACAACTTGCAAAGAAGCAGGAATTAAACTGGAAAACATACAATTATCGATAGAAAACTACTTTAACCTAGCAGCCAGTTGCCATCAGGCGCTGGATAATTTACTGATTCGCATGCCTGATTTGTCAGCTGTACTTGGGCTTTACGATATGATTGCCCTGTATCTTTGCGAGTCTCTATATTTACGTGGAAAAAAGATTCCTTCAGATATGAGCATCATGGGATTCGATGATCTGTTTTATGCTCAATACACAGTCCCTCCTCTTACTACAATTAAATATCCGGCAGAGGCACTTGGAATGAATTTAGCACAATTCATTCGTGATTTTTCAAATGGCAAAAGGACTGATATTCAAGAAACAATACAGCCCGTCCTAGTTGAACGTCAAAGCGTATTACAACAAAAATAGATCTCATAACGATCTTGAGGAGAACGCATATAATGCCAAAAAATAGATTCACTCTTATAGAATTATTGGTCGTCATTGCGATCATTGCGATTTTATCAGGCATATTGTTGCCAACTTTAAACCAAGCTCGCCTAAAGAGCAAATCTATAGCATGTCAAGCGAATCTCAAGCAATTTGGAACGGCTGGCATCATGTATGCTTCGGAGAATGGTGATTATTGGGTACCTGCTGATACCACCGTAGCCGATTATTCATGTGGATTATATTACTATAACAACTCCTTCCGTTCTATGCTCGGACAGGGAACATGCTTAGATGTATATGACGGAATTGATCCTAAAACACAGAAAAGGTTTAAAAAGAACATACTTTGCCCACTTTCATATTCTGTAATTGGAGCTGGAAATACAACTGGAATGAGTTATCCTGAATGGTCATATGGGCACTGCTACAAAGATCTGTATTCATATACAAGTGAACAATTTATACAAGGAGCGTATAGAATAAGCAGATTAAAACGCCCATCTACATCTATTGCCTGGGGAGATGCATTAGATGTTTTAATCTATCGATATGATCCCACAGTGGCAAACGGCTATTTCTCAAAAGGTGAAACATCAGGTCTCAGTGGAGCATTAGCTCCCCGGCATAACATGCAAATGAACATGGTATTTTTTGATGGACATACTTCATCACTAGGTTGGCGCCAAGTCTATACCCAGAGATACTCACTTTTCGAAAATTTTTATTAACAATAATTATATAAAAGAGGTATAAATGATAAAAAGTATATGCATGCCCATGATTTTTGCAGCATCTCTTGTAACAATTGTTTTTACAGGATGCTCAATTTCTTCGAAAGAAAATGATTCTCAGAGCAAAGGAAAAATTCTGGAACAACATGCGGAAAAGCTCCAGAATCAAGCTGAATACAATAAAATTAATAATTCCTTATTAATGCCTTTATGGGCTGAAGACTCACATGTGAATCTTGAAGCATCAGGCAAAGATATTTCTACTCCAGATTGGGTTAAGAGCTTAATTATTGTCGAGGTTAACATTGCAACAGCTTCATCCGATAAAACTTTTTACGGAATGCCTAAAGTACTTGATCATTTGGCTGAAATGGGAGTAAATGGCATTTGGCTGACGCCTATAAATGAAAAACCACACTATGGTAATTA
>CAZJIO010000254.1:0-2075 GCA_964546035.1 uncultured Eubacteriales bacterium | reverse complement strand
CTTAACTTCATCTTTGCTTTGTAAACGTATCCGAGTACATCCGCTCTAGTTATTGGATTTTTCAACGCTTCATCAAACCCTTGGAAGTTTTCATTCACGTACTCCTCACCAAGCATTTCAATTAACATATTCCGAGCGTCCTCGTAGCTGACAAGTTGTAACTTCTCGTTGTCTGATGGCAACTTTTTCATAAAAATGTCAAAGTCCTCATCCAGATTTACATTATCGACACCATTAGCTTCACCTATGCTAGTGATGTTTTGTGAAATAGGACGAGAAATAACCAGTCCCGGGCTAGCAAATAAACTATTTTCTGCTCTACCTACTTGAACCCGGACCATCTTTTGCATGTAGTTCTTAACCAACTCACTATTTAGGTTATAGGCAATAGCTGGTATGTAAGCATTCTCATATAGTCCAAGCAGCTTTATGAAATCCTCTTTATTATTCACGAGATACTCGTAAAACTCCTTTATATTCTTTCCTGTTACAAATGCTGTCCTTAAAAATAACTTATTACCTTTATTGAAGGAGCTAGCGTGTATCCTGAAAAACTTGTGGAATAATTCATCGAATTCCCGACCCACTCTCAAGCTAGTATGCTTGTGACGGATATAGTTGCTGTTAACATCCTTGAATACACCAAATAGCGAATCTTTCAACCTAGATAGGTCTGCATCAGGCTCATTTAATGCTATTTCCTCTAGGTTAGAAATCATTACTTCTACAAACTCGCGAATATTAACTTCCCTTAGAGTAGGTGTAACAACATTTGCCTGCGTTATATGACCGGTTTCCCTGTTTACCACATTTACCTTAAATTGTGGTTTAGCACCAGACTGTTGTTCAAGTGCACTCGACTTACGTATGTCCTCTGACAAATAGGTTTGTTCTATCTTAGAATCAACCGTAAAATTACCCAAGTTGCTATCAGCCTCTATTTCTGTCTGAAAAGCTCCAAGTGGTAACATGGAGCTTATGTCATTACCCTCTATGTTTCTATCAGTACTATGAAGGCTTACATTCTCCATGTATGCAATGGTAGCAGTCTGCTTGCCTGCCAAATTATTCCTACTTCTCAGTATAAATTCAAATTGCTCTATTGCATCCGGGGCGAGTTCCTCATCATAATTTTTTAAATATTCATTTACGAAATTCATTACATCTTTTACATCCTGTTCGGAAAGATTATCAATGGTCTTTCCCTTACTCTTCTCGATGTATTCAATGGCATTCTTGAACGTCCAATGCTGCTTTATTCCTGCCCTCTCAAATATCCCAATATTATTATTTGAAGCATTTGCCTTGGTACTTAGTCTACCCATTGGCTCAATAGCGATAACATTATTCTGAGCCAGTATCGCAGCTTCATCTTTTGTTATCACGGTGCCAACGAGTGAATCTATATCACTTAGCTGTAAACCATAGTACACAACATGCTTAACATCGTCGATAATCTCTTTACCACCTTCTAGAAATACCAATCTCTTTGACGGCATATACCCACGTACTAACGTAACATTTCCACGCTTAGCTAGCGCAGCTATTGCCCTGCGTCTAATGCTTGTTAGTTTTACGCGTTCTTCCTTGGAAAGGTCAGCGGGAGCATAATAGGTTCCAACGTACTTTTTATTCTCTTTTAATAACTCCTTCTGATGGTCGTATTGCGATGACTCGTAATGAGTTTCAACAATCTTGTCTGCTTCAATTTCGGTACCGTTTTTGGTAACTACCATCAATATTGGTTTACCATCAATGTAACGCATGAATGGATAAGATATGTACTCTGCGTGAAGCTTACCATCCTTGTTAAACACAGCAAGCCTATTCTCCCTTAACTCTATCTTAGTTTTCGGATTATCCTGTTTCCTTGCCTTTTCATAGTTTACGACCTCGTCAAGCGACGTTTCCCTATCGCCGTATAAAGCACCATGCTCAGAGTATTCTTGCTCAGTTACACCGGCCACTGAAAGCTTGTACCTATTATTAAGAACATCCTGAATATACGGTCTTAGAACTGCTGCATCAATTGCAATGTTTCCAACAAACCCAAGGTTTGATTTTTCTAGGAATGA
>CAZJIO010000253.1:0-2083 GCA_964546035.1 uncultured Eubacteriales bacterium | reverse complement strand
TTAATATTTTTAGAGCTGTCTCTTTATTCTTCAGCTGAGATTTTTCATCTTGACAAGAAACTACAAGCCCTGTAGGAATATGTGTCATTCTTACTGCTGAGTCTGTTGTATTAACACACTGACCACCATTACCAGAAGATCTAAACACATCTATTCTCAAATCGTTCATATCAATCTCTACAGCCACATCTTCAACTTCCGGAAGTACGGCAACGGTTACCGTAGAGGTATGGATTCTTCCGCCAGACTCTGTAGCTGGAACACGTTGTACGCGGTGCACACCACTTTCATATTTGAGCTTTGAATAAGCACCTTTTCCTTGAATCATAAAAATAGCTTCTTTAAACCCACCGATACCACTTTCACTGATATTAATGGTTTCTACTTTCCATCTGCTTCTCTCAGCAAACCTACAATACATTCTAAAGAGTTCATAAGCAAATAAAGCTGCTTCGTCGCCACCTGCACCGCCACGAATTTCAACAAATACATTTTTGTCATCGTTAGGGTCTGTTGGTAAGAGGAGTATTTTCATTTCTTCTTCTGCTTTTGATAAGTGGACTCGCGCGCCATTAAGCTCTTCTTTGGCCATATCGCGCATCTCTTCATCGGATTCTTCCTCAAGCATCGCCAAGCTTTCTTTAATGGTCTCTTGGGCACCCTTATATTCATTGTATTTTTCAACAATCGGCATTAAGTCACTGTGCTCTTTCATGAGCTTAATCCATCTTTCTTGATCTGAGATAACGCCCTGATCATTAATCATTCTCGCTACATCATCAAATCTGTTTACAATACCTTCAATTTTATTGAACATGTTCTCACCTCATAAATTCTATTCAAATACGGATTGATTTTACTTTAATGTTTTATTTTAAGCCAAAGACCATTCGATCTTCACCTAATAAGTCCTTTTTACAAGTGACCTGTTTAAAGTCATTTGCTCGGAGTAAATCGCAGACTTCTTCCCCTTGATTATACCCGATTTCAAAAATAATAATGCCACCCTCTTTCAAAAAGGGTTTGGCCACACAACTAATTCTTCTATAAAAATCCAAACCATCTCTGCCACCATCTAGTGCCATTAAGGGCTCAAAAATTCTAACTTCTGGAGATAGACCTTGTATGTCTTCTGTTTTAATGTAGGGCGGATTAGACACAATCATATCCATTTTCCCATACCACTCGGGTCCAATATTCCCACATAAATCACTTTTAACCCATGTGATTCTATTGTTCACCCCATGGGCTAAACTATTTTGCTCCGCGACCGCTAAGGCTTCAGGTGAAAGATCAATGCCCAGAGCACTCACTTTCTTATTCAAAACAGTTAAGGAAATAGGTATACAACCTGTCCCCGTACCAATGTCCATGATCCAACTTAGCGCCTCTTTGCTTAAGTGCTTTAGTGCAAATTCCACCAACTCTTCCGTTTCTCGTCTTGGAACCAATGTAAAGGGTGTGACTTGAAATTTGAGGCCCATAAACTCTTGTTGCTTTAGAATATGTTGCAAAGGTTTTCCCTGAGCACGTTCCTTAATCATGGTTTCGTACGCTTGCCTCTCATTCTGTGAAAGTGCTTTCTCCTTATTCAAAAGGAGGTACATTCTATCACAGGCCAAAGTGGCTTCTAATAGCAACCGTGCATCTAAAACAGCTTCTTCTTTTCCAGCATCCCTAAGTGTTTGGATCCCTTCCTCAAGCACTTTGTGAATCGACTTGCTCATCACTTTCTAGTGCTCCCTTCAACGCAGCAATGGCAACTTCAATTTGCTCATCATCTGGTTCTTTGGTTGTTATTTTTTGCATCATTAGCCCTGGAAAACTGACGATATCAGCCATCTTATTATCGTTGCGTCCTAGTAGTTTAATGACCTCATATGAAATTCCTGCTATCACAGGAAATAATAATAAACGTACGGCTAATCTCAGCAAAAATGTTTTTTCTTTTTATTATGTTAAAACCAAAACACTGATGAAAACCACAATAAATAGAAAATTGGTACCACATCTTTTGTGAAGTCTTGGTTGCTTTCTCACATTTTCCACGGTCAATTCCAATCCATTTTCAAGACAATGAATA
>CAZJIO010000252.1:251-2112 GCA_964546035.1 uncultured Eubacteriales bacterium | reverse complement strand
TTCATCATTTTATCCACCTGTATTTGGAGGAATTTCAGAATTATATGATGGGGTTTCCCCTCTATCTGCCCCCCATACTGTTGCTCGAAGTTTTAATCCTTTTGGAAGAATGATAGGCGCTGCTGTAACATTTTCTAATCTTACTCTCACAAATATTTGGTTGCGATATTCACCTTCAAGCATTTCCCCAAAAAAAGGGGTAGAAGCAGTGATAACAATACCTAAAGGAGGAAACTCTAGTTGACTATTTGAGGGAACTAAAGCTGGAATATAAGAACCTGTATAATTATGCACAACATTGATTAGTGGTCCTGCTACAATTTCATGGGTAAAATACCAAGTTGGCACTTCTTGTCCATTGGTGATCAATGAAGGAAAAACATTATCTAGTTTAATATCGAAATAGTAAGCACTCCCAGGATTTACAGTTGTATTTGATGAAAGAGAGTTTTCGCCAATAACCATTGTTATTGTAACATTAGTTCTAACAAGTTCAATCTTGCCGTCATTACTCAAACCCAACACATAACGTCTATATCTTGGTATAAATTCTCCATTTTGAGTATGCTTATATTCATTTGGATCAATATTGGGTTTAATAGAAGATTTTACTACAATATTTTCTCCTCCTACGGGTATCCCTCCTGTATAAGATATTGTACCTCCGGTAAAAGTTCTATTATCTGGTATTATTTCAGGCAGTCCATCTAAAGTACTCGCAGTGATTGCATTCCATGCAGGAACCCCTAAAGGACCATCCATGGAATAGACATAGGTTTTTTTATCGACATTATTGAAATACGCCCAATTCAAAGCAGGAGTACCAGAGGGAGCTGCAGCTAGTGAGCCCCACCAAATTAGTCCACCAACTGAACCTAATTTAAATTTATCCCAATCAGTATCCGTGAGAGGAATAATAATGCTATTCGTATTTAATTGATAAACACTATCTGTTTCTCTTACATACACTAACATCCCTTTTTTACGTCTCAAGGGTGGAATATTATTTCTAATGAGTTTATTCGCGACGACCATAAAACCACCTTGACCTAAAGTATCTATATGTGTAGCATACACATCATTCGGTGAGCTCGGATTGATAGGAGCCGCAACCCTTACTTGTGCTTGCGCAACAATAGTAGTAAAGAAGATACAGCCAATGAATGATACTATTTTTTTCATACGATTATACTATTGTATTGATAAGGTCATATTTCCGTTATAGTTCTGCTTGAGCAGATATATAACATAGTTTTCCGTATGACCACTTGCATTTTGAAATGAAATAACATGTCTATAATAACCGTCACTATTCAATAATGATCCCAGTGCTGTAATTTGAACATCCGGCTGTCCTTGATCCCAGGCTTCAGGATAAGCGATCACCACTCTTTGTGGTCCTGATGGTGAAAAAGAATAATTAGAAAAATTTCTGGATGAACCGAATACTTTTTGTGATAAGCCCAGTATATCATCTCTAGTAGGAATAAAATCTCCGAGCAAAGGAGTACCATTTGGCTCGGTCATAAATCCAACATATCTTCTAAGAGAAAAATTAATGGTCACACTTGGAGTCGGAGATACTGTTTTACCGTCAGCAGTTGTTACAATATTCGTAAAAGTAGTCGTCGCATTTCTTGGAAAACTAACAGCCTGTGTACCATTCACCCATGGACCAAAAGGATCACCTTGAGTAGGCTGTGTAAAAGAAGTTTGCGGAAAAGTTCCCACCACAACATTTGTAATTTCAGCGGTAGTCGGACCTCTTCGAATACCCCAGTTCAATGTAGCATTCAACGAAGCTCCAGCAGCCATTCTTTCTAAAGTAAGCGGTGAGTTTGTATAGGTTGTTCCGCTATAC
>CAZJIO010000252.1:0-215 GCA_964546035.1 uncultured Eubacteriales bacterium | reverse complement strand
TTCCAACCACTGCGCAATATCATTGGTACCCGGATTTGTTCCATTAAATACCGACGCCGTAATAGGTCTATTGCCATTGAATGTAGAACTACCCCCTGCTCCATCAGCACCATCTTGTACTAAAATTTCCCAGGCACTACCAGACCAGATATAGGTTTTTTTATCGTTGGTATTTCTATAGACCCAATTCAATTCGGGTGTACCCTCAGGTGGAG
>CAZJIO010000251.1:868-2117 GCA_964546035.1 uncultured Eubacteriales bacterium | reverse complement strand
ACATTCTAATTTGATTGCAGTAAATTTATACGCCTTTAAGCAGCGATATTGGTTTTAAATTGAATTCGATGAGTCATTCCGTTCAAAAATCGGCTATGGTTTGGACGAACGCTAAACAAGAGGTAAAATATAGTTATGGAAGTCCGCCTCATTTACCGAAATATCAGTCAGCGATAGTGCGAACTTCTCTTTTTTTGGCCTGATAGATTAGCAAAGACTAAAGTTCCGGTAGTGATCTTTCCTGATAATGTTCTTAATGCTTGTTTGCGTTGCATGTAATAAAAATTTTTTATGAAAATTATCGGCTTGAAAAGGTACATTAATTTAATGAGGAAAGTTGCATTCTCCTATGATAGCTGATGACAATGGATTTCGCGATTAAAATAGAATTTGTTAATGTAGCTGGTTGTTTTGCGCGTGTGAATATGATATTTCTTGAGGAAAAGAAAATTTGCTTATAGCGTTTAGTTTTAGTTTCAATCCTCCTTTTCCACGCGTTAATGCTTGAATGTAGAGTTTATTTGACAATAAAGCATGTGTATGAGAATAAATATCTGAATTCCATATATCGGTATTTTTATAATCGGTCATTTGGCATAACGTGCTAAGTAGTAGCTACAATCTGCCATGAAGTAGAAAGGACTCAAATCAAATCAAATCAAACATCTTTATTCATATACCTTCAGGCGTAAGCGAGCGCCTATGTGGGTATGGGAGGTATGAGCAGGTTGGGGGATCAAGATTTATACCATGTTGGTTCGAGTGATTGAGATTGAGTGAAAGTAGGAGATTAGGAACGTGTTATTAGGTGGTTATGTCATGATTTATATATGCTTATGCTGAGGTTTGGTTATTCCTCATTTTGAAACCTAGGTAGATAAACTCGGCTGTTTTACGTAGGATGTTGTGTGCTGAAGAATTCATTAGGAAGGTGAAGGCTTCAGTTGGTGTCATGCTAACTATGAATTGATTTAGCATGGAGCGTAACTCATGGTAGAATTGGCAGGAGATCAGAAAGTGGATCTCGTCTTCAATTTGGCTAGAATTACAGTAAGTACAGAGTCGAAGGGAACGGGGTGTTCTTGGTTTAGTATGTCTGCCACTCTCAATGGCGAGGTTGTGTGAGTGCAGTCGGAGTCGAGTAAAAGCTTTACGATGTCTGTCATCTCTGATAATGGATAGATATTTTTCAATCGAGTTTGTAGTTTTGTAAAATATGACTGTTGACCCAATCCATTTACCTTTTTTC
>CAZJIO010000251.1:0-858 GCA_964546035.1 uncultured Eubacteriales bacterium | reverse complement strand
AGTTGTCAAGGCTAGAGAAATTCAGGATCTCTGTTTGCCATTTTTCTGAGAAAAGAGTAAAGATTTTGGAGCGAACTGTGTTGTAAAAGGAGTTAACAGAAGGGATCCTTTGATTAGTCCAGGTTTCGTGTAGACCAATAGAATTTAAAGTTTCAGCAATGAAAGCACACCAAGGGCTAGAAGAGGTATTTTCGTTGTAAAGAGCTAATTGGTCTAAATAAGCATGCTTTACAAGTCTATTGGAAGGAAGTGGTAATAATCTCATCCAAAAGCGAAGCACGCGAAGCATAACAATATAGTGGATTGGTATACGACCAAGCTCGCCATATAGGGCCAAGAGAGGAGTAGTTTGTCGGACTTCGAGGTATTGTCTAAGAAAGGAGGTATGGACTTTTTCGATTTGACTATTTGAAGATTTGGCTAAATATACCCAGAGTTCAGCTCCGTAGAGAAGAACTGATGAAACTAAAGTATCAAAGAGCTGGAGGACAAGTTTGGGGTGCAGTTTAAGCGAATAGAGTGAGCTGTAAAATGAGAATTTGGCTCGGTTTGCAGCATCAGCACGTTTATCTAGTGCGTATTGGGTTAAACCAGTGGGTGAGAACCAAATACCTAGGTATTTGTAGTGATTCGTGGTCGTAATGTGTTGGTTGCTGAGCCCAAGGCGCCAGAAGATACGTTCATTGCGAAATCCATGTTTTCTGAAGATCATAACGTTGGATTTCTCGACATTTATTTTCAGACCCCATTGCAGGGAGTAATCATATAGGATGGCGAGTGAACTCATAAGACCATCTTGTGATTCGGCAGGTAATATAAGATCATCAGCGAAGAGAAGGCTTTGAATTTTTTGTTCGT
>CAZJIO010000250.1:0-2126 GCA_964546035.1 uncultured Eubacteriales bacterium | reverse complement strand
CTAATGCGCCGCTTCTCTAGTTGGTGGAGCTGGAGGGAGTTGAACCAATAATATTCATTTAAAATTCAATATCATACTGTTATTCATGGCATGCGTTTTGGATTTCAATCGTCAAGTAATCTACCACTTTATCGATAAAGGTACACATATACTCTACATCTTTTCGTAAAGATTCTGTAGTCACGTTGGGATTCTTATTCTCGTGAATAATTGCATTTCTTATCCCAGTAAGTGCATCAAACCTGGATTTTACATTAATTTCGATGACTTCGTCTTCGTCTGTTAGAAGAGATTCACGAGTTTCTGTCACTTTACATTTATCGAATATTCCTGATACTCCGATTCTGTTTAAGAGTGATTCAAGTTCTTTACTACCGTGCTTCCCGTAACTAAAGCGGTTGTCTACTGCGATGTAATCAAGGCTTTCTCTGGAAAGTATGCTAGATATTTTCTTTAATGGTTCAATGCACTTGCTATTTTTATTTTTAACTTTCAGTAATAGCTCTTCGGAAAGATGAATATTTATTGCTGATAAAATAATTGGTTCAGGTACTTTCTCAGGCTTTTTAATATGTTGCTTCATAAGGAAAACATATTCTTCAACCAAGTTTTCAAAGAGAACCTCTAGCTGTGTTGTCAAAAACAGGAGACTTGACTTAACGAAAGTTAACTTTCGAATAACCGATGCCTCTTGCTCTGCAAGAGTAAGTAAATCATTGACCTCTTGCAAAGCATCAAAGAAATCATCTTTTGCTGTAAATTGTAGCTCCATCAGAGAACACCAAACCGTTCTAAACCAATGAATATACGTTGTTCAAGTCTTTTCGAATCAGATGTGCCTAAAGTTATTGCCTCTTCGAAAACTGGGTCTTGACACATGTTAAGCAATATTTGAAATAACCTCTCTTTATTGGTTAAACAATAATCATTGTTCATGCGTGAAAAAGACAGCATCATGACGTCTATAAGGGATCGGTTTATTCTTGTCTCGAATTGACCTTGTCTATTTGGCCTCCTGAACGCAGCATCACCATAAACTAGGAAAAGATTATCCATCGTCTTTTTTATTATCGAATCAAATTCAGAAATCTTCTGATCCGATGCGTTTTGATGCTTCTCCATAAAGTCATTTAAAAAGTTTTTCATCCGACCTGGGTAATGAATTGTTCTGTTTGGTATATCAACTGCTTCATGTAGAGCTAAGAATCTAAGGATGATCTCGGCATCAACAAATCTTTTATGAGGTTTAGCAAGCTTGAGACATTTGAGAAACTTTTCGTTTTCCCTAGCTAGTTTTATAAAATTATTCAGTGATCCCCTATATAGGCAGTTTCGAAGCTCTTGTTCATTTAGTTTGATAGCTCCGGTGTTTAAACGCATGAAAACATCATATTTTATTTCTGGATGGCTTTCTGCAAGGAGTACAACAACCCTAAACATACCATTACTGAGCATCCTTTGAGCTTTCGGTGGCAAGTTAAAGTAAGTGAGCCCATTGAGTTCAGACAAAACTTCTAACTTAGTCAACTTGAAATCGTTGTTGTAGAAACGGAAAAGACTATAAAGCCTCTGCAATCCATCAATAACGTTCCATTGGGATTGATCATTCTCAGCAACATAAATAACAGGGATCGGGATATTGAGAAGAATCGATTCTATAAGTAATGAGGCCTTCTTGTTATCCCATAGATAATTCCGTTGATAATCAGGATCGAGATCTATGTCACCCTCTCGGATTGATGCTACAAGATCTCTAACACTTTTATCGAACGACTGAGTTCTAAGGTTTCTAACTTCCTTTGGAATTTCGACAGGTTGGCTGTTTTCATCATCCTGGATATCATCGAAGCTATCTTCTTCATTTAGGTAATCGTCTTCATTATCAAAATCTAACATTCAAAAGTTCCTTCGAATAAGTCTTTAAATAGCGTAGCTCTGTAATCCAACAGTTGCCAATATGTAGCCTTCTGCAAACATTACTTTATAATAACCAATCTGGAAACAGATTTTTATACATACGCTGTCATTTAGAGAAAGACTGAAATTGATTTATTAGCACAGCCTACGGGTTCTGACCTTTCCCCCAAATTTAAAACCATGACATCGATGAGATTTCCAATAAAATG
>CAZJIO010000249.1:0-2137 GCA_964546035.1 uncultured Eubacteriales bacterium | reverse complement strand
AAGCGATTTCTCTAAAAGAAAGCGCGTGGCCTTGCGCGAAATGGGAATTAGACGGCGGGGAAAGAAATAGAAAATTAATTCATTAAAAAAATTTATAACCGCCACCAAAATTTACACCCCAATCTGTTTTATGATTTAATGCTGGCGTATACTCGCCAAAGACTCCAAAAGTACCAAAGAAACCATCCTCTTCCATAACCTCAAAGCCTACCAACAGAGAGATCGATACCAAGGGGTCTATATCAATTACCTTCTTGTTGGGATCGTTAACCGGCAAATCAAAATATACAAAATCTGTTATTCTGCTAATGGCAATACCAACATAAGGCCTAATCAAGTGACCGTAGATCCAATGCGCGGATATAGCTGGAAAAACCATTCTACCCAATGGAAAATCATCAGAAATGATAAATGGATTTACTCCCGCATTTAATGCAACTGAAATATTTTGATTATTCCCCAGATAAAAATAATACTCCATACCAAGACCAAGTCCAGAAAACTCGGCGCCATAACCGGCTAAAATAGCCAAGCCAGATTGGGTCCGAATATCTGATTCTTGATTCTCTGCGAAGATTCCAATATTTATTATTTGAATACACAGTAGGATAATAAAAAAAAATTTCATAAATTTAACTTAGTACTTAACTTACAAAAAAACAAATCAATTCTTTTCTGAAACTGATTCACATGAGATCTTTATAGACATCAATGTCAGATAAATTAATTTTTTCCAAAGGTAAACCAAATGCTTCCGCTTGTTGTTGCATTAATGAAATTGAACGATGTAAGCCCATCATATAGCCCGTTTTATAATCTTCATCTTCAGTACCAAGAACTCTATCTTTTTCTTTTTTGGCTTCTAAGGCATACTCCTTCAATAAAGAGCCAAGGTCATAAAGATAATTTTCTAAAATTTTACTCATAGTTCACCTCGTTCGAAGCACATCATTTATAATTTCAATAAATTCTCGATGTCTAGAAACATCTTCCTGCCAATGATGTAATAAATTTTTTTGATGTTGTGGATTGAGTTCATGAAAATTCTTAACTTTAGATGTTGGGTTTTTGATCCAGCTTTGATGCTGTTCGACTCTTTTGTAAAAGGATGACAAGGACTTACTTAATTGCGAATTTGATTGTTGTAAGAAGTTTTCTAGCTGTCCTGCATGTCGGCCACCTCTTTTGGCAATTTCATAAGCACTCTCAACACCCGCACCCCCCGCAGTTCTGCCTATCGCACTTAGGGATCCTGGTTGATACGCTCCCATGATTCCATACATCAATACCGCTTCAGCTGCATACCAGGCACCTTGGACCAATGAACCATGACAGTCAAAACCGCACATGTTATTGATGGTATTTCTTTCCCAGTTGGCATAATCTTGCAAGCCTTGATAAATTGTGTTGCCAGCATCCTTGATAGTATTTGTAATACTGTCTAAGGAATTAGTAAGCTTGTTAACTGTTCCATTGGAGCTGGTCAAATCAATGCTCTTAAAGAAGTTAACTGTATTTTCAACACCTTTTACAACCTGACGACCAAGCCAGCCAATAGCTTTACCGATTAAACCAAACAAGGCCTCAATATCATCACCTGTAAGACTACAACCACCAGAGGTTTGGCCACCACCTGATGAAACGCTGCACTCTGCGCGAGTGTCGCCCTTACTGGCTGGCCCGCCATTGTTACCGCCACCTGACGTATTTGAACCACCCGCTGGTGGGGTATCAAAAAAGGCATTAACAAAATTATTCCAGAAAACTTTGAAAACGTTATTGCCACCCAAATCAACCAGATTGATTACATTACCTGCGGCATACATAAAACGATTAAAACCCTGAATGCCAGCAGCAAAGTCAATAATCGTATCAATATTTAGGAATCGACCCAGCATATTGTCGTAATATCTGGCTCCCATATAGGTAAGGCCTGTCTCGCTATCTTCTTCATGGCCGGTATACTTATGTCTATTTATATCAGGCCCGTTGCTATAGTTAGAGTCCCTTACTATTTCGCCATAAGGTTTGTACTCGATGCGGTTAATCACTTCACCGACAGCATTGGTAACTAACCGGGTTGACCCATTAAAACTCGGAACAAAAAACAGAGTACCATTGACCGGATACCCCGCCA
>CAZJIO010000248.1:555-2192 GCA_964546035.1 uncultured Eubacteriales bacterium | reverse complement strand
ATGTCAAAGGGTGTCAAAATTGTGACAAAATAGTAAAAAACGATAGTAGCAGAAAAGAATCCTCTAGCGAAGATTCTTTTCCTGTAAGATTTATTAGAATTTAAAACTACTTAATACTTGCAGCCAAGTGTTTTTTAGTTTGTTTCATACTGCATAATTCACCACACATGGTACATGGCTCATTATTTTCTTTTAATAGACCGTATTCTTCAAACACACTCGGATCAATAGCTAATTCAGATTGCATTTTCCAATCGAGGTTAAAGCGACTTTGAGACATTTTGCGATCTCTTTCGATAGCTGATTTATTACCTCTAGCCACATCAGCGGCATGAGCAGCGATTCTGGAAGAAATAATGCCTGTTTTAACCTGTTCAAGTTCAGGTAATCCAAGATGTTCACTAGGTGTTACATAACACAAGAAATCAGCACCAGCGGTTGCCGCAATAGCTCCGCCAATAGCAGCGGTTATATGGTCGTAGCCAGGGGCGATATCAGTAACAAGAGGTCCAAGAACATATAAAGGCGCGTTTTGGGTTAATATTTTTATCTGCTGTATCATACCCTGAACCATATTTAAAGGAACATGACCAGGTCCTTCAATCATTGTTTGGACACCTGCACGTCTAGCTCTGTTAACAAGTTCGCCAAGGACGATAGTTTCCAGATACTGCGCTCTGTCGCCTGCATCATTACCACAGCCTGGTCTTAATCCATCACCTAAAGAAAGGGTACAATCATAGGTTCTTGCGATGTCAAGTAATTCATCATACCTTGCATAGAGAGGATTTTGTCTTTTATGCATTTCCATCCAAGAGGCAAGCATAGCTCCGCCACGACTAACAATGCCTGTAACTCTTCCTTGCTCTTTCAATGCAGAAACAACTTCCTGAGTTACTCCGCAGTGAACGGTAATAAAGTCAACACCATCTCTACAATGGCTTTCGATGTTTTCAAATAAAACATCTTCGTTTAATTCTTCAACAGAACCACATTCTTTAATAGAAGTTCCGCCTGTTTGGTAGATAGGAACTGTTCCGATAGGTAATGAAGTAGCTGCGATAAGCTTTCTACGGGTTTCATCAATAAGATTACCTGTAGAAAGATCCATAAATGTATCTGCTTTGTTTTCTTCACAGATTCTTAACTTTTGTATTTCCTCATCTATACCACTTTTTTTAGAAGAAGTACCTATATTAGCATTGATTTTAACTTTTAAATTCTCACCAACACCGGTTGGAGTTACATTTTTATGGTTAATATTAGCTAAAATAACAGTATGTCCTTTAGCAACGCTTTCCATGAGCTGTTTTGGACTAATGCCCTCATATTCGGCGACTCTCTCCATCTCAGGAGTTATTCTGCCTTCTTTTGCGGCTAATAATTGTGTCATTTAATTTATACCTCTAATTTTTTTGCCGATAAAACAATATTAAAAGACTACCACAAAAATACTCAAGCCAAGCAGTTTTTTGTGCAATTTTTAAGCTTGTAAAATTTGTGGAAATTTATCAATCAGGCTATTGATTTTATAGCAGGGTATTTCTCTATCAGAGAAAGCTTTTCAACATTTTCCTCATAAGCTTCATAGAGATTATACTTGCTTTGCAGATTAACCCAAAACTGAGGAGTCGTTC
>CAZJIO010000248.1:0-517 GCA_964546035.1 uncultured Eubacteriales bacterium | reverse complement strand
ATCGCCATCAACGAAGTTACTTGACGTTTCTCATTCAGGATTTCATTTATTGTTTTTAAGCCTACTCCAAGATCTTTAGCCATTTGTTTCTGTGTCAATCCTAATGGTTTCTGAAATTCTTCTCTTAGAATCTCCCCTGGATGACTTGATGGCTTGATAAAAAGCAACTTATTAATAAATATTTCCCCGTGATATTTATTTTACCCGAATGTAAGTTCGTTAAAGTAGCCGGGAAGTTTATTTTTATAGCTTATTTTCAGCTCAGAAGCTGTGCCGTCAATATGCCAGTATTTAGATGTATCAATAATTTTATGGGTTAGCTCAAATGCTTTATTGTAAATATCAA
Organism: uncultured Eubacteriales bacterium; assembly: GCA_964546035.1. GTDB lineage: Bacteria > Bacillota > Clostridia > Lachnospirales > Vallitaleaceae > CAZJIO01. The sequence goes on along the minus strand of CAZJIO010000248.1, from coordinate 171 downwards.
TATCTATACTGCCTTTAAGAACATTAATGGCGTGAAACAGTTGCATAGCACCCATTTCAATCATGTAAGTATTCCACCAAGGTCTGCAACTTGCCCACCACCACTGAGGACTATGTAAACCTTTATCTAAGAGGTCTCTTGCGGTATAGTATTCAGGGCAAATTCTTGGGT
>CAZJIO010000247.1:0-2237 GCA_964546035.1 uncultured Eubacteriales bacterium | reverse complement strand
GAATATTTTTCATGTTTCTAATCTAATGAACTGTAAACTTTATTCATTAATAAATATGGATTAGGGGACAACTTCAAGATAGACCTTAAATTCCTTTACTTTTGTATTACAGGGCATATTTGACCCTACTTTTATGTATCTATCCTCAACAATTGTCTGATACGGGTCTTTTTCAAAAGCAACTGACCTATCCCACCATACAAACTTCCCATTTTCATCATAAAAGGTAATTACAAACTGTAATTTAGGTCGAAAAGTGTGAAGTTGAATTTTTCCTCCATCAGAATCAATCATTATTCTTCCAGGTCCACTAGGATTTGGAATCCCTTTATTTCCATATTTCTCAACCAAGTCATCAAAAATAGGATTTGGGTCAATTTGAGCAAGTAGGTCAAAAGTACATGCCTGCCAAAATTGACGGGGATTCTCAACCTGTTTCACTGGAATATCACTCCAATATTGATACCACTCGGCAACACTTGGCTCGGAGGGTCGCGTGACTAGTGTGGTTTGTAAAGTATTCCAGCCGAGAAGCGGAAAGCCAAAAGTATCCCAAAACCACTTCAAGCCTAAATATATAGTCGGTTTTTCTCTTAGAAAAAACTGTCGTCCTGGCCCATACTCATCCATCAGAACACCCCCCCAAACTCTAATTGGGCGTTTTTCTCCTGCGGGAATTATCATGCCTATTTCTGAAGGAAGCGTATCATAATAGGTATCCGGGTATTGTATTTCTTTTGCGTGGTCTAATCGAATTGCGGTTGCTCCATCCTGCCTAGTCACTTGTGAATTGATTTCGAGCAGTTCTATCATCGCATCGCCATTGTTTTGTATCTCAGCATCAATTTCTAAGACAAACGGCATAAGAGGCAGAGCATTAGGTCGAATCAATATTGAATAACTAACAACCTCTAAATCTGAACTACCCCGAATATCCCAATGAAGATTGGAGGAAATTTGTTTTTCAAGGTAACGTGGCAATAAAAATAAGTACATGTATAATGCTCCTAATAATATAAGGAAAATCGAAACAACTATTTTGAAAATTCTTTTTGAAAAAAGTCTTCTTAAAGTCTTTATCATTTATCAAATTCTCCCTGTAATCCTTGGTTTAGTTGTTCAAGAAAATTGGTAATTTGTATTTCGGCGTAGATTTCGAGGGTTGGTTGAGCAAAATAAGCATTGCTGCCATTCCAGATTCTTACTGGAATATTTATTTTTGGCGGTTGGCTTGCATAAAACCCTGCCCCTAAATCTGCAATCAATTCTGTATTTTGGTTTATAAATGTTTGCATTGAATCTGGGGAAATAGTTCCATTATTTACATCTAACCCAATGGCATCAACGAAATAAGAATATTTCTGCACTACATACGGACTATTTGCTGATAACGCAGTAGAAAGTTCTTGTGATAAATTGCTCCCAATCGGATTAATAGCGTTGTTATTTGCTAGTACAACTCCAAGAATATCACCCTCCAAGTCAGACTGTGACATCTCAATCTTATATCCTTTTGATGCGTCTGAATATTGAAATCCTACAGCCGTGCTACCTGCTAAATCTCCAATATAAGTTACTGCTCCTACTGTTTCTATCTTTGTCTTATCTAAACCCATTAGTTTTGCATATATCTCTCCAAAAAATCCAAGACTGATATTTTCTGGTTCGATTTGATTAAAGTTACCGTCAATCGCCGCAATGATATGGTCAAAAGCAAACTCACCGCTGGAGTTATACCCGTGTGGATGTTGAATTTGCACTACGGCTGGGGTGTAGCCATGTCCTTGGGTTGTCAAAAGCAACAAGGCACGAGAAAAAGACGCTTCGCCAGAAGTAATTCCATTTTGATTTCCAGAAATTTGATAAATTGTTGAGTTTACAGGTTTTGCATTTGCAATAAAATAGTCTAGAGTTGTTCCATAGTATAGTTCTCGTAAGGCAGTAACCATTGTTTTATTGTTATATCCAAAATAAGTTTGCAAAGTATTGACCTGACTTAGAGTATCATTCCATGAAATTTGCTCTGAATCTATGTATGTATTAAGTTTTTGAAATTGACTTGTGCTCATGGTTGGAAATTGCCACCAATGCAAACCTAAAGTCTTTGCATCATAGTAATGGTAATCCTCTGCCTTATTACCAGACGCTTCAATTAGTTTTTTTTGATGTTCCTCAAGATTATGAATTAAGTCTCTTCGGGTATTGTTCCATTCACTCCAGAACCAAAGGCGGTCAAG
>CAZJIO010000246.1:0-2312 GCA_964546035.1 uncultured Eubacteriales bacterium | reverse complement strand
GATTTGAAATTCAGGCTTCTCATCATGAAGATGCCCCAGGGCAACATGAAATCGATTTTCAGTCCAGTAGCACATTGAAAGCAGCTGATAATATGATTACATTTAAACTCGTAGTCAAAGTCGTTGCTCAAAAACATGGTTTACATGCAACGTTCATGCCGAAACCTATATTTGGTATTAATGGATCGGGTATGCATTGTAATCTAACAATGATGGATTTGGCGGGAAAAAATGCCTTCTATGATCCAGAAGATAAGAATAAGTTATCTCAAACAGCTTATTATTTTATGGGCGGTTTATTAAAGCATATAAAGGCTGTTACAGCACTAACCAATCCAACGGTAAACTCATATAAAAGGTTGGTTCCAGGCTATGAAGCCCCAACACTCATTGGTTGGTCAACTACGAATGCTTGGCCCCTAATTAGAATTCCCAGCACGAATAATGATCATCCTGTGATCGAACTGCGTAGTCCTGATCCATCTTCTAATCCTTATTTAGCAGCAGCGACTATTTTGAAGGCGGGCTTAGATGGTATAAAAAATAAAATCATGCCACCGGAAATGAATCAACCTTATGAACAAATACGTCCCCTAGAACATGTGGATTTTGATGCCCATTTGCCTAGTAACCTTAAAGAAGCCATGGCCGAACTTGCAAATGATCAAGTGATCAGGGAAGCCATTGGTGGTATTTATGAAAGTCTGTCCAAAGCAAAAATGATAGAATGGCAGGAGTATTCTTCAAAGGTACATGATTGGGAAATAGAGAAATATATTTCTAGATACTAATAATCCGGACTAGGGACTGAGGGTGTTATGTAGATGAGCTTACGTGTCATAATCGGGTCTTCCAATGAGAAGGTCTCAGGTCAACTTGGACAATTTTTAATAGAAAATGGCATAAATGTCATGGGTGAGACAAAAGATGGATACGATCTACTAAGGCGTGTACATACCATTTACCCTGATTTAGTCATTGTGGATTATTGTATGAAGGGTATGAGTGGTCATGAAATTTCAGAAGTACTCATTTCTGAAAAAGTATGTCCCGTCATTGCGCTTATAGGTCCTAATGAGATTCAGTTTTTTGTTAATCTAAGTCAAGAACCCACATTTGCGCCTTTGGTAAAGCCGTGTAACAAGCAAATGCTTCTTAATACTGCCAATCTTTTGATTAAGACTTCAAAAAGTATATATAAGCTAGAAAATGAGGTTACAAATCTCAAGAGTCACCAAGATAAAAAAGAAATCATCAACAAAGCAAAGCGATTTTTAATGGATAATATGGCTTTAACAGAAGAGGAAGCTCACAGAAGAATCCAAAAACAGAGTATGGATAAAGGGTTGTCAATGGTGAAAATTGCAGAGGCAATCATCATCATGTATGAGTGATTTAGCACTTGCATTTATGGTAGTGTTATGGTATAGTACTACTAAGGTTTTTTTAAGTAAATGGTTTTTTTATATTGCTTTTAGAACAATGGGGTTCTCAAGGTTTCTTGAGTAGCCCCTTTTTTATAAGTTGAATTTGTGCCCTTTAGCACATTCATATAGTTTAATACAATAAATTTCATTCATATATTTAAAGGAGGATTTAAAGTTATGGGCAAAAATGTAAGTGAAATATTCGGTTCAAATGTTTTTAGTGATGTGGTAATGAAGGAAAGACTTCCTAAAGAAACTTACAAAGCACTAAAAAGAACTATTGATCTTGGAGAAGCATTAAAAGTTGAAGTAGCAAACGTAGTAGCAAATGCAATGAAAGATTGGGCTGTTGAAAAAGGTGCAACACATTACACCCATTGGTTCCAACCAATGACAGGTAAAACAGCAGAAAAACATGACTCCTTCCTTTCTCCAATTGGTAATGGTAAAGCGGTTATGGAATTTTCAGGTAAAGAATTGATTCAAGGGGAACCTGATGCTTCTTCTTTCCCAAATGGTGGTCTTAGAGCTACATTTGAAGCTAGAGGATATACTGCATGGGATTGCACATCACCAGCCTTTGTAAAAGATGATACTTTATGTATTCCAACAGCATTCTGTTCCTATACAGGCGAAGCATTAGATAAAAAGACACCTTTACTTCGTTCTATGGAAGCTCTTTCAACTCAAGCAGTAAGAATATTAAAATTATTTGGAAACGACACCATCACTAAGGTTTCAACAACTGTTGGACCAGAACAAGAATATTTTTTGGTAGATAAGGCAATGTACTATGCTCGCCCCGATTTAGTTTCTACAGGTAGAACACTTTTTGGGCATACGCCACCCAAAGGTCAGCAGCTAGAAGACCATTATTTTGGTTCG
>CAZJIO010000245.1:0-2323 GCA_964546035.1 uncultured Eubacteriales bacterium | reverse complement strand
AGATTCATCATACAATATGTTGTATCAAAAAGAACAACTATATGCTTTTGACGCCATAATCATCATATAATATTATGTGCTTCGAGCAATGCTCGATTACTAACAATCTCATCAAAAGGTCCATCTGCAACAATCTTATGATCTTTAGAAAAGACGATTGCCCGCTGAAAAACATCCGTCATTTGATCAAAATCATGGGTCGCACAAACAATGGTTTTCCCCTTCTTATGTAACATTTTAAGAAATTCCATTAGAAATCTTTTCCCTTTTGGATCCATATTATTTAATGGTTCATCCAAGGTCAACACTGAAGGATTCGTAGCAAGAACCGCTCCAAAAGCCACTTTCTTCTTTTCTCCCCCACTCAAATGATGGGGCACCTCATTCCTTAAATGTTCGATATCTAACAAACTCAACAATTCCATGACACGAAGCTCAACCTCACCCTCTGTCAGATGCATCTGCCTCGGTCCAAATGCCAGCTCTTCTTCCACCGTCGAACAAAAAAGCTGAACCTCACTGTTTTGAAAAACAAAACCAATCTGCTGATGAAAGGACTTCGCAAACCGAGCCTTTTTCATCGTATTTTCGGTAATGAGGTCCCCTTTATAAGCATAACAACCCTCCTGTGGAAAATACAATCCATTAATGATTTTCAGGAGTGTTGACTTCCCACACCCATTTTGTCCAATAAGCGCCACAGATTCGCCTTGTTTAATCTCTAACGAAATAGCAGCCAGTGCTAGATGATAGCCATAACTAAACGACATTTGATCAAATTTTAACATCATTTCCTCTTTCATCCTCTGCCTCATAATATACACCTGTGAACCCCCTGCATTGCATAGCATGATAGGTTTCTTCACTGGCTTCATAAGCGGTAATAAATAAATTACCGATGAGGTGACCAAGTACCTTTATTTTTATCCCATTCCCTAAGCCTCTTTTCTTTAACCAAAAAAACATTTCTTCCATTCTTCGAGCCAAAATCAAAAGATACTTCAAGGTTATTTCTAGGGTTAAGAGAAACATTTCATGTAGTTTCATCTTTTTTAAAAAGCCTAAAAATTCATACCATCCCGTCACATTTGCAAACATATTCATCATCAGTAAACTCAAAAAAACCTTGAAAGGCAGCAACACACTATTCATGTTGCCCATTAAAGCTGCTGGTAAAATCATGATGAGTGTAAAACAAGGAATCACCCAACTCATTTGAAGAATCCCTCTTCTTCTATTTTTAGAAAAGGTCATCAACAAACTCATTTCTAGTAGGGCTAGCACCAATAAAGGTTCAATATGTCTTATAAAATAGGTGATGAGCACAAGGGCTAAGGATGCCCCCACCTTGAAGCCTATTGACCATTTAAAGAGAAGACCTTTTTGATCTTTATTGTCTTGAAAACTAAAAATGAGATGATGCAAAACCTTTAAAGTCTTGTCGATAAATGGCTCACCTTTGGCCTTCGGGGTATAGTTTTCTTCTTCATATAACCATTCTAGCATTTTATGAGCTCCTATGTTTATAGGTTAATTTCTTAATTAATAATCCAATAACGATAGAAAATACGACGCCTGCCAGAGCAGATAAAAGGTAAGCGATCACTTCGTTCAAGCCCCGAATCGAGTAATCTGGAAATATGCTATTGAATGAAAACCCATTCATACCTGCGGGTAAAAAACCTATCTTTTCTATCATTTCATCTTGACCCCACTCCCCCCAAGCAGTCCCTGTTGCTAAGAGACCCAGTGGTGTGAGTAAAATAAGTCCAACCAATACGCCATAAAGCCGATTAAAGTCTTTTACGACTGGCTTTTCTTCAAGTAAAGCTGGCATTGCTTTTTTTGCATAAACATAGACAAACACTGTGATCAAGCCTTCGAGTACACCGGCTACTAAAAGATGGGGTATCATCATAGCTGGTATTGCGATATTAAGCTCATAAGGTGCATAAAGTGGCATGCCACTTGCATCCTGAAATAAGAGCGGTTGAATACCAAATAAAATAGCTGTAAATAGAGCCGCAACATTAATGCTGATATATCCCGCTAAAAACGCGGATAAAATCTGACCCTTGTTCTTTTTCATTAAAGCCTTCATGCCATGGAACACATAATGGGCAGTAAAAGGCATTAAAACAGCCATAGCCAAACAATTAGCACCAAAGGCTAGTATTCCCCCATCACCAAAAAACAACGCCTGCAATAAGAGCACAATGCTGACCACAATCATCGTTGCGTAAGGTCCCAACAGTATTGCTAAAATACCAGCACCGATGGCGTGACCAGATGTCCCTCCTGGCAGCGGTATATTAATCATCAT
>CAZJIO010000244.1:0-2349 GCA_964546035.1 uncultured Eubacteriales bacterium | reverse complement strand
ACAATGCTAGATTTTACGACCCTTCACTGGGCAGATTCGCTCAAGCGGATACGATGATTCCGTCACAGCAAGGCGTGCAAGCGTGGGATAGATATGCTTATGTCAATAATTCGCCGTTAAATTATATTGACCCTAGTGGGCATTATGCTCAATGCCAATCATATTATTGTTCTTCAATTTGGCAAAACAGTGGGTCAGATTCTTCAGGAGGTGGTGATAATCCATTAATGGGATGTCAAATTCACTGTTCAGTAGAGGATTTAGACGGTGCAACAATGCAAGAACGTTTAGACTGGTTCCGCTGGCTAACAAACAATATGAACGAAACTATAGGTGATGGTACAAGCGAGTGGTTCAATAACATAGATGCGGTTGTGACTACATTTGCTTTGTCAGGACAAGATGATAATGCATGGTTATTAACAGTAGACGCTAACATATTAGTTGCTGTGCAAGATGGATATGCAGATTATCTGGGTCTTTATACTGGATCGGGAATTGCTAATGGATCAGGTGCTGATTTATGGCATGAATTCTTTGATGCATTAGGTAACCCAATGTCAACTGAAGATCAATTAATTGAGGCTTGGGGACTAGCCGAGCAAGCAGGCACAAATGAAGGTTTGGTGAGAGCAGAGGAATTAGGATTTTATATGACGCCTATTGATGATCCGTTTTTCACATGGATAGGAAATCAGTATCGTGATTCATCTTCTTGGGCATGTGCAACTTCATGTGCAGGAAAATACTTTGGTTTCTTTGATCCAAGGGAAACTTGGGGTCCTATGTCGCCAGTAGGTTATGTAGCTTCCGCAGTATATTTCTTTGACGCTATTGGGTATTCAATAACAGGTCATTAATTTGAAATGGTAAAAACTATGTATAATTTTGTAAAAAATATATTTCTCTCTCTTTTAGTAATCTCTTTATTTAGTTCGTGCAAAAATTCTAGTCTTGACGGGAGCAATCCAATCACTTTGAATTTTCCTGAATCTCAATTCTATAATGCATTGATAATCACAAACGATGACTTAACAGTTTTAGTTAACGGCGGTGAAAATGCAGATTTACAGTGGTATGCAAAAGAAAATGATAAAGAATTTACAAGATTCACTTTCACAGAGAACACTGATTGTTTTTCAACAAAAAGATATTACTCTTATGAAACTTTACCAGATGGCCGTCTACAAATTTGGAAGTGGTGTCTAACAGATAAGGGTGGGGAGAATTATTTACTAGCATACGATTGGGGGTCACATCAATTAGAAAAAATCATTGGACCATTGCCATTAGGTTCATCAGGTGCAAGTTGGAATCCTGAACAGACTCAAGCAATAGCATATTTAGATAGTAAATTTGCCACGAAAACTTTATACTGGATAAACCGTAATAAATTTGAACCTTTAGATTTAGAAATAACTGATGGCGAACAATCATGGAATTTACAAGACGATTTTCCTAAGTTCGTCGCCTCTGACACAGGGGAATCAGGAACAACAGGAAGAGCAAGTTGGTCACCCAATGGAAAGCGAATTGCCTTTTTTGCATCTCCAAATGCAATTGGAAATACAGGGTTTAATCGTTTTGGTGTGGAACATTACCTGTATTTGATGAATCCCGAAACACTTGAATATGAAGTCGTTGCTGATAATATATATTCCCCATTTTTGCTTGTATGGTCTCCAGATTCAACTCATATTGCTTTTATAGGTAAACGTGGATTCTCTAAAGAAAATGGTATTTGGTTGTATTCAACCAAAACAAATACCATTACAAACATTTCTAAAGGAATTTATCAAGGCATTGTATGGAGGTCAAATACAAACGTGGTTGCAATTCAATGTGAGGATTTAGAAGTCTGTAATCAAATTATCGAATATGATATTTCAAATTTATTAGATAATTAATCTATCCCCACCACCGCAGGCAATGCTGGAGCAAAATCTTTCAGGTGAGATACAAACTATTCTAATCTCATCTCATCTAAACTCTCTTTCATAAAAATCAAGTACCATTAAGGGATGAATCATCACAACCAAAGCTGTTTACTACTTTTTACAAAAGGACTTCAGAAGTCTTCTGAGCAAGACTTCCGAAGTATGTAGGTTAGAAGTCTATTGTTTGAAATTTCTGTTTATGCATCTCACTCCAACTTCAAAAACACATCCACCACGCGTGGGTCAAAGTGACTGCCTGCATCCGCTTTAATTTTTTCCTTTACTTCTTTGAGAGGCGTTCGTTTTTCTACACGCAATTTTATTGAAGCGAGTAAAATCCGTATTGACAACGAACTTTGGTAGCACAACCACTTACTTTGTTGGGACTCATTATGAAGTTGAGAATGGCATC
>CAZJIO010000243.1:0-2367 GCA_964546035.1 uncultured Eubacteriales bacterium | reverse complement strand
GTGTGGGTATTGGGTAATAGGTGCTAGGTAATAGGTGCAGGTTCTGGGGGCTGCGCATCTAAGAATTATCTGCAGAACCTGCACCTATTACCCAGTACCCAACACCTACCCGAACCTTTTATCTTTAAGTGTGTTATTACACAAAGCAACTTCATGTCTAAGGTCTATTCTCTTAAAACCATTCAAAAAATTCCTATCTCATTGGCTGAGGCATGGGATTTCTTTAGTCGTCCGCAGAATTTAAAAGAAATCACCCCTTCCAATCTTGGGTTTAATATTATCAGCAAACATCATGGGGATCGAATGTATCAGGGGCAGATCATTGAGTATAAGGTAAGCCCCATTTTAGGTATTCCCTTGTACTGGATGACTGAAATCACACATGTCCAGGAGAATAAATTCTTTGTAGATGAGCAACGCTTTGGTCCATACAGCTTATGGCATCATCAGCATCATTTCAAAGCCATTGATGGGGGTGTTGAAATGACAGATATTGTTCATTACAAGCTGCCTTTATGGTTTTTAGGAGATATTGCTAATACCATTATGGTACGCTCCCAATTGCGTGGCATATTTGACCATCGCTTTCAGGCAGTAGAACAACGTTTTGGTGCTTGGCCTGGTGCACAAGAGAAAAGAGTTTTGTTTGATGGGTCACTGTAATAATCGGAGTGGGCTCACATTATTATCCGTATCAACAGAAGCGATCAAAACCTTCTTATTCTTTGTTTCGGGTAATGTATTCAAGTCGATAACAGCTGTTTTGTCGCCCGGAATAAAAAGAATGAGTTGACTATTTGCAAAATCAGCTTCTTCTTTTCCCTGATGGATAAATACTGCAAACCCTTTAATTTTTTCTTCTCCTTTATAAGCCAATTTATAAGTATGTTCATTCGCCTTTTCTACCAAGGGTTGCGGTGGTATGGTATTATCGATCCAAGGCATAGGAGGAACTAATGCAGGATAACGATAATAGTTTTGTTGTAGACTATCATTCCATCCATTGGGATTTTTATTGAAAGCACTGCTATTGTAGTAAATACTTCCCTGAACATTTTCATGGGTTCTCAATGCTTTGATCTGTTCAGGAATTTCATTTCTGTTTTTCCATGCTGTATTACTTCCTGCACGATAGATGCCATGTCCAATGTATAAGTGTCTTTCATAGCTATGTTCATTCCACCAGCGTAACAGTATATCATAGCTGGCCAATGGGTGTCCTCTTTCCCAATAGAGTTGTGGTACGATATAATCGATCCATCCTTTTTGTAACCAAAGAAGCACATCCGCATGAAGCTCATCGTAATTGGTAGGTCCTGATCTTGTTTCACTTCCCATAGGATCTTGATGTTTGTTACGCCATACTCCAAATGGACTGATGCCAAATTTGACTTTAGGATTTGTTTTTCGGATGGTTTTTTGTAGGAGAACAATGATGCTATCACAATTGCTTCTTCTCCATTCGTCTTTGGCCATTCCTTTTCCATATTTCAGGAAAGTAGATTGATCCGGGAATTCTCTACCGGGTATTTTGTAAGGATAGAAATAGTCATCCATGTGAATAGCGTCTATTCGATATCTTTTCACAATATCTTCTACTACTGCTGCAACATGGGCTCTTACTTCAGGAATACCGGGATTGAAATATTTTTTGTCGCCATAAGTCACAAACCATTCAGGGTTTTGTTTGCTGATATGATTGGGCGCAACCGATGAACGAAGAATATTAAAAACGGCACGGTATGGATTTAACCATGCATGAAATTCCATACCCCTTTTATGTGTCTCTTCGATCATAAATTGAAGTGGGTCATAGTACGGAGATGGGGGCAGACCTTGTTTACCGCTGAGGTATTCACTCCAAGGTTCTAATGTTGATGGATAGAAAGCATCTGCTGAAGGTCGAATTTGTACGATGAGAGCATTCATTCCATTGCGACGATGCATTTCAGCTATGCGTATGAACTCTGCTTTTTGTTCTTCTACTGATAGACTTCTTTTACTTGGCCAGTCAATATTTTCAACGGTAGCTATCCAAGCACCTCTGAATTCATAATTAGGCGACTGTTGTGCTTTCGAGAGATAACAGGTCAGTAAGAAGAAGCAAGGAAAAAGAAAGTGTAGCAAAGGTTTCATACTTCAAATATAAAACACTGTCATTGCGTTACCTTTTTTGTGGATGAATTCACTGTAACAACAGGGGAAATTAACATTCGCGGATCTTATCCAGCAACTTATTGAGCGTATTGGCTTCTGCTTCGGTAAGATTTTGCATCAGCTCATCAATATCCGCATTCTTTTTGTCTAATTTGTCTAACAGGGATAAGCCTTTTTTTGAAATGCTTACATCCACCAGTCTTTTGTCTG
>CAZJIO010000242.1:1797-2388 GCA_964546035.1 uncultured Eubacteriales bacterium | reverse complement strand
ACGGTTGGATACGTAAGCGAAGTTGATAAATTATTATCTGAATTTAATGAAACCCATCCATTGTCATCAGCTCAACGCGCTGAGAAGAAAAAATATGACCGCATCTATCAACTACGTGATCACGCTGACATCAACAAGCACGAATTGGAATAACTAAAAGTTGTCTCAAAAATGTTGATTGTGCGTTCAGACAAGGCGCAAAGCCCGCGAGCAGCGCAGCACGCTTTGTAACGCTGCATCAAGGCACAAGAAGCATTTTGAGACAACTTCTAGCATCTTGCTATCAATTTATTTAGCCAGAATCAGTCTTCTCTGGCTAAAATCTTTTGCAATTCGCCTTTAGTGTATAAATCAGCCATGATATCACTACCACCTACTAACTCACCGTCCACATAAAGTTGCGGTATGGTTGGCCAATTACCATATTGCTTGATTCCTTCTCGTATATCGGGGTCATCTAAAACATTCACACTAAAAAATTTTGCGTTGCATTCACGCAAAATTTGCACCGCACGCGCAGAAAAACCACATTGAGGAAAATCAGGAGTACCTTTCATGTAAAGGACAACACGATTATTCTGCAATTGCTCT
>CAZJIO010000242.1:0-1768 GCA_964546035.1 uncultured Eubacteriales bacterium | reverse complement strand
AAATATATTCATATAAACCCTCTTTTATTCAGAACGTGTCTGTAAGGACAAGGCATGAATTTCTCTACCCATTTTCTGTCCTAGCGTTTTATAAACCATTCGATGTTGTTCAAGCATATTCTTACCCGCAAATGCAGAACAAACCACTAGCGCTTCAAAATGATGGCCATCACCTGTTACAGTAACCTGCGCTGACGGCAGCCCCTCTTCAATCCATTTCTTGATGTCATCGTTAGTAATCATGTTATACCGCTCTTAAATTTTACATTATAACGCGTTATAGTCGACTTGTCTGTCAAGTCTGAATCGAATAAACTTTATAATATCTAATTAAATAATTAACTTAAACTACTTTGCGAGCAACTTATATGACCTTCGTTGTAACAGAAAACTGTATCCGCTGCAAATATTCAGATTGTGTAGAGGTTTGCCCTGTTGATTGTTTTAGAGAAGGGCCAAACATGCTGGTAATTGATCCAGATGAATGCATTGATTGCAATTTATGTGTACCAGAATGCCCTGTTGATGCGATTTTTGCAGAAGATGACGTTCCAGACAACCAAAAAGAATTTATTGAACTGAATGCTGAATTATCCAAAAAATGGCCAGCCATCACCAAGAAAAAGCCCGCTCCTTCTGATGCTGATGAATGGAAAGGTGTCACTGATAAAAAGCAATTTTTGGAGAAAGATTGGGAATAATTTAATGCCTCAAATAGGCATGGCAGTTGAGCCTTCTGCCTATTTGGGCCCATTAAACTTTTAAATAGTTGATGAACGACCAATATTGAATTCTTCTGCACTGCTTGTTTGCTAATAAATTGTTCAGATTAATGCGATTTATTTGGCTTCTTTTTTATATAAAATAATTTCTGCTGACGTATCTTCAATATCAAAACAATTCGAAAAGTGTTCTGATAAATTATTGTCTATCCCGTCCAGTTCAATTGCCATTGGACTGCTCCATAAAATAAATCAATCTATCAATTGCACAATTCCACCTACAGCAACACTTTCAGCCTCCCAATAAGCATTAATCAAACAATCTGCCTCCATGGATGCTCCTTGTTTCACTTTAATACTCTTCCGCAACAAAGAAGCTAAAGCGCCTACTGCTACCCCAGTCGCTCGATCTTCGTTATGTCCGGTAATGGGGTTAAAGCCACGCGCTTGAAAATCTTCTGCACTATTGTCCGCAGCGTAAACATACAAGCCATTCACTTTGTTCGCATCGCTCCAAGCTCGAATCAATTCATAATTAGGCTTTAAAGCAGTCAAAACAGAAGCAGTGAGAACAGGCACAAACAACTTAGGACTTCCTACAGAAGCAGTCATAAGCGGCAATTTATCGGCGGCTATTTTATCGCCGCTAATATTCAGCATGGCAAGAACATCATCGATCAACAAGCTCAAAGGAATGATGTTTAATTCGGGCATTTGAATAGAAAAAGTGTCTTTGGAGAGTTGCTTAAATGTTAGTCTTTTATCTTTCACATAAAGCTGTAAATTATTTTCATCCTCAAGAATAGAAATCATCTTAGCAGCTGCTAAACTGCCATGTACACACATCGGCATTTCACGCTCAGGATAAAAAAAACGGACATTCCAGCGCTTATTATGATCAGCATGTAAAAAGACCGTGACGGGAAAAGCCAATTCTTTGGCCAATAAAAGCTTATCTTCATCATTGCCTGAAAAATTAGACACAACTGCTGCAGGGTTACCGCCTTTTCCTAAACTCACACGAAAACAAGAAAGCTTGTAAAGCT
>CAZJIO010000241.1:1542-2427 GCA_964546035.1 uncultured Eubacteriales bacterium | reverse complement strand
GTACACTGTCTTCACCGAGGTGCTGTTGTACTTCCAGAACCAGTTTTTCACCGTTTTCTTTAGAAATCTCAAGCGCGTTGTAGATTTCAGGCAATGTTTTATCAGGAAAATGAACGTCAACCACCGCACCGATGATCTGTTTGATCTTACCTTTTGTAGCCATATCAGGAGATATAATTAGGTTTAAAAATGCCCTTTTCAGGGTTCGGAAAACAGCCTTTCCGATTTGGCGGCAAAGGTAAGGGGATGAAGGTTAAAAAATGGCAATTCCCCTAAGTAAATTTTACTATGTGGATATTGGGTGATCGGGGTATCAGGATATCGGGTAAGCAGATCCCTATCCATCAATCACCCGATTGCCAGATTACCCGATTACCCGATATCCCGGTTACCCGATATCCCCTAAATTTATCCCATGGAACACCTCCAAGACCATAAAGTCAACAGATACATCTTTTTGGGAGTCATTTTGGTTTTTGCCATATTCCTAGTTTATAGCCTAATGGCCTTTTTTACAGCTTTTTTGGGCGCAATTATGTTTTATGTATTGAGTAAATCCCCTGTTGAGTGGCTGGTGAGTCGGTGCAACTGGCGAAGATCCTGGGCGGCGTTATTAGTGATCATTACCTCATTTTTTATCATCCTGCTACCGATTTCTTTATTGGGTGCTATGATGTACCAGAAAATATCCTTGGTTGCCGTCAACTTTAACGCTGTTACAGAGCCCTTATCACATATTGATGAACTGCTACAGGAAGAATTTCATTTCACACTATTATCAGATAAAAATATTGCCCAGTTACAAACCCTGGTTACCGACTTTGTTTCTTCCGCATTGAATCAGGGACTGAATCTTTTTAGTGCCATCGTAATGATGTACTTCTT
>CAZJIO010000241.1:1129-1503 GCA_964546035.1 uncultured Eubacteriales bacterium | reverse complement strand
AAGCAGCCATTGTTTTCTATCTGCCTTTTAAACGGAGCCAGATCGCCATGTTTGGAAGTGAGTTACGCGCTCAGACGATGAGTAATGCCGTAGGTGTTCCATTGATTGCAGTAGTACAAGGCATAGTTGCCTATATCGCTTTTATGATCACAGGCATGAATGAACCCGGATTTTGGGCAGTAGTTACCGGTTTCGCTTCTGTTATTCCTATTGTTGGCACCGGATTGGTTTGGGTACCGGCAGGTATTTATATGTTGGTGATCGGACAAACCTGGCAAGGGATTTTTATCTTGATATGGGGAGGAGTTGTATTAAGTAGTATGGATAATGTGGTGCGATTCTTATTGGCCAAGAAAATGGCGGATGTACACCCC
>CAZJIO010000241.1:0-1092 GCA_964546035.1 uncultured Eubacteriales bacterium | reverse complement strand
TTACATTATTTCGGCATCACCGGACTCATTTTCGGTCCTTTGTTGATCTCTTACGTTATTATCCTTCTACGTATTTATTATCAAGAGTACCAACCACAAAAAAGACGCAGAAAGACAACCACCACGCAACGTTTTAATTTGCCGTTTCTGGGAAAAAGAAAAGTGTGATTTTTTGATCTCTGATTTCTTGATTTTTTTAATGTGATAGGTTCTTCCTCGCTACTAAATCAAAAAATCACAGATCAAGAAATCAAAGATCAAAATATCGCTTCCCAAACCACTGCCGCGAGTACTCCCCCAATAATGGGTCCGGCTACGGGTATCCAGCTGTAGGCCCAATCACTACCGCCTTTATTTTTGATAGGAAGAAGCGCGTGCATGATGCGTGGACCTAAATCTCTTGCAGGATTGATCGCCCAGCCTGTTGGACCACCCAACCCTAATCCAACACACAATACCAGCAAAGCCACCGGCAATGCATCCAATGCGCCCATGGAAGTGGCAGGTTTTACTATGAAAAGAACACCAAGTATAAATACAAAAGTTGCCAATGTCTCAGTAAGCAAATTCTGGAACGGACTACGAATAGATGGTCCGGTACTGAATACAGCTAATTGAGTGGCTTTATCATCGGCTTCATCCAAGTGTTGTCTGTAAATGACCCACACAAGAAAAGCGCCGATCATGGCACCTGATAATTGTGCTAACAAATAAGTAGGAACATCCTGCCACGGAAGTTTACCTAGCCATGCCAAAGCAATGGTTACTGCAGGATTTAAATGTCCACCACTATAAGGTGCTGTTGCATATACCGCCACAAAAACGGCAAGTCCCCATCCGAAACAAATTGAGATGAGTCCATTGCCTTTTGTTTTGGGCAGAACCACATTGGCCACAACTCCATCGCCTAAAACGATCAGTAATGCCATTCCTAAAAATTCAGATAAAAAGTTGGTCATCTATCAATTTTATTTGAAAGATACTGCTATCCTTTCAAATAAAATTGATAACAAAACCATAGAAGTAGCTTACCCTGCGTATGGAGTTTTTAAATGTATTGAACAAGATCGTTGTATATCCTTACGAGTACTT
>CAZJIO010000240.1:0-2501 GCA_964546035.1 uncultured Eubacteriales bacterium | reverse complement strand
TACAGCTGTAGCCATCATGCAGTTAATTGAAAACGCTAAGATTTACTTGGATCAACCCGTCTCAACGATTATTAAAGAATTTGATAACGATACCTATAAGGGTGTGACAATATTTCATTTACTAACCCATACTTCAGGCATCGCGCCGGATCCTGGCATCTATTTTGAACCTTACCCAAGGTTTGGAGAATGGAAGGACAGCAGTAAATGGATTAAAGATGTGCTAGCAGGGCTACCGTATGCCAAACCAGGAACAAAATGGAGTTACTCTTCTAGAGGCTTCATGATTCTCGGTGAGATCATAGCTAGAATCTCGGGAATGGATTATGATACCTATGTTATGGAAAACATTGTTAATCCTTTAGGAATGAAGCGAACCTTCTTTTTTGTTCCTGAGGCTTTACAAGATGAAGTCTGTCTTGTTGCTAAAGACGATGTTAAATGGCTAAAGGAACCTAGAGAAAAAATAAAGCATATCAGTCGATTTGCTGGTGGTGGTCTTTATTCTACTTTAGAAGATCTTGCTATTTTTGGACAAATGCTCATGGATAAAGGTATTTATAAAGGTATAAGAATTCTCTCTCGAAGAGCCACGGTCGCCATGACACAAAATCAATTAGGTGAAGGTTTACCGAGTTATTGCTGGGAAGCCACAGGTCAACTCATGCAGTACGGACTTGGGTTACATACAAAGGCACAGAATATCTTATCAAGAGGTGCCTTCTGTCATGAAGGCGCTGGTAGAAGTGGCTTCTATATTGATCCAAATGAACGCTTAATTGCAATTTATTTTGAACCTTTATTAACGCCAGAATGGGATTATCTAGGGTCCCTTGGACTGCGTAATTTAATCTGGGCGGGTTTAGAATAAAAATACTAAATATGCTAATACTATTCGAATCCATCAAAGGAGAAAAATAGCCAATGAAGCGTATCAGTTTAAATATCGAAGGGTTAGAGCAGAAAGAGACACAGGATAAAGTAAGAAATCAATTAGAAGGTATGGTGGGTGTACTGGATGTAGGATTGAGCATGGATGAGAGATTCGTAGAAATAGCATTCGACGAGCAAACATCAGATGCCGAAATCCATAATCATTTGCAAAATAACGGCTACAAAATTAATTAGCAGTATCATTGTCCAAAAAGCTATCAGCTCACCCTTGATAGCTTTTTTACTAAAGGAGGTATAAAATCATGTCTTATAAAATAGCGGTAGCAAGTAGTGATGGAAAGGTGATTAATCAACATTTCGGGAAAGCAACACAGTTCCTCATCTTTGAGGTGGATCAAGTGGCCTACCATTTCATTGAAAGGATTCTTACAAACCCCATTTGTCAAAGCGGAGAACATGAAGAACCCAGTTTATTAGATACCGTTCAAGGTCTAGTAGGATGCAGAGCTGTCCTTGCTAGCCAAATCGGTAAAGGTGCTGTCCAAGTATTAATGGAGAGTGGCATTGATGCCTTTGAAGTGAAAAATCTCATAGAGGATGCCTTAATTGAACGCATAAAAGCGTACTACATACACGATTCGAGCAAATAAAACACACGCTCTACATTGACAAAAATAGCTAATCGAATTATAATTAAATTAGTCGATATGAATATTAGCTATTCTGAAGGAGAGATGTGATATGATATTAAATGCAACAGAGATCAAGAATAGTTTTGGAAAGATGCTCAAGTTATTAGATTACGAAGATATTATGATTAAAAAAAATGGTCGAATTATTGCAAAGGTGACAAAATTTGAAGAACCCCTTGACCCGGATGATTTCATTAGGGAGGAAGCCGTTCTTTATGAGCCTAAAGACCGAAGTGTCAGTTATGAGGAATTCCTAAAACTGACAGCCACCAGTGAGCAAAGATATGAACTCATTGATGGCCAAGTTTATTTGTTAGCTTCGCCAAAGGTGACACATCAGACCATTACGGCCCATTTACTTGCCCAATTATTCAACCATTTTTCAGGAAAGAACTGCCAGCCTTTCGTATCACCTTTTGACATTACCCTCTTAGTTGACAAGAAAAAGAACGTCGTACAACCTGATCTGGGAATTATATGCGATATGGAGACGGGAACAAACGATAAAGACCACTATATGGGCATTCCAAGTCTTGTCGTAGAGGTGCTATCAGAAAGTTCAGTTACAAAAGATATGGTTCATAAGCTTCATGTTTATATGCTATCCGGCGTAAAGGAATACTGGATCATTAATCCAATGGAAGCCTCTGCAATGGTCTATGGTTTTAAGGATTATGAGATTGTTTATCATAAAAGTTCAAAAAAAGAAGAAGGGATTTGCTCATTTCTGTTTCCAGAAGTAAAAGTCTCTTGGTAAGGTTATTCTGTTTTTTCTAAATAAGTGCTATAATTAATGCATTAGTATTTAAAGGAGGTTCACAATGGAAAACGGAGAAGATTATGAAGAACAAGAAAAGAAATACGAGGACTTTTATCAGAAATTAAGAAAAAATGTGA
Organism: uncultured Eubacteriales bacterium; assembly: GCA_964546035.1. Taxonomy (GTDB): domain Bacteria; phylum Bacillota; class Clostridia; order Lachnospirales; family Vallitaleaceae; genus CAZJIO01. Next base: position 18 of record CAZJIO010000240.1, on the reverse strand, counting down.
TGACTTGGTTGAAGTCTC
>CAZJIO010000239.1:0-2524 GCA_964546035.1 uncultured Eubacteriales bacterium | reverse complement strand
CTTTAGTTCTTCTAGTTTTTTTATCCGTACATGAATGGTACCGCCGGATACAAAGAGTTTCTTACCTAAATCAGCGTAAGAGATCTCGGCATTCTCCATCATCTCCTGTATGATCTGGTAATCCAGTTTGTCAAGATTTAATTTGGCAGCCATTTTATGACTCGTTTTTAGATTAAATTCAATATAAAATCAAAATTATTAAATAATATCTATATTTTAAAAATATTTATTGAAATTTATACAACAAATGTGTTGTTTGTCTTAATATTGTGTTGTCAAACAAAGACAAAGCTCTTAAATACTGTGGGGTGATGAAAATTTTCGGCAGACATGCCCTCTTGTCTCGGGGGTGAGGATAACAGGACAAACGTAGTGTAGAGCTCCCAACGGTTCCGTTGGGATCCAGGGTCGACCACTGAACTTTGCGCTATAGCTAACTGCCTCGTGGAGGTTCGATCCCTCCCCCTACAGCAAAAGCCATCCACCTAAGGCGGATGGCTTTTTTCATTTTAGACTTTGAATTATTACTAAATGCCTGCCTCTGGCGGATTTGATTCCCCTTTCCAACTTTTAACGCAAATGCCTCAAAATGAATTAAAGGGCATTCATGTTTTATGGGTCGAAGTAAACAGGGATATAAGTACTATTTGTCAGCTTTGGAATCGGACGTCCTGATATACAACTCTCCAAATGTAAACACACGAAAAAGTCATCATACATATTTGCTTGTATAATGACTACAGAAATGCTTAATAACTATTGCTGGTTTTCACACCATTATTTCCTGAAAATTTTAAATAGGATTGTGGTAGAAGTTGCCTTGCGGTCCATTTCTTAAATAAGTAGAAGGACTCAGTCCATTCAAAGCAAGGCTATACTTCTTTGTTGTGTCACTGATATCAACCTAGTGATTTACTGCATTGATCTTCTTAAAGGATAACCCTCTTTTTAATTCCGTAAATAATGGTTTGAACCAGTCGGATGCTCGTAGTAAATAGCTAGGGGTAAGATGTTTTTTTGCTTAAGATTATATAATTCCACTAATTTAATAGACTTTTATTTTGAGAATGGAAAAATCATCATATTTTTGTCTACTATTTTAGTAGATTAATGAAATAAAGTGCTGTGAATAATTTTATCACTACCCCATCAGACCCATATCAGGCAAACAGCAGTTTTGTTTGCGCTAAACCAATAGTATTATCTGCTATCTGTACTTGCAGTGATCGATGTTGTTGTTGATTCTTCTCTTCTACGGTCTGCGCGTATCTGAAGCAGGCAAACTTGCCATTTTACTTCTTAGTCATTTATTGTAAACGAACAAACTATGTATTCACATATACAAAAGCTATTACTATTACTGAGTTTGATTGCATCTACGCAATCATCAGCACAGAAAATTTTCAGCGGAAAAGTATCCGATGAAAATGAATTTTCTGTATCGATAAAAAATGAAGCGCATGGTCAGATGGGCTATCCACTGACGACAACTAAAGGAATTATCGGCGAAATAGCAGGTAACTGGCGAGGAGTATTTACCATAAAGCCCGGAACCGAGGTTCCATTTAATTTCATCATACGTGAAGAGGGTGCTATATTAAAAGCTTTTTTGGTGAATGGAGAAGAACGTTTTCCAACCGGTGATATTCGCTTAGCGGGTGACTCTATTGTAATTGCATTACCCTTATTTGATAACGAACTTGCTTTTAAAATAGAAGACAATCTCTTATCAGGTGTACTACGCCGACAAGATTTAAGAGGATCAGTAACTCCTGTGAAAGCAAAAAAAGGAATACTACATCGCTTTAATGAGTCTTCATCTTCTCCTATCACAGATGTCAGTGGTAGTTATGATGTTATTTTTCATAATAGCAATGGCAAAGAAGAAAAAGCGGTAGGGATTTTTAAACAGAAAAATGGAATCGTAACTGCCACCTTTTTGCGAGTTACAGGTGATTCACGTTTTTTGGAAGGCGTTATTGAAGACAATGTAATCAGATTATCTTCTTTTATAGGTTCATCACCAGTATTATATGAAGGCAAGGTAGATAATACCGGACGTATACAAGGTGAGAATATCAATGCAAGGACTTCCATTCCTTTTACTGCCGTACCCAATACTGAAGCCTCTTTGCCTGATGCTTATTCTTTGACACGATTGAAAGAAGGAAATGATCGATTGGTTTTCAATTTTAAAGATGCGGATGGAAATATCGTGAGTTCAGAAGATAAAAAATTTAAGGGTAAGCCATTCATCATAACTATTGGAGGTACCTGGTGTCCGAATTGCATGGATGAAGCTGCTTTCCTGGCACCATGGCACAAAGCTAATCGTGAAAGGGGGATTGAAATTATTGGACTACAATATGAACGTCAAACAGATAGTGCTTTTGTAAAGAAGGTTTTTGACAGATTTCGTAAACATTATGGGATAGAATATCCATTAGCAATAGGTGGTTTGGCAGATAAGCAGGTCGTGTTAACATCTTTACCCCACCTGGAACAGTTTCTTTCCTTCCCTACT
>CAZJIO010000238.1:2223-2543 GCA_964546035.1 uncultured Eubacteriales bacterium | reverse complement strand
AATTCCTGAGTGACCTTCGGGCTCGCCGCGTGGGACACCTTTTTCTTTTTTTTTATACAGGTCTGCGCATTGTCTGCTAATTCCTTCAGCCTGTTGGGTGCTGTTGCCGCTTCTGAGTTCCATTGCTTGAGTTGAATACAATGATATGAGTGAACAGGTTAATAGTCTTTTAGATACGTTCATTCTTAATCCTTTTATGAGACAGGTCAAATCATACTAATAAGGGCACCCTCATGATGGGTACCCTTATCATCGTTTGTGTCAGGCTAATCTTACTTGCTTCGTGAAAAATATGAAAAAAGATCAAAAGCTAACTTTTT
>CAZJIO010000238.1:1902-2213 GCA_964546035.1 uncultured Eubacteriales bacterium | reverse complement strand
ATGATGATTTGGTTGACGTAGCTTGTGTTGAGATTGCTTTTTCACTAGCCAAGCACTCATTATTTTTTTCTACAAGAGATTCTAATTGAGTTGAAGCGTGTTCGCTTACAAATAAACCATACTGTTTAGTTTCAAGCTGTTTTTCAAGTGTATTTATTGCCGGAAGGACAGAACGACCCGACCCATAAAATTTCATAACGCCATGAATCGCAAAAATAGCTACTTTGCGAGCATTCATTAGTTTAGGTTTCAATGCCTCAAGCTCAGCTTTTATTTGTGCTGATTTTTCTTCAATTGGAAGAGAAGATATT
>CAZJIO010000238.1:893-1834 GCA_964546035.1 uncultured Eubacteriales bacterium | reverse complement strand
GGGTTGCTGCAACAGGAACTTGGGACCATTTTTTTGATTTTTGCTCCTTGATCCATTGGTAGTCTTGAACAAAGAACTGCTGCTTGCCGACAGGTTCCATCGAAATGAGGTAGGTTGTTGATACCACTAACGCAAGAGGAAGAACGTGTAACATCTTCATGTATACTCCTTTTAAGGACTTAAGGTTAGTATGATTATTCCACAACGGTGCAATAAATCAGTCCTCAGCATATACATAAAAAAAGACAAAGCTCAATACCCCAGTGTTCTGCACCCAGTGCTCAAGCTAGTGAGAACGTCTGGAGGCTGTCCAGTCTTTGATAAATTCAATAAGAGGTTCAAGCCCCTCTTTGGAAAGGCTTGAAATAACCACATGAGGTTCATAGACCTCAAGCGATCCCTTCATGAAATGGACTAGTGGCACCTTGTCAGCTTTGTTAAAGACGTAGACCATTTCTTTGTCTATGCCCAGTTCGGCTAGTACGGTATGAACAACGGCAATATGAGACTCCCAGTTTGGATCGGAAATATCAACTACATGAAGGAGCAGTTCTGCATATTGCAATTCAGACAGGGTTGATTTGAAAGCCTCAATCAAATGGTGGGGCAGGAGTTGTATGAATCCAACGGTATCGGAAATCAAGCCAACTTTTTTGTGATCAAGGTATAATTCTCTTGTTGTGGTATCGAGTGTTGCAAACAGACGGTCTTCAGCTAAAACGGAGCTTTTGGTCAACGCATTGAGTAGGGTAGATTTGCCCGCATTCGTATAACCAATAAGACACATAAGAGGAAGCGAGCTTCCCAAGCGCTGCTTGCGCTGTGTGTCACGAGCCTTATGCATTTTTTCTAGATGGCGTTTAAGGGTAAATATAGCGCGCTCAATGTGACGAGTATCTTTTTCTTTTTGGGTTTCGCCTGGTCCTTTTGAACCAATGCGG
>CAZJIO010000238.1:347-726 GCA_964546035.1 uncultured Eubacteriales bacterium | reverse complement strand
TGCGCTCTTGCTGCCCCGTAAGCGGTTCGGAAATAATGACTTCTTCGACGAAGTTGTCATCGCAAAAAGTTTTAATTTCTTCTAGTTTACCTTTGGTAATGAAATACCCATTGTCTACTTCCCTCAATTTTATAAACAGCTCGTAATCGTACGGAACCCCGTTAGATTTGACCAGGTTGATAAACTCCTGGAAGTAGGAATCAATATCCTTGGTGGTATTATAAGGGGCATGGATACCTAAGATGAGGGTCTTTGGGTGTTGATTACGATGGAATTGTGCTTCTCGCGTCATAATATTCTGGGGGAAAAGGGTATAAGAAGATATTTATTAAAATTTTAAAGCAATTGGCCCTATTGTCAATTATGCACTATCTCTTGG
>CAZJIO010000238.1:0-235 GCA_964546035.1 uncultured Eubacteriales bacterium | reverse complement strand
TTCTTCTCTTATTTCATCGTTAGGCGGCAGTTCTACGTTGAATGAAGCTAAAATAGACGAATTACTGGTTGGTATCAAGACAGCGCTTCTTGAGGCTGATGTTCCCTTTGAATTAACTGAGTCGTTTATTTCAGATACCAAAAAAGAGTTATTATCATCAGTTAAGGCGCCATCAATAAAGCCCGCCGAGTATGTGGCTAAAGTCGTTCATGATCGATTAAAACAATTTTTATCT
>CAZJIO010000237.1:0-2580 GCA_964546035.1 uncultured Eubacteriales bacterium | reverse complement strand
ATCTCTTGCATCAGAGCTTGTAGCTCATATCGCACGAACAGAACCATTTCAAAATTGGGATGAATGCATAGATGAGATACGGGGAAAGCTCTGCCGAATGGCTGATGCCGGGTATGGTGTACCGGTGTCAGCTTTGTTCCTTGCTGAAGACCAGCACAAATTAAAAAAAAGACGTAAAACAATGCGGTATCGCATACAAGTTAAAATGGTTGATAATTGAAGGATTTAAAAATGACTATACAAGAATTACAAAACAATCGTGAGCTTGTTAAAGAGAAATTCAAAGTCTTTCTTGATTGGATAAAACCTAATCTTACTAATCAGATGCAACTTGAAGCTATCAAAGATGCTATGAATGGGGTTGACGGATTTTTTGAAGCTGAAATTTCGCTTGCTCATAACATTAATCGAATTCGAGGTTTCGATGATTTGAGGGGTTTAATTAAATGAATTTGGAAAGGTATAATTTATCCCAGTTGTCAAGGATTACAAAAACTAATCCTCGCACTCTCTACGAATGGATTCGTAAAGGATATCTAAAACCTTGTCATATTGCCGGGACACGTAAAAAATATTCAATTCAAAATTTCCTTGATGCTGAAAAACATTCTTTACAAGACAATGTTGGAAGTATTAATAAAAATTACAGGAAAAAAAATATTCCTGATGAGTTCTTTGACAATCTGTAATAGATAAATAAAAGCTCCTGCCAGTAAGCTATCAAAACAAAACCAGCAGGAGCAAAACAATAAGTTTTTCACCACAAATATACGAAAGGGGCAACAAAATGCCAAACTATAACTTATTAACAATTGAGGAACAAGTCAGAAGAGTCCGAATTCTCACAACGATTATTGAAGACATTAAAGAGAATTCTGCTTTATCTCCAGCCATCGAACGTGAACTTATTGATAATGGGTTCGCTGATATTATAGACGAAGTCAAACTCGCGTCCCGCGAACAAATTCTTGTTGTGCTTGAATCCAAACTTCATAATGAAAAGTTAATTCTGAAAAATTACTTGAAGGTGCTTGATGAAAACAATTAAAATTCCAGTCAAAAAACATCCTTACTGGTTTCTCTTTAACTTTAATGGTATAATTGAGAAACTTATTTCAAAGTATTATATCGCTTTTATAATTCTATTAATAATCTTTTTCATCTGGAGGATGCTATGATTAACAATCATTATGAAGAGGTACAACCTCTGTATCTCAACAAAGACAAAGTAATGAAAACTCCCAGAATAATTTTCAGGACATTTCTGGGAAGTAATAGATATTATTATTACTTTGATGATAATGGATCTATGATCAAAAATCCATCTGTTACAAGTATTATCGAGTCAGAAATGAGACAACCTGAATGGTTGATCAAGTGGATTGCTGAGTGGGGGTATCGCAAGGCTATTGAGAAAAGGGATCAAGCAGCAATGTATGGTACTTTTTTCTCGATTCTATCTGCCCAGTATTTAAAAGATAAAAGGTTCGATTTGGAAACTATCAAACCCAGGTTAGAAATATTCATCCAACAACAAAATATTGACTTCCCAACCGATAATTGGGAATATCGCCTGAGAGAGGATTTGTATGCTCTGCATCAGTTTATTATTGACTATAATGTGGAACCTATTGCTGTCGAGATAATGTTAGCATCAAAAGAGGGTTTTGCCGGAGCCATCGATGCAGTGGTAGAGATGACGGTTGGCTCTGGGGTTAATATGAGAATACTTAAGTCTGACAGAAAGATTGATAAAAAATCAGGAGAGCTTATCGAGGATAAAACCCGTCGGGTAACTGCTGTGATTGACTGGAAGTCCGGTCGTCATGGTTTTTACAAAAATAATGCAGCTCAATTGCATATGTATAAAATGCTCTGGGAAGAGAATTTTCCTCATATACCTATTGACTGTCTTTTCAACTGGTCACCTAAAGACTGGTCGGTAGATGGTTCTCTGTATAATTTGAAAGAGCAATCTGATTCGAATGAAAGATACAAGGTTATGAATTATGTTAAAAATTTTCATATTGATCACCAGGAAGATAACGATAAGGTGTATAAACACATCCATGGCGTACTTGAAATTGGTCATCAAAATGGAAACCTTCAATTTGAAACATTTGAAGAGAGAGCAAAGAGAATTCATAAGGTGGATACTTGTATGAAAGAAATTGAAGAGCCTGAACCCACCGGTGAAGATTTTTTAACACAAGGAACTAATAAATCAAAAGAGCTATTGCCAAAAGCATTAAAAAATCACGAAACAAATAACATATCATTAATTAATACAATTGAAGAGGTTATAAATGGAAAATAATCAACTAATACAGCAATATCCAGCGCTTCAGAGGTTTAATGAAGCAAGAGAACAAATTAAACAACTTGCCGTAGCTTGCCGGAACATTGTTGGTTAGAAAAATTGCACAATGACTTAGAATACATTATAGCTAACCAAAATCAGGATTTTAATATTAATCTTTATAAAGGAGAATGAAATGGGTGCAAAAACAGTTGAACAAGTACGACGCAATCAGGTCAAGTTCGTTACTATTGACCGTGAGAGCGGGGCTTTGGTTATTG
>CAZJIO010000236.1:0-2602 GCA_964546035.1 uncultured Eubacteriales bacterium | reverse complement strand
CGAGTAAAGGAGGCCTAAATTTGAAACATATATTTGTTGTAGATGATGATAAAGAAATTCGCTTTTTGATCAAGAAATATCTGGAGAAGGAGGGCTTTAGAGTTACTGACTTTTCAGACCCAACAATGGTTTATCCTGAAATAAAGAGATTGTCACCAGACTTGATGACTTTAGATATGATGATGCCGGGGTTAGATGGTATTGAGTTGTGCAAGAAAATACGAAAAGATTATGATTTGCCTATTATATTCGTATCTGCTAGAGGCGAAGAGTTGGACCGAATCATTGGACTAGAAGTGGGGGGAGACGATTATTTATCCAAGCCCTTTAGTCCCAGGGAACTCCTAGCCCGTATTAAAAATATATTAAGAAGACTTGAAAAGAGCAAAGATCAAGTGGCAGTGATTACCGAATCCCTGGTGATTAAAAACACCCTCTTATCAACTTCTAAACGTTTGGTGGAGATTAATGGTTTAGATATCAGCTTAACCATGAAGGAATTTGATATTCTGAAGCTCTTAATGGAAAATCAGAATAAAGCCTTTAATAGAGATCAACTCCTTGAAAAAATCTGGGGATATGATTTTGCTGGAGAGGGTCGTGTTGTGGATGATGTCATCAAGCGCTTACGTAAGAAGCTCCAATTGGCAGGCAGTGAAATTGTCATTCTAACCGTTTGGGGATTTGGCTATAAAATTGAAAATACCTAAGAAAGGGAATCCTATGAGAACGTTATTAATTGGTTGTGGTGCAGTTGGCATTGGTATCGCTGCGTCCCTATATGACTCACAAGTCCCACTGGATTTAGTGGCTAGAGGAGAGACGAAAAAAGCAATAGAGTTAAAGGGTATAAAAAGAACAGGACTATTAAAAGAAGTGACCATACCCGCTGAACAAATCCAGATTTATGAAACAATAAAAGAAATTCAAAATAAAAGCTTTGATGTCATCTTAATTTGTACCAAGACCACTCAATCTGAGGGCATTTTTATGGAGCTCAGTGAAGCTCCTCATTTACTTGCAGCAGGTGGGAAAATAGTTCTGGTTCAAAATGGGCTAGACGATGAAGAAATGGTTTTGAAATATTTTAAGAAGCAACAGGTTTATTCTGCAAGAGTGTTTATTGGCTTTACTAGACCGGAGTTACAGATCAGCGAGGTGACGGTTTTTTCTTCAGGCTTGTTAATTGGGAACCTCTATGGTTGTGAGATAGAAGGGTTGTTGCCATTAGCCTTGGCAATTGACCAAGGGGGTATGCCGTGTAAAGTCGTAGCAGATATCGCTAAGAACATATGGGCTAAAATGCTTTACAATTGTGCTTTGAATCCCTTAGGCGCTATTTTGGGGGCTAGGCGTGGGGCGTTGCTGTAACGTGAACATAATTTAGAAATGATGAAAGGCATCATTGAAGAAGTATTTGCTGTGATGCTTGCTTCTGGACATAAAACCTTTTGGCCAGATGCAAAAGCCTATCAAAAGTCCTTTATTGAGAAAATTGTGCCTCCGACTGCAGAGCATAGATCTTCAACCTTACAGGATATTGAACGGCAGATGAAAACAGAGATCGATTCTTTGACGGGAGCCATCATAGAGCTGGGACATAAACATGGCGTTCCAGTGCCTTATAACGAAATGATTTTTCATCTCATCAAATCCATAGAAGGCAGTTACGCATATGCAAAAAGTTAATGCGGCATTTGTACGGTATGCATTTGCAGGGGAAGAAAGTCTGCAGGAATATGTAAAAGCAACCCAAGAAATTGGTCTTTGGGAATCAGAAAAAATTCTTTTTTCCAAACATTTCAAGGAAGAGGATGCTTTGTTGGATTTAGGGTGTGGTACTGGGAGAATCACCTTTGGGCTTTATCAACGGGGCTATCAGAAGATCGTTGGGTTAGATATTTCCAAGGAGATGCTTGAGGAAGCCATTAAATTGAAAGATCAGGGACATTATCCGATTGAATTTGTGTTGGGGGATGCAACTCAGTTGGCGTTTATTGAGCAGTTTTTTGATGGGGTCATTTTTGCTTACAATGGGTTGATGCAAATACCTGGTTTGCTTAATAGACGAAAAGCCTTCAAGGAAATTAACAGGGTTCTAAAAATAGGCGGCACATTTATTTTTACGACCCATGATATGGAAGCTGATTTAGATGGTCGTTTCTTCTGGAGAGAAGAGCGATTGCGATGGGAAAAAGGAAAGCAAAATCCTAGACTCGTAGAATTTGGAGATTTAGTTTATCTATTAGGGGACCGAGAAATGTTTATGCATGTGCCCCAAAGAGACGAAATTCTCAATTGCTTACAGGATTATGGATTTGAGCTAATTGAAGATTGTTATCGACCAGAAATCTATGAAGAATCCGAGACTGTTAAAGAATTTTCAGACGAGTGTCGTTTTTGGATTTGTAAAAAGATCATTAATGTCCCCTTGTGATAGGGGGAGGGTAATGGTATAATAATCTAGCTCAGGTCACGAAGGCTTGTGGCGTTTTTGCTTTTAATTGAGTAATCGCTTTTTATTTAAAACATATTGCACACCAAGAAGGTTGTCTTTCTTTGGTGTGTTATTTTTTACATTTTGATGGAGTAAGTTATGCAT
>CAZJIO010000235.1:0-2627 GCA_964546035.1 uncultured Eubacteriales bacterium | reverse complement strand
AAATTGACAACCTGAAGGTTGTCAGTTTCTCCGGCCCCGTGACCGTTCTCCGTCCCGTGATCTTTTTCTCGCCCTTATCTATAACGTTTCTAATAATTTCCCTAAAATTTCTGCATGTTTTGATTCTTCTTGAATAATTCTTTTAAGCATAACCTCTAATTCTGGCTCAGCAAATTTAGCGAGTTGCTCATAATAATGAATGGTTTTTCTTTCAGTAAGCATACCCTCTTCTACAGCTTCCCTAACAGTTGAAATATCTCTAAGCTCTCTATTAAAGGCAGCACTTGTGACATAACTCTTGAAGAAAGCAATGACTTCTTCATTAAAGAAATAATCATTTCCCTCTTTACTTTCTAAATCATTGTAAAGTCCCTGAAAATACTCAATATGTTGCACTTCATCAGCCGCTAATTTAAGCAAAATCTGCTTGACCTCTTCATCTGCTAAGACTGCATATTTCTCATAAAACTTTTGTCCTTCTTCTTCCATATGGATTGCCATTTGCAAAACTTCGTATATTGTTGCTTGTTGCATCTTAATCCTCCTCCCAAGATGGGATTTATTGTGTACTTTATATTTGCATTATAAACCATCTCAGGAAGAGAATCAATCTAATCCAATAATCGATTAAAGGCATCCACATCTATAACAGGTTGTTGACAACTAAAATTTTCACAGACATAAGCAGTTGCCCTACCTTCTAATTTCCCCTGATCTTTTGCAAAAGAGTTGACCTGAGCTAAGTCGCCATCCCCTCTATTGAGTAACACGACAGTAAAAGGCAAATATCTCTTATTAAGACTATCGATCATACCTCTAATAGTCGTATCTTCTCTACGTCCAGCTAAAACAATTTCTTTTGTAGGTTGTTCAGAAAACAATCTAGCCGTTAACATCATCGTATAGGCCATAGGTGCTTCATTAATGCTATTTGCAAAATAGTTAAAAAGTCTATCTGCTTTTTCTTCATATTTTGAGTTGCCCGTCAATTTTGATAACCTCAGCAATAGATAAGCCGCCACCGAGTTACCTGAGGGCAAAGCCCCATCGTAGATTTCTTTGGGTCTTGCAATAAGCTGCTCTGCATCATTGCCATAGAGGTAAAACCCGGAAGCCTTCTCATCCTCAAAGAGCCGTGACATTTCATCTGCTAAGTGAAGAGCCTTCTCTAAATACTCTGTATGGTACATTGCCTCGTAGAGCTCTAAATAAGCCCAAATCATAAAGGCGTAATCTTCTTGATAGGCCAAATGCTTAACATCACCCTCACGATATCTTGCTAGCAACCGACCATCCTCTCTGGTCAAATGATTCTCAATAAATTCTAATGCCTCTTGTGCATATCCAATATAATCCAAATTGTTAAAAACTCGACCCGCCATTGCTAAGGCCGTAATCATCAATCCATTCCAAGAGGTTAAAATCTTATCATCTTTGTGAGGATGTATGCGTTTTTCTCTTTGATGAAATAACTCGTAAGCCATATCTTCTAACTTGAGCTTTATGTCTTGATCTCCCTCAACTTCCTCTAAAGAGGTCTCAATAAAATTCAAAATATTTTTGCCTTCAAAGTTCCCTTTTTCAGACATGGGGTAGTAATGAAAGAAGAATTTTGCTCGGTTTTCTCCTAAAATATCAATAACTTCCTCTATGGTCCAGACATAAAACTTACCCTCTTCTCCTTCTGAATCAGCATCTTCAGCACAAAAAAAGCCACCTTCAAAGGACCGTAGATCTCTTAACACATAAGTTGCAATTCTCTCAGCAATATTTCTATAAATCACTTTACCCGTTGCTTGAAAGGTTTCTGTATAAGCCATCATTAAAAGTGCATTGTCATAGAGCATCTTTTCAAAATGGGGTGCTAACCATTTTTCATCAGTAGAATACCTTGAAAAACCAAATCCAATGTGATCAAAGATCCCCCCTTTGTACATCTGTATGAGGGTTTTCTCTACCATTTCCAAAGCGTGTTGTTCATTGAAAGCTTTATAATACCTTAATAAAAATAATAAGTTGTGAGGGGTTGGAAATTTGGGTGCACTCCCAAAGCCACCGTATTTAGTATCAAATTTTTGATCAAAGTAGCCATAAGCTTGGTCAAAGATATCGTGTGCAATATTGCCATTTTCAGAGTTCTGCTCTTTATTGTTTAACATAAAGGTCATCTGCTCTGCAGAATCTTCAACTTGATCTTGATTTTTCGTCCATTTACTCTTAATTCCTTTTAACAAATCCATTAAACCGGGATTACCATATTTTGCTTTTTTCGAGAAATAAGTGCCTGCATAAAAGGGTTTCTTTTCTGGGGTTAAAAACACAGTGAGGGGCCATCCTCCATGTCCTGTTGTAGCTTGACAAAAAGACATATAAATTTGATCAATATCGGGGCGTTCCTCCCGATCTACCTTGATGCTGATATAGTTGCTGTTTAGCGCCTCTGCTACCTCACTGTCCTCAAAAGATTCCTTTTCCATGACGTGGCACCAATGGCAGGTCGAATAGCCTATGGAGAGGAAGATTGGTTTGTTTTCGGTTTGGGCCAGTTGGAAGGCTTCGTCGCTCCAAGGGTACCAGTTGACAGGATTGTGGGCATGTTGGAGTAGGTGTGGTGATTTTTCATCTAT
>CAZJIO010000234.1:0-2636 GCA_964546035.1 uncultured Eubacteriales bacterium | reverse complement strand
CAGCGTCGTTTTCAGCTTTGCATGAAGATATGGTGCGATCGCAACAAAACCGCCACATTAGAGAGGAGAACTATTTACGCCCTTTAGAAAAAACAAATTTTTCCATCTTCAAGTTTCTTCTGAAGCTTCTCCTTAACCTTTGGAGTTAGCCTCAAACCAGAAGCAAGTTCATCTACATTTTGAAACGAGTTATTACTTCTCAAATTCATTAACCTGTCAATCGTTGTTCCTCGAATACCTGTTCCTTTTAGAGCAGCTACGATCGAATCTCTTGCCGCAAGATTAACATTGACACCGTTAGAGACAGAAGATCCAATAGTAGCTGATGGCGGCGAATCGCCAACTTTGTCAGCAGATATGAAATAAATATTTTTGAGTTCTAATTTTCGTTTCAAAAGAGATGGGCAAGAAGGTGCAATCATGAAGGCTATATCCGGCGGATTTCCGTCAGAAGCAGAAGGTTTAAACTCTACATCCTCTAGCCACTTGCTAAATGTTTCTAAATGGCTACTTAAAAGTTCATAATTTTTAGCTTCACCGAAACATCTGGCAACGCAAGTTCCATTGTGACGCAACTCTACATAACAATCAAAAGCATGACCTTTAAGTACAGTGGTGGTTGATACTGAAGATAGAGTATACGCTTTTTGGGTTAAGTAACTTTGCCACTGTTCTTTACATTTTGCCTCTACTAAATCACGTGCATTTCCCTCGAACTCTTGCTCAGGCTTCTCCTTAAAGTAGTTGTCATATATTTTAAGAATGGAAAATGCGTACTCCTGACAGAATCCTCTCAAAGTATGGCTAGGATTTGGCGATAAACTTCTAATTTCATTCCAGGCATTGTTAAAATTTCCATATCCCTTAAATGCCCCTTTAATCCGCTCATCTATCTTGGTTTTAATCATTTCAAATTCATTTCCATACCCTGCATTTAAGTTGATAACTTGATGAGCAACAAGACTTGCTATAATAGGATCTTCATCAAATAAGCTCTTTATGTTTTCCGAGGTTCCAACAAGATATATAAAAAGGCGAATTTTTGATTTGAAGTCCTGTGCTGCTCTCTTAATTAATGCTCTTATGAGTGATAATGCTTGTTGGAATTCATTTGGTTTTTTCTCTAATCCATCAAACTCATCAATCAGATAAGCATAGGTATATCGTGGTTCGACCTGGGAAATTCCATCAATCACATCAAAGAAAAATTCTTCAAAAACAATTGAAATGCTTGAGAAATATTGAATAAATTTTGGACGAAAAGTTTTAACACTGGAAGCAGCTACAAGTTGGTTGACTTCAGCTTGTTCTAGATAATCACTTAATATATTCTTGGCTTTACTGTTGACTGATAATTCTGGATTTTTGATCAACTTCCAGAAAGTTTCCGCCAAGATATAGCAATAAAACTTAACACTAAAATCTTGATTTCCCCCCATCGCAATTATGCTGGTAAGTGGAAAGCGACTGACAATGGAGAACCGTTTATAAGTAGGCTTAGTCTTAATCAATTCATGGAGGTATGTGAGGAGAGAAGTTTTTCCACTTCCCTTAAAAGCTGAAACAATTCTAAAAGTAAAATATCCGTCATCGAAACTGTGTTTGAGATCATCCTCAAGTAATTCAGTGATATTATCTATCGATCTTCCAGAAAGGCTTTGTGCAGTTGAACCCTCCCCTGTTGAACCTGGAGTTCTTACGGCACGCTCGATCCAAATATCTTCGATGTAACCCTCGCCAACTCTAACGTTTTGAAGAAAATCCCTAACAAACTTTTTCTTTCCCGCATCCTCAGGCATATTTCACTCAACCCATTGAATCAACTCATAACCTTTTTCAACCACAGCTAAAATCTTGTTGGTTGACTTCAGTAGCTCAAAATATTGGTTTAACTTCTCTTGGGAAATAGGATGTTGCTCTATAAACTTCTGACAAAGTTCTTTGCCATGAATAGCAACCACGCCACGAAGCTCCTGATGTCTTCTTTCTTCAAAGTAAAGTGCTTTAAATTTCTCCTGGAATTCATCGAAAGATAATTCTTCTGATTGCTTGGTTTGAGGGTGAGCTTTGGCAGCCTTCCCAATGCAGGTTAGCAAAGTGTTTAGGATTTTTGGACCTTTGACAGAATCGAATTTGTAATCGGTAGTAGATAGCTCAGTGACAAGGACTTTTACACCCTCCTCTGTTACAGAAAAGCGCCCTCTACTTACTTTCTTAATCAATTTCTGTCTTTCTAAGGCAACGTAAATTTCCTCAGCTTTTTCTTTCCACTTGTTTGGCAGATAGGATTTCACAGTGCTTTTTGTCACTGTATCTGCCTCTATATATGCATTAGCGTGAAGCAGATAGATAAGTTGTCCTACAGTAAGCTGAGCCATATTGTTCCCCCTATCCAGTTTTAACTACCATGTAGTCAAGTGTCAGCACTAAGCAGATGCTAGCTGCAATATTCTCACAAAAGTTTATATCAAGTGGCTAGATTAGCCTTAGCGATCGCTCCTTACACCACTCAAAAACTCACTGAGCTTGGATTCGAGCCACAGGTGATCGGAGACTCGGGGCATCCCTCTATCAGAGGTTGATAGATATCAAAAATTTCCTAGCTCAACTGCACGACGGCTTGATTTTCGGTGAGG
>CAZJIO010000233.1:298-2706 GCA_964546035.1 uncultured Eubacteriales bacterium | reverse complement strand
TCTTTTTGAACAAACCGGGCCAATATATAGTCATTTAAAGTTGAAACGATCATTAGCACGATATAAATGGGTTCACCCCAAGCGTAAAACACGAGAGAAGACAAAAACAAAACGAGATTTTTCATGAATCTACTGGGCATAGTGAAGTATAAAACAAGAACGATGGGTAGAAAAAGAAACAAAAATGTCAAGCTAGAAAAAACCACGCATGTCCCCTCCTAGTCGTTTATCAAAAAAGTATTATTGGCATAGAAAAAATAATATCCCATAAATAAAACACCATCAATGTCGTTGGTTTGGACAAAATCTCCGAAATCAAAATGTCTACCATAATCATTTGTATAATGCCTAAGGTCCACAAAATAAGTGTTGTTAAAGTGACTAGCGATGAATTCATTAATTGGATTTGAAAAGGATTCTACAAAGACCAAAATATTCCCTTCATCAGGTTGATTAAACTGAAACGCTACTTGTCCATAATCGCCACCGTTGCAATCAGCATAATAAGGAAATCCACCTTCAAGGGTATAGTTACCCTTTTCATAAGCCTCCTTATTACCATATTGCCCTAACTGCCCATTAAGATACGTTTCATGTTCTCCTAGTCTCCCTTTTAACAATCCAAATTGATCAAATATTGTATAATCCCCCAGACTTCTAGATTTGTAACCATTGTACTTGAGGTCTGGCAACATAATCGTCTCCACCTTCACAAGGCGCTCATCTGGACCCTTTACCAATCTAATAATATCTTTGTACCCTTGATATTGCCCTCCAACATCCCAATGATGGTCTGTTTTATAAAAATAGTTTTGATAATCCTCTGGTGAGTTCACTGTAAGGGTTGCAAAGTTAATTTGAGGGTCTAATAGCCCTTCCAATTGTACTGCCAAATCATGATCAATTGTCCCATTCACAAACTCGATATCGGCATCTGTTTCAATGTAATAACTATAAAATTCTAATTCTGGGTACATTTGAACCAGTTGATTATAATTGTTGGCTTTGTTTTCAAAAAGGGATATGGATTCTTCTACTTTTCGACTTCGAAACACCAAATGACCCGTATCCATTTCCATCAGACCACTCACTCTAGGGGTTAAGTTGATATCAAATTCAGAATTCACGGGCACAATCAGTGGTATTTCATAAGCACTTTTTTCTATGGCTTTTATTTTCTCTGCCATTGCCTTTAGATCCCTTATTTTCTCTAGCAAATTCTTTGTGTTGTTCACTTGGCGTGTATCTTGTTGCACCTGTACTTTTTGAGCAAGTACTTGTATGCCTGTAGGTTTTAATGGGCTCTTTCCATGGTCATTCTCCAACTTCTTTAAACCCTTTACAACAAAGGCCATATTGGCATTTTTTATTTTATTGTAGCTGCTCTTTAATTCAGGTCCAAGAATAATTTGATCTGATAAAGCACCTTCCATGTTGGTTTGAAAATCAGTCCTAAAAAAATCCTCCAATGCAAAATTGGGGAATTTCATTAATGCCTTTTGCTCTATGATGGATTCCGACTTTATTCCTCGAACAAAGATACCTGCAACAAGCCCAAGAATGAGCGTTGCAACAAACACAAAAAACAACACATCCCTTTTCATCTTCTCTCCTTTTCAAACTATTCTTTTGATGAGGCGAATCCAAATAAACTCCCCAGGACGCCCAGAAGTGCACTAAGAAATAAAATCATCGTATAAACACCCTTTAACAGGCTTTCTTTAGGGGGTAATGGAATAAAAGGCAAGGGTCCAACCATTTGTACGTATATTTGCTGAATAACAAAGGTTGCTAACCCACAAGCAATCAACCCTCCCGTTAGGGTTAATAGAACCCCCTCTATGATGTATGGAAAGGCAATAAAAGCTTGGGGAGCTCCTAGCAGCTTAAGGGTATGTATGTGATCTCTGTTGTGATAAATACCTCCTCGAATGATATGGGCAACAATCACCAAAGTTGATATACCAACAGCGGTAGCCACCAAATATCCCAGGAGTTTTAAGATTTTTGCAATTTGACTCAGGCGATCCAATATATCCCGATTGTCCCGCACATGTTCAAGGTCAGTCCTCTGATTCAGTGTATAAAGCACCTCATCAATTTTATTCAAATCAATTTTAGCTTCTATAAAAGCGCCAAAGGGATTGTCTTCAAAATAGCCCAGCACTTTTGCTTCTTTGCCTAAAATCTTCACCATTCTGTCATAAGCTTCAACTTCGTTAATCAGCCCAGCCGCTAATACGCCTTCAATCCCTTCAATTTCCTTAACTTTGAGGATTAAATCAGACTCACTTAACGTATCCACTAAGTAAATCGCCACTTCGGCTTCACCTTGTATAGCTTCCATCACCTGATTGCTCCCCCACCATCCTGAAAGTACAAGGGCAAGGACAAAAAAGATGAGTCCC
>CAZJIO010000233.1:0-282 GCA_964546035.1 uncultured Eubacteriales bacterium | reverse complement strand
CCGTACTGAGCAATGAGAAGAGGTTGGAAAGAAGATTCAATTTAAAAATATTCCAAACTTCCTTCATGAAATAACCCATATTATAGATCAACTGTTTCATTGCTGCTCCCCCCTCTCTTCAAAAGCATATGACCCTTATCCATTTCTAAAAGGGTGATGTGCTCTTGGTTTTCAATCAAATGGGTGGCATGGGTGGTAATGATGACAGAAGTTTTCTCGTCTCTGAAAGATGCCAATGCCATCCATATTTTAGAGCTATTGGCATCTTTCAGAGACGAGATA
>CAZJIO010000232.1:1050-2730 GCA_964546035.1 uncultured Eubacteriales bacterium | reverse complement strand
ATGGAGTCTATATTGTGCTTTAGCACTTGGCGCGACTATTGGTAATGCCAGTTGATTAGTTAGAAGTATAGCATTCAAAATAGATTGGTAAATAGGCTATTTTGTCAGAATTCTTACACATTTTTCTGAAAAAAGTGTTCGGATAGGTAACTATTAAACAATGAGTCAATGCAAATCTAACAATTACCACCAACAGAATGAGACTTTTAGTATTTATTTTTGTAAGATATACTTGTTTTAACAATTGTTAAGGCCATCAGAAAGAAATCTATGAAAAAAGCTTTAATAGTAATATTTTCCTTAATTGGACTATTTGTCGTTCTGGGAGTTGGATACTCACTTGGAGGAAAAGTTGGTCGCCAGACTGGCGCACAGCAATACACGAAAAAGATGTGGGCAAACAATGAAACACAACTTTCTACATATGCCATATTTCAAAAAGTGAATGCTTATCGCGAAAAAAACAATCTTAAACCTTTAATGTTGGAAGATGGGCTTTGTAGAGTTGCTAATAATGAGGCTCAGCTTTTCTTTGACAAGTCGAACTTGAACTATGACCCTGCACAGCAACAATACAAGAGTGACCAACAGAATGCGCCGGAGTCCTTTGAAGTATTTGCTCAAAGAATTTCAGGCATCTGCCCAAATTGCGATGTTAATACTTATAACCAAACCAGTTACGTCTCGTTACGTCCTGAGTCCTGCTGGAACGTTGCTGGAAGACAGGTTTGCGATGGAGACGAAGGATTTGGGATGATGGAGAAGTATGTGGATAGGATTGTTAAACTCTGGAGCGAAGACTCCTCCTTAAAGGAAGCACTCGTGAGTCCAGTTAAGTATGGATGTGTTGGTGCTTATGGTGGAGCAGTTGTTTTCTCTGTTTCAGATTTAACTAAGTAACATGAACCTGAAAAACAATATTAGTATTATTGTCATTTCTCTCTTTGCGCTAGTTATTAGTTTGCTGTTTCATCTGATTTATTTTTCTCAACCAATAATCCTGCACATGTTACTAGGGACAAATTATTCAAATGGCGAGGAAATTCTTTCTCGTTTTTTCATCTTTAATAGCGCAGTAACCGTTATTTCCTTCTGTGCACTTTTTGTCACATCTTTACTAGGCTTTTTAGACAAAAACAAAGGTGCTACTAAGAAACCAGCAAAACAGCCTCATTCAAAGAAATGGTTTTTTATTGTCGTGCCGGTTATCTTAATTGCGATAATTGTGTTTTTTTGGGACAACGATATCCCTGGAACTGAGCCTGCTGGCTCGAACAAGTGTAGTGCTGAAACTACTTTGAAAAAAGCCAAAGACTGCACATTCGTTGTTATGAGAGATGATGGCGGTCATGGAAGTGGTTTTTCGGTGTCTCCAGGATATTTGGTAACAAACAAGCACGTAATTGAAGGTGCCAGTAAATTAACAACTTGGATTAACGGTGAAAAAGAATTAACTGTTTGGAATTACTCTCCAACAATGGACATCGCTGTTCTAAAACTTCCAGAAACTATGCCAACTTGTGATTGGCATGAGTCCAGCGGGCTAGAAACAGCTGAAACACTTTATGCTGTAGGCTGGCCGCAGAGTCCCACTGGTTCTTCTACTGTTACGAGAGGGATTTTTTCTCGACTTAACCAATTCGATGCAGGTTTAGAATTTATTCAAACAGACGCTGCTAT
>CAZJIO010000232.1:663-995 GCA_964546035.1 uncultured Eubacteriales bacterium | reverse complement strand
AAATACGCTAAAAGAGTCGTGGTCAAATGAAGAATTACCGCGCCCATTGGAAGGACTTGGCAACGCACTTTCATCAAGAATACTTGAACCACTCGTGACAGACCTCATTAAAGAAGGTAAGCCGACAGAAATTCCAAAAAGTAATATTGTTACTCGTCAAAAGTCGAACCCTCGGGTTCCAAGCCAAAGACCAACACTTAACCTAGGTGAAATACAATCCTACTTGTCCAGCCTCCATTCGTGGAAACAATCTTGGCAACCTTATTCCAGCAGATTGCCAAGGGACAAATACGACCGCTTAATGGATTTATTCAATCGACAAATAGAGTTCT
>CAZJIO010000232.1:0-633 GCA_964546035.1 uncultured Eubacteriales bacterium | reverse complement strand
AACCGACTCCAGGCCAATACCTATACAAGTCAAGATGACCTCATTATGTGGGATGCCGTAGTGAAAATGAGCTATGAAGCATCTGCTTTAGCAAATGAGCTTAATAGCTACTAATCTTGGCTTGTGTAATGGTTACACTAGCTTAAAAGTTAAAAAGGGAGAAGTGTTCCAGCATTAACCCTGAGTGCTTTAGCAAGTTTTTCAAGGTTTATCAGTGAAGGATTGCGTAAACCACGTTCAATTTGTCCAATATAAGTGAAATGCATACCTGCACGGTCTGCAAGTTCCTCCTGTGTGAGTTTGCGCTCAACACGGAGTTCTCTAAGATGAATGCCGAATTTTTTTCGGATGTCTGTCATTACCAATATGATTGCTTGGTAATGACTATCTATCCAGAGACGATAAGTCTTATTTATGATATGATTTTGTTATGTCTACAGACAAAAAACACCCAGTTAATGAAGTTATGAAAAAGATGTCCTATGTCGGAGCGGTGGTGCTGTTCATAGCTATATTGCCTCTGCCATCATTTTTTTACCTTTTACTGAGACAAGTTATCACTTTTATTTCGCTTTATTTTGTTTTCAAGTTTTTCACAAACAAATTTTATACTCAGGCTGTTATATCTCTAGG
>CAZJIO010000231.1:0-2804 GCA_964546035.1 uncultured Eubacteriales bacterium | reverse complement strand
ATTGCATCCTCTAGTATAAATCCCTCTAAAAATGCGAATATACCTAAAGAAATCAATATTCCTTCTTTAGAGGGATTTATACTAGAGGATGCAATAGATCAGCTTGAGGAATTAGAAATTGCCTATAGCATAGCTCCTTACATCTATTCAGACAAACAACCACAAGATTATATCATCAGTCAATCTCAAGAGGGCATAGTGCCGATTGAAAAGGATGAGATTCTTGTAATTGAGCTGGTTGTAAGCAAAGGTATTGAACTATATGTCGTGCCAGATGTATCTAACCTAACTTTTGATGAGGCAGAAAGCATTATTCGAAAAGAGGGCTTTTTTCCAGATCGCAGATTTGAAAATCACGATACCATTCCTATGGGGCATGTCATCCGTCAAGAACCTTACGGGTTAGAACAAGCTGCACCTCAATCAACGGTTACGATTTATGTAAGCCAGGGCAAAGAGAAGGTCTATGTAAAAATGCCTGATATTACTTTGTTGCTTGAAGAAGAAGGCAGAAGCAAATTAATCGAATGGGGCCTAGTTCCAGGGAATGTGACTTATATTGAAAATGATCTTGTACCTGACGGAAAAATTATTACAACGAATGTGGAAATCGGCACAGAGCTTGAACTGGGTTATACCGTCAATTTAGTGGTGAGTCAAGGTAAAAAAATTATTTCCAAAACGGTGACTATCAATAATATATTTGCAGATGAACAAACTAGTGGTCTGCTAGAAGTACAGCTAATCTTAGAAAATGGTGACACGAGCATTGTGTACTCAGAAGAGATTGTTGTAGAAGATTTCCCTGTGGTCGTTACGGTCGAAGGTACTGGAAAAGGCACCATTGAGGTTTTCTTAGATGCAACCAAGGAATATACCAATAGTATTAATTTTGATGAGGTGGTCAATTGATGAAGGGTAAAATCATCAAGGGCATTGCAGGCTTTTATTATGTACATGTCCCTTTTGATGGCGTTTATGAATGCAAAGCCAAGGGCATTTTTCGAAATCAAAACATTAAACCGTTAATAGGTGATAATGTTATCATAGAACCTTTTGAAAATGAGGACCATAAAGGAAACATTGTAGAAATAGAAAAGAGAGAAAATGAGCTGATCAGACCAACTGTAGCCAATATTGGACAAGTCATGATTGTATTCTCCGTTAATTATCCAAAGCCAAATCTAAATCTGTTAGATCGCTTTCTGATCATGACCGAGAGAGAAGGGCTCAATACTTCTATTTGCTTTAACAAAGTAGATACCTTAGACATAGAAGCAACGGCTGAGATTAAAAACTTGTACGAGAAAGTCGGCTATAAGGTATTTATGACAAGTGCAGAAATCAGAGAAGGGATTGAAGCCTTAACAGAAGCCCTTCATAACACAACAACAGTTTTTGCTGGTCCATCCGGCGTTGGAAAATCTTCCCTACTTAATTTAATTCAGTCAGAAATCATCTTGGAAACAGGAGAAATTAGTAGAAAAGCAGAACGAGGCAAACACACCACACGACACGCGGAACTCATCTGTTATAGAGAAAATAGCTATGTTGTTGATACACCAGGATTTAGTTCGCTATCCTTAGAAACCATTTTGCCTGAAGATTTGAAAAGTTTATTCATCGAATTCTCAGAATGTAGCGGCTCATGTAAGTATAATGGTTGCAATCACGTACATGAACCTAAATGTGTTGTAAAAGAAGCTGTGAGTCTAGGTCAAATTTCTGCCTCTCGATACGAGAACTATTGCAGTATTTATGCAGAATTAAAAGATGTAAGGAGATATTAGTATGATTAAATTAGCCCCTTCAATCCTTGCTGCCAATTTCGCAAGATTAGAAGAAGAAATAGTGCGTATTGATGGAGCAGGTTGTGATTATATCCATATAGATGTAATGGACGGCAACTTTGTACCCAACATCACCTTAGGTGCGCCTGTGATTAAATCCTTAAGAAAGTGTACAGATAAAATATTTGATGTACATCTTATGGTT
Organism: uncultured Eubacteriales bacterium; assembly: GCA_964546035.1. Lineage (GTDB taxonomy): Bacteria > Bacillota > Clostridia > Lachnospirales > Vallitaleaceae > CAZJIO01. The sequence continues at coordinate 809 of CAZJIO010000231.1, read as the reverse complement.
GAAGAGCCTTTGAAATTTATTGATGACTTTGTTGCAAGTGGAGCAGATATCATTACGGTTCATGTAGAAGCCACTAAGCATCTACATAAGCTGCTTACAACAATAAGAGAAAAAGGTGTTCAGGTTGGTGTTGCACTTAATCCAGCTACACCGCTATCGGCTATTGAACCTGTCCTTCACTTGATAGATATGGTCTTGATTATGACGGTTAATCCTGGTTTTGGAGGACAAAGCTTTATTGAAGGTTCACTTCAAAGGATCAAATCCATGAAGGAAATGATCGTTGCAAATAAAGTCAATTGTGTCATACAAGTAGATGGTGGCATCACTTTAGATAATATTGAGGCGGTAACTGCAGCGGGTGCTGAAATCATCGTGGCTGGCTCTTCAGTTTTTAATGCAGAGGATCTTAAACAGTGCATTCAAGCATTTAAGAAATATTAGGTGTCGGATATGAAAGTGATGATCATTTCCGGTGGGAATTTATCCAAGGATTTTCTCCTTGAACAATTTAAAAATGAAGCAACACAAATGATCATCTGTGCTGATGGGGGGGCAAACGCACTCTACCAGGCAGAGCTTGTTCCTGACGTACTCCTGGGTGATTTTGACTCTATTGATGGAGCGGTTTTTCACTATTTTATTGAAAAGGGTGTTAAGACGGTTACCTTTAGTTCGGAAAAAGACTTTACCGATACTGAGATTGCTATCGAATATGCCATCAAAATAGGCGCTAAAGAAGTTGTCTTATTAGGTGCAACGGGTACGCGCCTAGACCATACCCTAGCAAATATTTTTCTTATAGAGAA
>CAZJIO010000230.1:1820-2831 GCA_964546035.1 uncultured Eubacteriales bacterium | reverse complement strand
CAATTGCATTTGACTATGCGTTAAAAACTGCCATTGGCGCAGAGTACTACTATGTTGATATAACGGGAAACTCAAACGAACCTGTATTTGAAGCGGTATCACCGCTTGATGTTATATACCCTATGACATCCAACACATGGGTGCAGGATGGTGATTGGGTGGTACTACTAAGGCATTACACAGCAAGAGAGCTGGAAGAGCGTTACGAGATAAATGGTGCCGTGAAAGCATTAATCGACAAGTATGAAATAGCAGGAAAAACAGAAGCTGCCTATGTATCCGGGTACGCTTATCCGAATACCATTGGCGAGATGGGTACATATACAATAAAGCATATATTCTGGAAGGAGAAGGAGAAAAAGTTGTTCGCGTATTACCCGAATAAGTACAATCCTGATTCGCCTCATATCCACATGATTAAGGAAAACGAAAAGAGCAAGCTTATCAAGAAAGGGATAAAGGTGAAGGAGTTACCGTTTTATGTTATTTACGAAGCGGTGATGTTGGACGATATGTTTATTGTAAGACCTAGAAAGATAACTGATGTTGTAAGGTATGATGATTCTTACATTGACCCAAAGCTTCCAGTAATCGGCTTGGTGTTTGATAAAAAGTTCCGTAAGCCTTACTCACTAGTACTCGAAACAAAGGATAGCGTTGAGTTGTCAACCATCATCAACATGAAAATGGAGTTGCTCATTACGTTATCTGGCGTAAAGGGAATGATAATGGACGACTCACAGCGACCCGGCGGAATGACAAGGGACGAATGGATGTTTTTAAGAAAACAGGGGACTGCATGGATTCAATCGATGAAGAATGGTCGTCCTGCTACATTTAATCAGTTCCAAAACTATGATGATACCCTATCGCAGAGTATCGTTACGCTTCTGAATATTGATGAGTCGTTAGAGCGTCATTTTGAGTTGGTCACCGGGGTAACAAGACAGTCATTGGCAATGATGGAGCAATACGACCTGAAAGGTACCACGATGGCTGCTATCAATCAGA
>CAZJIO010000230.1:0-1809 GCA_964546035.1 uncultured Eubacteriales bacterium | reverse complement strand
CTATCAATAGTGGAATCAATATACCAAACACACGAACTAATCTACGTAAAAGCATTGGAGCATTACGTCAATCTGCTCATTAGGTATACCGATGCTCAAAAGGTGTATATTGACTACGAGGATAGCAAGATGGGTTACATGGTAGAAGAGATTGACCTTGCCGAGTTCGAGGATAGAACCGTTAAAATCGTAATCAACAAATCGTTAACCGATGAGAGCGTAAGGGAGCTGTATAAACAGTTAGCCATACAGGGTGTAATGTCAAATAGAATGCCTATTTCAGCAGTAAGTGCAATCCTTACCTCTGATAGTTTTAGAGAAATGGATAGTAAGTTGATGACGCTTATTGATGAGTATGAGCAAAAAATTACGCAGAACCAAATGGCAATCGATAATAACAAGGCCAAACAAGAGGCTGAAATAATAAAGCTTAAAGGTGAGATTGAAAAGATGTTGAAGCAGTACGATGTTCAGATAGAACAAACGAAGCTTAACGTCGAAGCAGAAAAAATGAGGCGTGAATTTGAAGTTAAGTATAAACAACTGGAGAATGAAAGTCAGAAAATTGGTAATGATAACGAAATCGATAGGGCAAAAATTGGAATTGAGAATAAAAAGATTGAAACTGAAAGGTTTATTGAAATGGCTTACCTTAAAGAGCAGCAAAGACAATCTGTCGTAAACTCTCAGTTGGAAGCAATAAGACTAAAGCTTGATGCCATTCTAAAAAATACAAGTGAACCAAAAAGCGTAAAAACTACTCGCAGTAAGGAACATATTAAAGATTAAATTGTATATTAGCAACATAATTTAAACTATAAGGTTATGAGTGAATTAAAAGAACAAAATCTAGAACAGGAGCAGGAGCAAAACATTGTTCCAGAATCAAATCCGACTGAATTGACGGCAATATCCGACTTAATGTTTGGGCCGGACATTGTGGTTCTCAAACAGATTGAGATTAAACCTAAGAGTGGGTTAGACCTGAACTATGCTAATAAGGCAGACCTTTCTGCTGATGCATGGGATGACCATCCATTTCAGGGTTATGTAGTGGCTTATGGTGTATTTACAAGAAATCATTCACTTAGTGTTAAGCTAATGGACAGAGTCATGTTTAATCCTACATACCGTTTTTACGATTTTGTTCATAACAGCGAGAAATATCTTATCATTGATGCAAATTCAATAATCGCTAAATTCATATAATTATGGCAGAACTAGAAGGTGTCGATAAGAATATACTAGCTCAGCTTACAGGTGAAGTATCATCATCCGGGGACCCTACAAACGGAAGCGATAATGGTGGAAATAATGGTGGTGACGATAATGGTGGTGCTGGAAGTAATGGTAAAATGGACAATGGTAATGGTGGTCAAAATGGTTCAGACCTTAAAATACCAAAAGAGCTATTCAGCGTATTTGGAATAAACGAAGAAGAGTTTAAACCTGAAAAAGACGTTGATGTTTACTTAACGCTAGCTGAAACTGCAAGAAAAAAGTACATAGAGCAACTTCCCTACTTGGCACGATTTGTAATCGAACATGCCAATGACCCCGCCTTCGACGAGAAGGAGTTTGCTACGAAAATTGCCGGACAGACTCAACAGCTTACCCCTGAACAGAAACTTCAGGAATATCTCTACGAGAAATACGGTGGGAGATATGATGAAGAGAATAATCCGTCAGGGTTGACCGAGCAGGATGTCAAGGACTTTTTGAGTAGTAAAAACAAGATTGAGCTTAAAGAGCTCTTAAATGCTGCCGAAAACCATTTCGCATCGAAGAAGGGTGAAACCCTATCGGAGT
>CAZJIO010000229.1:2587-2835 GCA_964546035.1 uncultured Eubacteriales bacterium | reverse complement strand
GATTACGATGAAAAAAACAATTTTCTTGATAATTCTTATTTTCATGTCTTCCTGTATATCCCAAGAGGGTGAAATTTCAATTTTGGAAAAATCGAACTGCGAATTACCTTGTTGGAATGGGATTGTCTCAGGGCAAACTACCGAGACTGACCTTCTAAAAATTCTTGAAGGTCTACCAGATATTGACCAATCATCTATTCAAAAAAATAATTCGTCTTGGAATATTTTTGATAACCAAATTTTCTTTT
>CAZJIO010000229.1:0-2561 GCA_964546035.1 uncultured Eubacteriales bacterium | reverse complement strand
CTTGGTCATTGGGTCACCGCCGACAACTAAGAGGAGAAGTATATATAAAAAATAATATTGCAAGCAATTTTATACTATGTGGAAAAATAAATACATCAACGAGTCGGTTGATGAAAGAAGTTGGAGAACCTGAGTATATTATTAGCGGAAATGATGTCGGTGGTGGTAGAACTGTTATATTAATTTATCCACAAAAAGGGGTAGATTATTCTTTCACTACTGAGTTAAGTAACCTTGAAATAACACCAGAAACACAAATTGACTGTATTCACCTTTTTGATATATCATACTATGAAACATTATTAGAAGCAGGTTTTTTCTCTTCTGGCTATTACAATGCAGAAGAAACGATGCGAGTTTGGTATGAATGGGATGGCTATGGTAATTTGGATGAAAAATATCCGCCAAGGCAACCTTAATTTACGAATGATAAAGTTTGAGTTGCTTTGTAATCTCCAGTCTCTCCTCAAAGCAAAGTTCAGGCAATTCCAACTTCTTGACTAATTCCAACCGGTTAGCTTGCACCTTAACAACCGAATCATCTAAATTTCGTTCTACCTTTTGCATGGCTAGGAAATAATCATCCGCCACCGTTTGGTCGTGAGCTTTGGTATACACCATCGTGGTAGAAAGTTTCTTGTGACCGAGAAATCTTTGAATGGATGTGACTTTGCAACCTGCATTCAGTAATTGTGTGGCGCAAGTATGTCTCAATCTGTGCGGATACACTTTCACGCCCACCGCTTCACCAGCATACTGCAAGTTGGCACGCAATAAATCTTTTTTGAGCGGCGCATTGCGATATAAAAAGACATGCTCGCTAAAGCCAAACCCACGCACTTGTAGATAGGCTTGCAAGGCGTGAATCGTCGTTTCGGTGAGGTACACCGTGCGGTCTACTCTGCCTTTGCCATCTCGCACAACTAATCTCGTCACTCGTTACTAATTCTTCTAGCGCTGTGATTTCCGAAACCAAGTACAAAGCCTGGGGTGAGACTCGCTACTCGTCAGGCACAAACCCAACGGATTACACTTACACGGGACAATATTCTTATACAGATGATTTTGGTCTCATGTTCTACAACGCCCGCTGGTATGACCCGTCACTGGGTAGATTCGCTCAGGCGGATACGATTGTGCCGGGCGGAAGTCAAGGGTTGGATAGATACTCCTATACGTTTAATAATCCTATTCGATATACTGACCCATCAGGTCATGTCCCTGCTGATTGTTACGGAGCGGATAATTACTGTGGTGCTTCTAATTCAAATTTATTATCAAGTGGTAAAAGAGTTGTTAGTGGGGTAGGTAGGGCAAGTGGAGGAATGAGTAACAATCCAGCTCCGACTTCTACTCCAAATCCATTTTCGCAAGATGGCTATATGGGTGGAGCATCACCTGCTAGTGTATATCAGTGGCAAGATTTTGGTAGTAACAGCTCAAGCGATGCAAGTTACCCACCAATAGAAGTCTTTGCTGATATTTTGAATATAGTTGCGATGAATTCTCCAACTGCGGCAGCTACACTACAAGCATTGTTAAAATATACTACATCTGAATCAGGAGATGTTGTTAATATTGAAATTACAATCGTTAACGAAGGTGAATCAAGTGCAATATTGCAAAAAATTAACATGTCAGAAGAATCTCTGCCTAATTTCCAATCATGCACAATAACTACAGATTGTTACTTCGAACCAGTCTCACAAGTTAGTATAGATCCAGGTGAGGTTGAATTCATTACAATTTGTCAAAATTGCCTTGAAGATCGCACTACTATATATAGCCATCCTTTCTATCCTAACAAAAATAACTATATAGAAGTATTTATGGTTTTATCTATGCCTACTTATACAGGATCTAATGGTGTGGAAAATAAAAACCACCCCTTTATTTACACAATACCTCCGAGGTAATATGAGAATAACCCCAATTAATATTATAAAAATTATATTTTGTGCAATTGTTATCACAAATTGCACAAACAATTCAGTAAATAAAGAAAGTCTTTTTGCTGAATTGTACAAGAATTGTGAAATGAACACCTTACTAAAAATGAGTTTTGTTGGAAAGTTGTACGAAGGAGATAGAAATGTTCATTTTAGTTTAGAACCTACCTCGAATATCTCTGTAATTTTCCCAGCTGGGTATAACATTCAACTATTGTCATTTGATATTGAACAGGTAAATTGGATAGAAGTGAAAAATAATGTTCAACATTTTCCAGTGGATGGCAAATATATTATTGGAAGAAATGACCTATAAAAGAATATGAATATAAACTTACAGGGATAGTTCCTAGTTTAGGCAAAAAAGCAGATATAAGGATTGTGGTGCAAGGTCATATTTATGAAGATGGAGTTGAAACTGATCAGTGTACAGGTGCTTATCTAGATTTTGAGTTTATACCTTAAGTAATTTTTACACTTATGCCTATCTTCTCCAATGCCACCTTCACCTATGATGCTGACGGAAGAAGAGTAAAATCTGTGCTGACCACGAATGCTGGTAGCACAACCACTTACTTTGTTGGGACTCATTATGAAGTTGAGAATGGCATC
>CAZJIO010000228.1:0-2921 GCA_964546035.1 uncultured Eubacteriales bacterium | reverse complement strand
ATTTGATGTGATAGAGTTTAGTATGGATATAAGGCAAAAAAAATATTCTCATGTAGAAAAAAAGATAGACAAAAAAATAATCATAATTTATAATAAAGATGAGGAAAAATTTAATATGGGGGGATATAAAATATGAAAAGGTATGGGCCAAAAGGGGCCGTTTCTATCTTTTTATCTTGCGTCTTGTTAACACTCATTGTATTTTCTTGTACCATTGTGGATGTTACCAGAATACATGTCGCCAAGATACAAGCTCAAAGAGCACTTCAACTGGCTAGTGAATCCATTCTAGCCTCCTACGACTCTCATTTACAGAGTCAATACGGTATTTTTGCAAAAGATTTCTCATCTGAACAAACCATTCTTAATGATCTCAATCGTTATACCCTATCGACACTCAATCCAAAAACAATTTCAACAATTTCAAATGTTTTTTACGAAGCTTTAGATCCTGGGGATAAGGCCTTTTCTTTGTATGAAAATAAACTTGGACCGCTGGCTTTTTCGCGGACCAAACCCTTATTAGAAGCTGAAGAAATCAAAAGTCAAATTTTAGCCTATATGACCAATCGTGGACCTTTTGTTGCCCTAGAGCCCTTTTTAGATAAAATGGGTTTATTGACTAAGGCTTCAAAGACCTCTGAAATCCTGATGCAAAAAAATGATGTCATCTCAGAAATTCAAACCTTAGAGGTAGGATTTTACGATCTAGAGATGCTGGTAGAAGGGATATTAATTGATGGCGCTCACGGGTGCGTGGTGATGGATTCTCAAGGGTTACCGATGTTGTACCCTAATTATGCTAAGAAACTAATGACACAAGATCATGGGGTGTCGCCTATTTATACCCCAAATGAAATGCCCCTAGAGAGTTATCGCGTGCTATTAAATGAAAATGTATGCTACATTGACCAGATCCTTGAAGCGTATAAGAACGCAATTACCCAATCTGGTATGTTTTTTACTCAAGTCCTCAATAAATACCAGGTGATGCAGGGTCTGAAAGAACTGGTTGTGGTAAATGCACAGAGTAGGGGGCGTGTTCAACAAGAGATAGATTTGTTGATTCTGTCTGACGTAGGAGAAACAGCTTCCCTAGCCATTATTGAGCTTGAAGGTGTGTTAAGTGGACTTGAGGCAGAAGCTACCCAGCTCAGTCAAGAGGAAACATCAACTAGGCAAAGTTATGAAGGTGAGGTGGCTGCCTTTAATGAGCTTCGAGATCTGATGTACGAGAAGAATTTACCTCAAATTGAACTTTTAACAAAGCCCTACCAATCTTTCGGAAAAAGCTTTGGGCTTAAAGGGATTATCGAAGAAGCCATGGTGCAAATAGAACGCATTATGTTGACAACGCCACAAGTGGTAGAGCAAATTAATTTATTGAAGAGGGAGGTAGAAAGCAATCAGGCCCTTTATATAGAAGGAACAGCCCAAAAAGTGCAAGAAGAAATGGCATCCTACGAAGCGTTACTCGGTATAGATGAAGAAGGGAACATGGATATGGTCACAAATTTAGCAGGGATGAAAACAACCCTTCAAGGAAATTTGAACATAATAGATTCCATTTCTGATGAAATTAGTGCCCTAAGGCGTAATGAGCTGAGCTTGCAAAGCTACTGGATTGGACAAAACAAAGAGATTTTATCTGCTGGTGATTTTGGAGAAGTGTTTGAAGACCTTCAAATTTCTTATAATGAAGGCTTGGTGGTTTCACCGACCATTGAACATGAGCTCCTTCAGTATGTAGATACGATAGAAACGGCGTTAGATGGTTACAGTAGGGCCATGTATTTTGATTATGGTGCAGATGATTTTAAATTGCCTGAGGGTTTTGATTATGCTGACTTTGTTAAAATTGCAGAAGGCATGTACCCTGGCGTAAATCTCCCTGAATTCGAAATACACATCCTAGATGACAACTTACCCAGTAAAGGGTTTATAACCCAAGAAGAAAATGCACCTATTAAAGTCACTGGCGTTGATTTAGAGACATCCTCTCATTACTTAGATACTTTGAAAAGTTTAGCCACGGGGATGACTCAGGATTTTCTGCTTTTAAAAGATGAACTGTATGTCAATGAATATATCATAGGTATGTTTAAGGGTGCTACAGATAGGGTGAAGAATGAACAAGGTGAGGTAGCCGAGGCGTTAACTTTGAGCCATTTCCCGAAAAATGCCCATTTTCTAAATTATGAAGTGGAATACATTCTATTTGGACATGATCTGGATACAACCAATTTATTAGAAAGTGCTGCTCTTTTATTTGGAATTCGAATTGCACTCAATCTTATTGCTCTTTTACTGGATTTTGACAGAATGAGTACGGTCAAAAGTATGGGTGATGCGGTAGCGGGTTGGTGGAGTTTAGGTATTGGAAGTATTGTTGTCACGAGTGTTTTAACATTAATATGGGCCATTGCAGAATCCGTTTCGGATGTTCAAAAACTACTCAACAACGAAAGGGTACCGATCATCAAGAATTCAGATACGTGGGAAACGGATATATTCACTGGATTAACCCATGCCACTGCTCAAGGGAAAGAGGAAGCAATTGAGACAAGTTATTTACCCTCTTTGAGCTATGAAGATTATTTGCGACTTTTCTTATTATTAGATGGAGGAGATGAGACCTTGAAATATATGCGTATATTAGATCTCATCCAAATGAATATCGCAAAAGAGAGAGATGAGCCTTTCCAACTATCAGATTATGCAGTAGGGTTTGAGGTCCAAACACAGGTTGATGTCCATGCATTATTTTTTGGACTACCCTTTATGTCCAGTGAAACTCAGAAGATGTCGACTTTTCATTTTAACCTAGAAGCACAAGCTTCGTATTAAGGTGTGGCCGATGAAAAAAGTAAAAGGTTCTCTGTCTATTGAAGCAGCTTTAAGTCTGACCGCATTGATCATGG
>CAZJIO010000227.1:0-2928 GCA_964546035.1 uncultured Eubacteriales bacterium | reverse complement strand
GACATGGCAGCACCATACCCCATCTTATCTTCTTGAAAAGCTGCCTGGTAAATATATTGAACAATAAACTTTGTTGATGTACCAGGCCCACCCTGGGTTAAAACAAAAACTAACTCATAGGCTTTAAAAGCTTCTATTGTAGCAAGAACGATAACAACCAGTATAATTGGTTTGAGGAGAGGAAGTGTAATTCGCCGGAAGGTGGTAATAGAACTTGAACCATCAATCTGAGCAGCTTCATAATAAGTTTTTGGAATTGCTTGTAAACCACCAATAAACATCATCATAAAATATCCTGCTCTTGTCCACAGGGTTACAAAAATAAGGCTTACATTTGCCATAATACCATCTGTCAGCCATGGTACTGGTTTATGTCCAAGCAACTTTAACAAATAGTTTATAATTCCTAAATCATATCCTAAAAGCCATCTCCACGCGATACCAACAATGATCATACTGAGCATGGTAGGAACATAGTATATTGCACGAAACACCCCCATGACTCTCCCCTCCCCTGCAAGGAGGAGAGCAAGCATAAGTGCAACTATTCCCAGGACTGGAACAACTGCGACAACATACAGAAGCGTGTTTTTTAGCGTAAGCCAGAACATTGAGTCGTGAAGCAACTCTTGAAAATTCATAAGTCCAATAAACTTTGAATCATCAAGAAGGCTCCACTCAAAGAGAGACATACGCAGTCCCATAAACGCCGGGACAATTATAAAAAGGCAAAATATGAACAAATTGGGAGTTAAAAACATCAGAGGAACAAGGGTTTGCTCAAAAGTACCATGGGCTCGCGTGGTCTGCTTCATATTGATATCAGAAATAAGAATTACCTTTGGCCTGTATATTTGCAGCTGTCTGTTCCATTGTTTGTTTTCCAAGCAGTCCTTCTATAATCTGCTCTCGAGCATATGGATTAAGTTTGGCCACCACACTGCTCTTCCAATCATCCGCTGTATAAGCAGGGGTAAGTTTAAGCTCTTCAGTAAACACAGAGAAATCCTTAGATCTCGTAGCATAGGCAATATTTGCATCTTTACGTGCTGACAAATTAAAGGTGTCTCTGCAATACTGTTCATTATGTGCCTTATCAGAAAATACTGCGATAAGATCGAGAGCTTCTTTTTTATTGGGAGAATTTTTAAAGACTCCTACAAATTTCCCACCTGGCACTGAAGAATTGATTTTACGTTTGGGCATACGTACAGCTGCCCATTCAAAATCTTTAATGTTCTTTTGATAGGCATTGATAAGCCATGAACCTCCAACATGACAAGCTACAAGCCCCGACTGAAACAATTCCTGAGGATTTTCAGAGCCCATCCATACTGATTTAGGTGCTAGATCTTCATCATGCAACTTCTTGAAAAACTTCAAAGCATCCAACGTTTCAGGGGTGTTAAAATTCATTGATTTTCCGTTACTCGCTAAGAAGCGTCCACCAGCCTCATAGAGAAAGGTCGAAAAACGATGGGTCGAAAAATCGACTGTAATTCCGTATTTGGCTTTTGGGTTTGCTTTTAACACCTTTTTCATTGCCTATCAAAAGAACATTAAAGATTTTGAATGATCCCATGTCCAGGTCTGAGAAAGCTTCTCCACATCAATGCCAGCGTTTTTAAAGTAGGTTATATTAACAATCATACCATTGGCGGTTGCTTCTGTAGGCATCACTAAAAGGCGACCATTTTCATCACGACCAAGTGCTAATGAAGAATCAAAATAAGATTTAGAAAGCGTATCAAATACAGGTTTTCCAGAAAGTGGTTCGAGACTATTAGCAAAAAGAGGCACATGAGCACTTGCTATTCTGGCTACATCAGGTGGATTTCCGCCAGCAATCATCATTCTAAGTTTGTTTTCGTAATCATTGAAAGGAACAACCTGCATATCAATACTAATATTTGGATGACTTTTCAGATAGTCCGCCATCGTTGCCATAAACACATCCGATTCATTTGAATCATTAAACCAAAGGACAGTGAGTGTTTTTTTTGGTTGAGCCCAAAGGTTACCTATAACCAGCATTACAAGAAGACACGACAACCACAATACTGTCTTTTTCTGTTTCATTATCCACCTCCTACAGATTGTCAAAACGTTTTGACTGTTTAACGATAAAACTACTTTTCTATTCTGTCAAGAAAAATTTACTTCCGGGCGTCTCTAATTACTTTGTTAGTTATTAGAGGCGCCATGATTAATTTTCCTTTACCAGGGGAATTTGGGCGTGTATCCTAATACCAGTTCTGGTTGAGCATAAAGGGTTTTATATTCCTGATCTGTTAATACTTTTCTACCAGGGTTTTCTCCTTGAATTGCCCCTTCACCAGTATTGTTGTATTCTCTAAAAAATTGTCGTTCTGCGGTACTTGTCGTATCCCAATCGGTCCACCCCGCTTTGCCAGATAGTTTCGAAATTATCGAATTCTGGATTACAACCTTTGCTGGGCCCTTTCCATTACTACCATTTTGCCATGCACCACGGCCAAGATAGACCGGTTTTGCCTGTTCCAATGCAGGGTCCGCAGTGAATGTACAATTGTTAAAAACATATCCATTATCAAAACCTAAACCACCAGAATCACTCGGTGCTGCTGCAGTAATATAGCCTCCTTGTGGATAATAAATGGAATGGATTTGACAATTCTGGAAAAACACCGTAGCACCACCGCAAATAAAATCTACCTCACCTTCTACATAACAGTTTTCCATATATAATCGTCCAGAGCGTAAATACAAGGTATCCTGTTGTCCTAAAAAGACACAATTTCTTACAAAACCTTTTCCTACATTCCGGATCGCAAATGCAACAGATCGTCGTTCAGCTTTACCCCAGGTTTTATTCCATTCAGCGCCTTTATTATAAAACGTAAGATTACAGGCATTAAAGGATTCACCTTGTAACGAGACCTCCACCAG
>CAZJIO010000226.1:2752-2958 GCA_964546035.1 uncultured Eubacteriales bacterium | reverse complement strand
GTTCAACACACAATCAAAATAAAAGATTAGGTAGAGGAGAAGGTTCTGGTAAAGGTGGTACTTCTGCAAGAGGTCACAAAGGAGCAAAATCTCGTTCTGGTTATTCTAAAAAGATTGGTTTTGAAGGTGGTCAAATGCCACTTCAAAGACGTGTGCCTAAGTTTGGTTTTACAAACATCAATCGTAAAGAATACGAAGGTGTAAAT
>CAZJIO010000226.1:1833-2704 GCA_964546035.1 uncultured Eubacteriales bacterium | reverse complement strand
CAGATACAGTTGATATGACTGTTTTTGTTTCAAGCCGTTTGGCTACTAAAAATGAAATTGTTAAGATTTTAGGTCGAGGAGAATTAAAAGCTAAATTAAAAGTAACAGCTCATAAGTTTACTGCTACTGCAAAAGCGGCTATTGAAGCTGCAGGTGGTGAAGCTGTAACATTATAATTTTTTTAGCAATATGAAGAAATTTTTAGAAGCATTTAGCAACGTTTGGAAAATTGAGGAACTGAAAAACAGAATTCTTATTACATTAGGTCTTCTAGTTGTTTATCGATTTGGAGCACATGTAACTCTTCCGGGTGTTGATGCTACCCAATTAGCAAACTTATCTGGACAGACAGATAGTGGAATAGGTTCTATTTTAGACATGTTTACTGGTGGTGCCTTTTCAAAAGCATCAGTGTTTGCTCTTGGAATTATGCCTTACATTTCTGCATCGATTGTAGTTCAGTTAATGGGAATAGCAGTTCCTTATTTGCAAAAACTTCAAAAGGATGGCGAAAGTGGACGAACTAAAATCAATCAGATTACACGTTGGTTAACAATTGCAATTACATTAGTTCAGGCTCCAGGTTATATTTATAATCTTTACAGAACGATTCCTAATGCAATAATAGCGTCTTCAAACCCTGAATTGATTTCACAATTTTCATTCTTATTTTCTTCTGTCGCAATTTTGGTTACAGGAACAATATTTGCCATGTGGCTAGGTGAAAAGATAACTGATAAAGGTATTGGAAACGGTATTTCTCTATTAATTATGGTTGGAATTATTGCTCGTTTGCCAGAAGCATTCATTCAAGAATTTGCATCTACCATTACAAACAATAATGGAGGACCTATGTTATTGGTTTTGGAAA
>CAZJIO010000226.1:1559-1793 GCA_964546035.1 uncultured Eubacteriales bacterium | reverse complement strand
TTGTATATTATTAGTAATGGCTGTAAGAAAAATTCCAGTACAATACGCTAGACGTACAGTTTCAGGTGAGTTTGAACAAGATGGAAACCGTCAATGGATTCCTTTAAAGTTAAATGCTTCTGGAGTAATGCCAATCATTTTTGCACAAGCAATTATGTTTATTCCAGCTGCTGTAGCAGGTTTGTCAGATTCTGACACTTCACGTTCTATCGCGGGTGCTTTCAGTAATATGTT
>CAZJIO010000226.1:288-1549 GCA_964546035.1 uncultured Eubacteriales bacterium | reverse complement strand
GGACTCTGGTATAATTTGGTGTTTGCAACTTTGATTGTTGTCTTTACCTATTTTTACACTGCAATTACAGTTCCAACTAATAAAATGGCAGATGATTTAAAAAGAAGTGGTGGATTTATTCCAGGGATTCGTCCAGGAGTAGAAACATCAGAATTTTTAGATAAAGTAATGTCATTGATTACTTTCCCAGGTTCTTTATTTCTTGCTTTAATAGCTGTGTTCCCAGCAATTCTTGTAAGTGTTATGGATGTACAACAATCTTGGGCAATGTTTTTTGGAGGTACTTCATTGATTATTATGGTAGGTGTTGCTATCGATACCATCCAACAGATTAATTCGTACTTACTAAACAAACATTATGACGGTTTGATGAAAAGTGGTAAAAACAGAAAAGCAGTAGCTTAATTTTTATGGCAAAGCAATCAGCAATAGAACAAGACGGAACAATTATTGAAGCATTATCAAATGCTATGTTCCGTGTAGAATTAGAAAACGGACACGTTGTAATTGCTCATATCTCTGGTAAAATGCGTATGCATTATATTAAGTTGTTACCAGGTGACAAGGTTAAACTTGAAATGAGCCCTTATGATTTGTCAAAAGCAAGAATTACTTATAGATATTAAAGGATATGAAAGTTAGAGCTTCAGTAAAAAAGAGAAGTGCCGAGTGCAAAATTGTGCGACGAAAAGGCAGATTGTACGTAATCAACAAAAAGAATCCTAGATTTAAACAAAGACAAGGATAAATTATGGCAAGAATAGCAGGGGTAGACATCCCGAAAAACAAAAGAGGAGTTATCGCTTTAACTTATATCTTCGGAGTAGGTAGAAGTAGAGCTATTGAGGTTTTAGAAAAAGCTCAGGTTAGCCAAGATAAAAAAGTTCAAGAATGGAATGACGACGAAATTGGAGCAATCCGTGAGGCCGTTGGTTTTTACAAAATTGAAGGTGAATTACGTTCAGAAGTTTCATTACACATTAAACGTTTAATGGATATCGGATGTTACAGAGGAATTCGTCATAGATCTGGTCTTCCGTTAAGAGGGCAAAGAACTAAAAACAACTCTAGAACTAGAAAAGGTAAAAGAAAAACTGTTGCGAACAAGAAAAAAGCAACTAAATAGTAAGTAGATATGGCTAAAGCAACTGTAAAAAAGCGTAAAGTTATCATTGAATCAACTGGTGAAGCTCATATTAGTGCTACGTTCAACAACATCATCATTTCTTTGACTAATAAAAAAGGTGAAGTTATTTCTTGG
>CAZJIO010000226.1:0-264 GCA_964546035.1 uncultured Eubacteriales bacterium | reverse complement strand
AGATCGGAAGAGCGTCGCACTTCTTTCCCTACACGACGCTCTTCCGATTGCTCAAATGGCAGCCGAAGATTGTGGAAAAGTAGCTCTTGAAGCGGGATTGAAAAAAGTTAAGGTTTATGTGAAAGGACCAGGAAATGGACGTGAGTCTGCTATTCGTTCTTTACATAACAGTGGAATCGAAGTTACAGAAATCATTGATGTAACTCCAATGCCACACAACGGATGTAGACCTCCAAAAAGAAGAAGAGTTTAATTTAAGTATAA
>CAZJIO010000225.1:0-2966 GCA_964546035.1 uncultured Eubacteriales bacterium | reverse complement strand
ACCAATGCCCGTATCAGACATCCAAATGTTTCAAATATTGAAGAAGCGATTTATTCGGAAGAGGGTATCTGCGTCCTTATTACAAAATTACTCCCTGGTGGGGAATTATCTAAAAAAATTCCTGAGAAAGGAATGCCTCTAGATTTAGTGTTTAAGTATGGCCGTGATATCGCTCAAGGTATTAAAGCATTGCATGAGCGAAATATTGTCCATTATGACTTGAAACCTCAAAACGTCATGATTGATGATAAAGATCGTGCGGTTATTATCGATTTAGGCCTCTCTTATAATGTGAAAAATGGACCTTTTCATGGGTACAGAGGAACTTTAGTTTACGCCTCACCAGAAACCATAAGATTACAGCCAAGTGAGGTTTCATCTGACCTATGGTCTTTTGGAATCATTTTATATAAAATGCTTTTTGGACGAGTCCCTTTTGATAAACCGACTGTGGAGTCTTTTATGAATAAACAGTTTGATTCGCTAGCCTCACGCCTTCAATTTCCTCAAGATGCGAACCCCCTCGCCATTGATCTTATTTCACGTCTCATTGTTGATGATCCAAATTCTCGATTAACCATTGAGCAATGTCTATTACACCCATTTCTCAATCCAGTTTAATTGAAGTCACATTCTTTTCTAAAGTTCTGCCTTCTCTATTTAGTAAAGCCATTATTGCATTTCAAATCTTACTTAGATAAAATTTGATGGTTTTGATGATTCATTCTATCTAAAGGGTTTCTTATGATTTTCCATTTGCTAAAAAGCAGTTATCAAACCATCAAAACTGCTTTAAACAAAACAAGATCTTTTTTTGGAAATAAAATTTTCTCTCTTTTCAAAGGCCAATTAAATGAAGAGACTTTTGAGCAATTGGAAGAGTTATTTTATGAAGCAGATCTTGGGGTTGAATTAACATCTCAGCTCATTGAGAAAGTCAAATTGTTTTATGAGAAACACCCCGATGCAAGCCCAGAACTGATAATTGATACAATTAAAAAAGAATTACTTAAAGATTTTTCTAAAGATGCTGTTCAATTAAATTTATCTCAGGGATTATCTGTTATTTTGCTAGTTGGAGTGAATGGAAACGGAAAAACAACGTCTGCAGCAAAACTTGCACATCTTTTCAAAACAGAAAATAAAAAGGTTTTGCTTGCAGCAGCAGATACTTACCGAGCTGGAGCCATTGAACAACTGAGTATATGGGCTCAACGACTTAATATCGATATTATCAAAGCACAACCAAAAAGCGACCCATCGTCGGTTGCCTATGATGCGATACAAGCTGGAATAGCTAGGAAAGCAGATATTTTAATTATTGACACAGCTGGAAGGCTTCACAACAAAACCCATTTAATGCAAGAGCTTGAGAAAATACGTAGAACTTGTAAAAAATTACTTCCAGACAGCCCTCACGAAACATTACTCGCATTAGATGCTACGACAGGACAAAATGGCATAGACCAAGCTAAAGTGTTTGACCAATTTATCCCTTTATCAGGACTAATTCTCACGAAAATGGATGGGACCGCAAAGGGTGGAATAGCGTTAGCCATCCATCGACAACTAAGAGTTCCTATCAAATTCATCAGCACAGGTGAAAATCTAGAAGATATTGATCCCTTTGACCCTAATAACTATATTAATGCCTTATTTGATATCTCTGAATGATGAAAGAACACAGCCTCCTTAAAAACTAAGTTGCACCACACATCAATTCAGAACATAACTGAAATTAACAAGAGAAAAAGACGCCTGTGATGCGGGATTCCAAATGATTTTTACACTTATAGAAAGTAGGATTTCCCTCTAAGTATACCCTTCGTTTGGAATCCGTATTAGCAAGAATAATATACAGTAAGTAAACCGGAGCTTAAATAATATAAACTCTTTCAAAAATATAAGAGTTTATTCAACCGTTACTGATTTGGCCAAATTTCTTGGGTGATCAATCTCTGCCCCTCTTTCTTTTGCAATGTAGTAGGCTAAAAGCTGGGTGACAACCGTCGCCGGGATTGGGGCTAGCTCATCGATAATTTTCGGAATATAAATGATATCATCAACAATTTCTTTAATCCCTTCGGAGTTTTCCTCAACTACAGCTATGGCCTTTCCATTCCTAGCCTTAACTTCCATAATATTGCTGAGCATTTTCTCATAAGTGATTTTATTAGCACATAAAGCAACTGTTGGGCAATTCTCATTGATTAAAGCGATAGGCCCATGCTTCATCTCTCCTGCAGGATATCCATTCGCATTAATATAAGAAATCTCTTTTAACTTTAAAGCACCTTCGAGACTAGTTGGAAACATATACCTGCGTCCAAGAAAGAAGAAATTTTCATATTGCGCATATTTTGATGCAACATTCTTAATGTAGTCTGCTTGATCCAATACTTTCTGTACCTGATCAGGCAGCTGTTTAAGTGCTTGTAAAAATTGCTGCCCTTCAAATTTACTCATGTGCCTCATTCTTGCCATTAATAGGGTAAAAAGAGAAAGTACAACAACTTGGCTTGTAAAAGCTTTTGTTGAACACACCCCTATTTCAACTCCCGCTCTGAGAAACAAACAACCATCTGCTTCTCTTGCAAGTGTAGAGCTTGGAACATTGCAAATACCTAAAACTTTTGCGCCTTTTGCTTTAAGCTCTCTTACAGCAGCAATTGTATCTGCTGTTTCTCCTGATTGGCTAATCGCAATAACAAAAGTCTTATCTGGGATGATTGGATTTTTATAGCGGAATTCAGAGGAAATTTCTACTTGAGTTGGAATCCTAGCCTTATCCTCGAGCATATAGCTCGCTAAATACCCTGCATGCCAAGACGTTCCACAAGCCAAAATGAGCACACGCTCTATAGATAAAAGATCATTGACATCAAAATTTAAACCTTCAAGTACAGCTGTTCCATATTCTTCCATAAATCGGGATGAGAGAGCGTTTTTTAGTGTTTGGGGCTGCT
>CAZJIO010000224.1:1347-2968 GCA_964546035.1 uncultured Eubacteriales bacterium | reverse complement strand
TTACTCCAGCTTTCAGCCGTAACAAGGTCTCCAAACCATTGGTGAAATAATTCATGTGCAATGGTAGTTTCCCATCCATTTCCATCCGTCAATTCTCTGGCATCTTGTTGTGCGCTTTCCTGATGAAGTGTAGCAGTGGTGTTTTCCATTGCTCCACTAACATAATCGCGAGCAACCATTTGGCTGTACTTCACCCAGGGATATTCTACACCTAATTTTTTTGAGAAGAAAGCCATCATTTCCGGTGTATCGCCAAAAATTCTGCGTGCTACTTTTTCGTATGCTTTCTCTACATAGTAATTCACTTCTTTTCCTTTGTAGGTATCTTTTACCACAGCATAATCCCCAACACCCATAAAGAAAAGATAGGGGGCATGTGGCTGGTCCATTGACCAGGTATCCGTACGGGTTCCATCACCATTTACTTTTTGAGCGATCAGCTTTCCATTGGATAAGGAAACATATTTAGCAGGAACGGTGAGGTTGAATAATTGTGTTGTCTTCTGATTGGTACGGTCAATGGTAGGTACCCAAACAGACGTGGCTTCAGTTTCGCCTTGAGTCCAAATTTGAGTCGGCTTATCTTTTTCTTCTCCTTTCGGATTGATAAAATACAAACCTCTTGCGTCGGTGATTGCAGCGCTACCGTTCGCTTTGAACTCATTTGGCTTAGCGGTGTAATCAATATACACGGTATAACGCTCCCCTTTTTTATAAGCCTTATCCAGTTGAATATTTAAAAAGAGACTATCATATTGGTATTTCAGCGGGATATTTTTCCCGGCTTTTACAATGGCTACCTGATAGATGTTCATTCCTTTCGCATCCAGTTGAAGGGAATCGGTAGCATAGAAATGGGGTTCAAGAGTGATCCATACTTTTCCATTCAAATAGGATTTCTCATAATCAAATTTGGCATCCAGTCTTGTGTGTACAAGGTTATTGATCTTGGTAGGGAAGGATCTGTAGATCTTTTTCCAATCATCAGCGCCTGAGGTTTGGGCTACCGCAAAAGCAGGTAGAATAGCAATAAGCAATAATAAACGTTTCATATTTCTGTTTTAGAAGCCTTAAAGATAGTTGACAGAACTTGTGTGAATAGTTAAGAATTTGACCAGTGGTTGAAAGGTTATGCACCAAAGAATGTAAAGACAAGGAAAGTCTTAATTTTGATACCATGAACCGATGTTTACCTATAATTGGTTGCAAAACGTTGTGCTTAATTACAGGACTCCTGTTTTTTTCGTTGGCTTCTGGTCAAACTGGACATTACTTATTTGTTCAAACGGAGAATAATCAGCCTTTTTATATGAGAATTATGGGTACTAACCTTAGTTCGAATGCAACGGGTTATTTGCTGATTCCCAAACTAACGGATGGTGAATATGAGATCATGATAGGTTTTGCATTAAGTGATAAAGAGCATAAGTTCAATTTTAAAGTAGAAGGAAAAGATCTTGGTTTTTCGCTCAAGCAAGAATTAGACAATAACTGGACACTTTTCAATTTGGTTGATTTTAGTCTTATAAAGGGGCAATCAGTGAACCTTCAACCGAAAGAAGAAAAGAAACAACCCGAAGTAATAGCACCAACAGAAACTTCCAAAGAAGCCCCGAAGGAA
>CAZJIO010000224.1:0-1295 GCA_964546035.1 uncultured Eubacteriales bacterium | reverse complement strand
AATCTTAAACCGGTTAAAGTGCTCCCGGAGATCAAGAAGATCTATGATAGGGTTTCTGAAGATGGTATTGATATGGTGTTTGTGGTGTCCGGATCACCCAAAAATGATACAGTAATCTTGTATGTGCCTGCTTTAAAGCCTCGCGGTGAAGCGAGAAAGACGAAAGAGTTACAGAGAGGGATCGTTAAATATACTTCTACCGTTAACGATAAAAGAGACAACCTATTGGTATTTACCAGACCCAAGTTATTTTGATGCGCTACTTCCTTGAACTTTCATATGATGGCACACATTACAGTGGATTTCAGGTTCAAGATGGACAAGAAACGATCCAATCTCAGGTCACGAAAGCCCTAGAAACCCTTTTCAGACAGTCGTTTTCTTTGACCGGATCTTCCCGAACTGATGCGGGTGTGCATGCGCTACAGAACTTTTTTCATTTTGATAGTTCACTGGAATTGACCCCCAAACACCGGTATAATCTGAATGCGATATTGCCATCCGATATAGCCATTACGTCTATTTATCGGGTTGCCGACGATGCGCATTGCAGATTTGATGCGGTTCAACGTAGTTATAAATACTTGATTTACAGGCAAAAAGATCCATTCATGGTGAACAGGGGTTGGTTATTTCCTTATCCTGTCAATAAGGATTTATTAGACCGAATGGCGATGGTGTTAATGGAATACAGTGATTTTACTTCATTTTCAAAGAGAAATAGTCAGGTAAAGACCTATATCTGTTCAATCCGATCATCTTATTGGGAGGAGGGCGCTGATGGGGCATTGACCTATCGGATTACATCGAATCGCTTTTTAAGAGGAATGATCAGAGGAATCGTAGGAAGTATGATGCGTATTGCAAGAACGGAAGTGTCTGTGCAAGAAGGAGAACAGTTGATGAGATCTTTAATAGAAAGTAAAGACTGTACACATGCAGATTTTACAACACCTGCAAAAGGGTTATACCTGGAATCGGTTGTATATCCTGATGATATGTTGCATATCATTCAATGAACAATCGTAAGTAAATGCTAAGTTCTGAATGGGGTAGCATTTTCATATTCGTATCCTCATATAGCATCTTACATATTTTTTTATCTTCTGAAACCCTTGTCTGATAAGCATTTTAACAAATCAGGCTGAAATACCTTTCAAAAAGATTTGGTAAGAACAAAACCACGCTTATCTTTGCACCCCGCTGATAAAAAAGCGAATGATCTTTGAAGGCAGCTACAGTGAATGGCGAAAGAAAAAATCAAGAATTTTAAAATAAAATTTGGTGATTAAAAA
>CAZJIO010000223.1:0-2982 GCA_964546035.1 uncultured Eubacteriales bacterium | reverse complement strand
AAGGGTCATTGGCTTCCTGTAAAACCCTCGCATTAAAACTGAGCCAGCTGATATCACGCTGTATAAGATGCTTTTTCACAAAAAATAGTATTAGTCCAAGCCTAGGGGCATAATCATTCTAACCATCCAAATATAAAAAAGAGAAATAGAGTGGAATGTTAAGTTTATAGATGAAGCCCCTTCTTTTTTAAGGACTATAAATCAGTCTATACTAAGAATAAGACTGTTTGATATGTTGAATGATCCCTGTTGTCGAAAACCCTTCTACAATTGGATTGATGACCACTCTGCCGCCATTGGCAATCACTTCTTTTGATCCAACGATCTGCTCAACGGTATAATCGCCGCCTTTGACCAAAACATCAGGTAAGATAGCGGTGATGAGTGTATGCGGGGTGTCTTCATCGAAGACAATGATAGCATCTGTTACAGCCAGACTCGCCAACAACAGTGAACGGCTGTGTTCATTGTTGACAGGTCTTTCCGGACCCTTTAATTTTTTTACACTGTTATCACTGTTCACTCCAACGATCAAATAATCGGCTTCACTGGCTGCAGCATTGAGTGAGAAAATATGTCCTTCATGTAAAATGTCAAAACAGCCGTTTGTAAAAGCCACTTTCTTTCCCGTTATGCGCCATGCAGCCACACGCGACAATAACTGTGGTAATGTCATGATCTTTTGTTCTATCGCATGTACGGATCTCATGTTGTTTATCTTTTTTTATTTGTAACGGGTAACAGTAATAAACTCAATCCACCTGCCAACAGCACGATCATGAATTGAGCAAACCATTGCAGATTACCGTTTGCAAAACCTATTTCAAAAGGGATGTTGTATTCTTCCAGCACTTTGGCAATAAAGAAAGCATAAGCACCAATACCACCCGGAGTAACGATCATTCCAATACTTCCGAAAGCCAATACGCTTAATCCTTCTCCCCATCCTAAATGAGCGGTTCCCGAAGTGGCTAAAAGACCTACCCAGGTGCCCGCAGAATACAAGAACCAAATGCCAATACTGTATAAAATGAAAATACCTTTTCGTTTGAGGTGACGAATGCTCATCAATCCTTCCCAAATTCCGGCTATGATGGTTTTGATCATGATCACGATCTTCAAATGAGCGAACTGTTTGAACCAAACACGAATCGCAATGATCACTACCAATAAAATCCCCGCTGCCAATAATAATACCGACATGGGAATGGATCCACCCTTATCGAGTAATTGTCCGATCAACTCCTGTCCATAGACCGCTAAAATATCATACTGAGAAACAAGGGTCAATACAAAAATGATTCCCAATGAAACCACATCTACTGCTCTTTCTGCAACGATGGTACCTACTAATTTTTCGGCGGGTACTTTTTCATAGCGTGCAAGTATGGTACACTTTAATACTTCTCCAAGTCTTGGGAAAGCTAGGTTTGCTAAGTAGCCGATCATCACCGCAAAAAAAGTATTCAAAATGGATGGACGATAGCCCATAGGTTCCATCAATATCTTCCAGCGTAGTGCGCGGAGGAGGTGACTGGCAATGAGGATCAGAAAAACAGGGATAAGCAACCAGTAGTTGGCATTGCGTAAACTATTTCTAAACTCATCCCATTTATCATCAGGGATCTGTCTCAAACTCCACCATATCAGAAACAGCCCTAACCCAAGAAATAGGGCAAATTTTCCGATCGATAGGAGTTGTTTTTTCATATATGCACTCGCGACTTCTAAATTACAAAATTCCTAAGGGATGAATAAGGCTATAACTTATTGCCTTCCTTCGGAAATACAACCCAAGGTTTAAAAGATTTGGCAGCTTCAAAATCCATGGTTGCATAAGAAATGATCACAACAAGATCACCAACCGCACCTTTACGTGCAGCCGGACCATTTAAACAAACAATACCGCTGCCCCTTTTGCCTTTAATGATATAGGTTTCCAATCTTTCGCCATTATTCACATTCACTACCTGGATCTTCTCGTTTTCAATAAAATTGGCAGCATCCATTAGGTCTTCATCCAATGTTAAGCTTCCTACATAATGAAGGTTGGCTTCCGTGATCACCGCACGGTGTATTTTCGATTTTAGTACTTCTATTTGCATAATGGCGGCAAAAATAGTCTGTTCAAATGGATATGCAGACTTAGATTATGTAAGAGGTATGTTATCAATTAATCGTACCCCCGACAAAAACGCGGCGGCCAATGCTACCAATGGTGTTTTCCCATCCCATACCTCAATAGGTTCCAAGGTTTGTGCATTTGCAATGCTGATGTAATCAACTTTTGTAAAGCCGGCTTTGAGAAGATCTTTTTGAACATCTTCACACAACTGTTGTACTACACCTGCTTTTAATTGCGTTTTGATGTGATTCAATCCTACATAGATAGCCATAGCTTTTTGTCTATCAGCTTCTGTAAGTCGCAAATTTCGACTGCTCATGGCAAGACCGCTTTTTTCGCGTTTAGTTGGCACAATGATTAAACGACAGGGGTATTGCCGGATCTGAATCAGCTGATCAATCACCATACATTGTTGATAGTCTTTCTGCCCTAAGAACAGCATGGTTGGCATTACGATTTCCAATAATCTATCTACCACCTGACAAACACCCTGAAAATGTCCGGGTCTGTATTTGCCTTCTAGGACCGTTTCTAAAGAACCCAGATTATAAGACTTAGGCAAATAGTTGTCTGGGTAGATTTCCTGAACATCCGGCAGGAATAAAATGTCACAAGTAGATTTTTCTAAGGCAAAGATATCTTGGTCAATGGTTTTAGGATAATGGAGATAGTCTTGCTGGTCATTGAACTGGGTGGGGTTTACAAAAATGCTGCAAACGACAAGACCGGTCCTTTCCCTAGCTTCTTTGATCAGTGAAAGGTGCCCCTCATGTAATGCCCCCATAGTGGGTACAAACCCAATTGACAAGCCTTCTTCAGTCCTTTTAATTAAATATTTTTTTAATTCGTCTGCTTTT
>CAZJIO010000222.1:2381-3025 GCA_964546035.1 uncultured Eubacteriales bacterium | reverse complement strand
ATGTTACCCCCCATATATGAATTGTTCCGTTCCCATCAAGTATTGCAAGTAATCTTTCGTCTGGGCTAAAAATCATAAAATTTCCCAATCCACTTCTATGAACTTTAGCAGGTATTTCAGAAATTAAATTTCCCGTTGAAACATCCCAGAAAATTAATACATCAGGGTTACTACTAAATGCAAATAACAATTGATTATTTGAGATAAATTCTAAATTGCTGATTGGGAGGTTTGAGTTTGGAAAGACTTGGGTTAAAGTTTTTGCCAATGAGAATTCTGGCATATCCCAAATATACACATATTTGTAATATCCATCTGTACCAACTGTTGCTAATTTAGTGAAATCTGAAGCAAAGGCAACTGGAATATAACCCTCACTAGGAACCATACCTTGCCATTCTTGTATTTCATTTCCTGTAGCAAGTTCCCAGAATCGAAACTCACTAAATCCTAAACCACCACTAATTATTGCTACAAACTTTCCATTTTGACTGAAATAGAAATTGCTATTATCAAAAAACATTTTTTTATTAGCATCGGGATTATTACCAATATTAACAATTTGAAATTCTCCAGTTGAAGTATCAATAATTCCAAGAAATTTACCATCAGGGCTAGCCAAAACATCAGTCATGTAGTCGAAA
>CAZJIO010000222.1:0-2352 GCA_964546035.1 uncultured Eubacteriales bacterium | reverse complement strand
TACTCACCTGTTTCAACATCATAAGCATTGACAGCTTCTTCCTCAACTACAAAAACTTCCTTTCCATTTGCGTTGAATGTGGCGGCAAACCCTGAAAGCGAAAAACGTATTTGACCAGTTAGCACATCAAATACATGAAAAGTATAACCAGCTCTACTTCCTGTAAGAATACTTCGACCATCTGATGAAAAACTCATTTGTCGAGCAACTTCTGGAAAGATAAGTACGGGGTCTGATATAGTACATTGTTCAATATCCCAAATACGAATATCACCTGCTCGATTTCCATAGTAATTCCAACTTATTGCAATGCTCCCATCTATATAGAACTTATCAGGTAAGAAAGATTTAGCAGATTCGGCATTAATCATTTTTGAACAAATAGTATTACCATCTAAAGTACGAACCGTAAAATTTTGTTTCTCGCGAATAATCATCCTGTCAGACTGAGGAATTAACTCCACCCTTCCTAGTAACACTTCAATATCTTTGAAAGAATTCAAATCAATAATATGTGCTTCTAAATATCCATCACCATTATCTCCGATGGGTATCCATTTATAACTAACTGCCGCCTTGTTGTTCATGCTATTGATGATTGTTGGTGATTGTCTTTTAGCTACTAAATTTCCAGTTTCCAGGTTGACTTCTAAAAGAGAACTTCCTTCTTTTTCTGTGTCGTCGTATGAGATAAAGAGAACCCCATCCTTTTCAGCAAATACTGTAGTACTTGGTCCTTCTTCATAACGGCTATAATCATTCCTGAAAACTAATTCCCCAGTTTCAATTGTATATATAACTGTACTTCCCCAACCTAAGTAGCAATGATATCCAGAAGCTATTTTTTGAATCCCAATGATACTATTTCCATCCTGACTAAATTGAATTTCTGTAATTATCGAATCTATATCTTCGATTTCGTTCTGAATTACTTTGTGAGCAGTTTTAGTTTTTAGATCCCATAATATAATATCAGTATTTGCAATTGCTAAAGTTGAACCATCTGGGCTAAATGCTAGATTTCCAGAAGTTGGACATGTTGGTGTTTCTACATCGTTGTTTTTTTCAACACGAATATCAATATAGTCAACTTGCTTAACTGTTCTTCGATCATAAACGTAAATTCCTGTAGTGGCTGACACCGCAATTAAATTGCCATCTAATGAAAGAGCAATGCCATATACATTTCCTTGTCCCCATTGAGCTATGTGTTCGAGGCGGTGAACATTTTTCGATGTAATAATCTCTAGCTCAGGGTGTGTGGTAATTATTTCTACAGTTGGAGTAATAGAAGCTGTAGGTATATTGGTTGGTGTCGGTTTAGGAACAGGAGTGACTGCTTGACAAGCAACCAAATAATTAACAGCAATTAACAAAGAAAAAAAGATTCTTGAAATATGAAATCTCGTCATAGGATATTTTATAGAAGTTATTCAACATTATACGACTAACAAAAACCAATTCACCATTCCCAAATCTACAACCACGTCCGGCGTCTCATCCACAAATACATGACGATAGGCAGACCAAGCATAATGCCAACGGTGATTTCAAATACTTGACGAGTCGTCCAGCCGACTAGATTGGCGACAGGTTCAAAAAAATTCATGCCAAAAAAACCAGTCACAAACGTAATTGGCATAAATAATGTCGTGATAATCGCCAGCGTTTTCATGACTTCGTTCATGCGGTTGTTAATGACTGATAAATAAGTATCCATTGCACCGCTGACTAAATCACGCAAACTTTCGTTGATGTCATGCAGGCGGACTAGATGGTCATAAATATCACGGAAGAAAACTTTATCTTTCGAGTCAATCACGCGATAATCATCTCGAGCAAGTTTGTTAAATACTTCGCGTTGGGGAAGAATGATTCTTCGCATTGAAAGCAAAATTCTTTTAAGGGCAAAAATTTGTTCCAATGTATTGCGAGATGGATTATCAAAGACTTGGTCTTCAATTTGGTCAATTTGATGGTCAATTTGCTCAACCAAAGGCATGTACCCCATTACAAGTGCATCAGAGATTCTATATAACAAATGGTCGGGTCCATCTTGTACATGACGAGTATCTCTTTGGCAAGCAGACCAAGCATCTTCTACGGCTGAGATTAATTGGTCGTGAAAGGTGACGACAAAATTTTTGCCGAGGAAAATATCGAGCTCGTCAATTTCAGATTCGAAAATCCCATGCTCTCGCCTGTAATTCATGATGTTGAGGACGATGTAAATGTAATCGCCCCAATCGTCTATTTTCGGCGTGTGAGTTTCTTGCAGGGCATCGTCAATAGCGAGGGGGTGGAAGTTGAAACTGCGTAGGATGGGCTCGGCAATCTGTTCGGGTTCAGACA
>CAZJIO010000221.1:1087-3043 GCA_964546035.1 uncultured Eubacteriales bacterium | reverse complement strand
CAGTATTGCCTTATATGTGAGTTCTGTTTTACTACGATACAATAGATCATATCGTTTATGTTGTTCCATTCGTTACCTCCGGACACTTTTAAGGTTACACCTTTCTATAAATCCTTTTTACTTTCTTTTATTCACTTCATCAATCCCATGTCGCATTACTTCAATGACAACATCGCACCACTCATCAAACTCAGTATCCTCTGTTGGCAACTCTGGATGTGAAAGGATATTTTGGATTGTTTCCTTAACACCTTTGTCAAACCTGATGGTAGCTGCAAATCCTGGCACCAAGCGCTTAAGTTTAGAATTATCAAACACGACAGAATTGGCCTTATCACCAATGAGTCCACCAAGGAAATCTTGATCACTACATGCAGCTAAAAATGAAGAAGAGACATAGCAAGCCTTTAGTTCTACATTAAGGGCATCAGCAATGGCCTTATAAATTTGATTCCAAGTCAAGCTTTCGTCTGAAGTTATTTGGACCGCTTCGCCAATAGCATGCAGGTTACTCATTAATCCAACAAATCCTTTTGCAAAATCCTTGTTGCTGGTCATGGTCCAAAGGGATGTCCCATCTCCATGAATAATGACTGGCTTGCCCTCAAGCATACGCTTTGCAACTTGCCAACTTCCTTTACTGCCATGAACGCCAAGTGGTATCGAACGCTCATCATAGGTATGACTAGGTCTGATAATCGTCACCGGAAATCCATAATCCCGATAAAGCTTCATAAGATAATCTTCACAGGCAATTTTATTTCTTGAATATTCCCAAAAAGGGTTACTTAATGGGGTTCCTTCTGTAATTCTATAGTCTGAAAGGGGTTTTTGATAGGCGGAAGCAGAGCTGATAAAAATAAATTGTTTCGTTTTACCTTCAAATAGTCGGTAATCTCTTTCTAATTGCTCCGGTGTAAAGGCAATAAAATCTGCTACAACATCGAAGGTCAAACCTTCGAGCAAATGACTTGCCTTTTCTTCATCTTGAATATCACATATGATATGTTTGACCCCTACATGATTAAAATGATTTGAACGTGTCCCACGATTAAGTAGTGTCAATTCCCAGCCTTGTTCAATCAATAACTCACTCACAGCCGTGCTCAGTATACCTGTACCACCAATAAATAATGCTTTCATTTTTTTCTCCTTTGAAATTAAACTTTCGAACCTAATTGTTCTAACGGTACGGGTCTTCCATAATAGTACCCTTGTATAACGGGACATCCCATAGAAGTCACCGCATCTAATTGCTCTTTTGTCTCAACTCCTTCAGCCACCAAATCCAACTGAAATGCATCTGCCAACTGTATGAGCGCTGACAAAAGCACATAACTTTTGGCATTATTCAATATTGAGTCAACTAGAGATTTATCGATTTTCAATTCATCTACTTCCATATCGACTAAGTAGTTTAGGGCTGAATATCCGGTACCAAAATCATCTAAAGATATTCGGATTCCTTGATGTCTTAGCACTGCCAGAACCCTATTAACTTGTCCTTTTCCTTCTATCATCACTTCTTCTGTGACCTCTAACACCACCCGGTTAAAAGGAACGCCATAGGTCGCTACCTTTGTAATGACCTGATCTGCAAATCCCGGTGTCATAAGAAAAGAAGGGGAAATATTGACAGCAACATGCAACTCTTTATGATAAATTTCACATATCTTCTGATAGTCACTTAAAACCTTATCTAAAACCATATGTCCAAATTCCACATGCATATTGATGTCTTCCACCAATTTAATAAACTCCACCGGACTGATATCTCCATAGGATTCTGTATGCCACCGAGATAACGCTTCTACACCAACCACTCTATCCTGTTCAGCATTGTATTTGGGCTGGTACACGACCTTAAATCCTTGTCTTTCAATAATATCCATACGAATCTGCTTCTTTAATGTGGTTTCCCTTACCAATACATTTTCAAAATCCTGATCATAGGAA
>CAZJIO010000221.1:0-1077 GCA_964546035.1 uncultured Eubacteriales bacterium | reverse complement strand
CCGCTGACTTCCCAGAACTGGGCATAGGTCATAGCTAAAGCTGCATTATGATAGCATTGCTGTGCAGTATCCTTATTGGCATCCATATGTGCAAAAGCTACATGATATTCTAACTGGTTTTTCATCAGATCTATGGATGGACATTCGGTCATAGCAGATTGATAGGCTTCTAGCCGCGTCTTTAGCCAAACCAAATCATCTACAGGTATCCAAATAGCAAATTCATTTCCACCTGTTCTTGCCAAATACTCATCAGTGGCTCTCATCTTCTCAAAGCAGGCAGCTAGACTACTCAGAACCGCATCACCTTTTCCAACACCGTAGACTGCATTAATGATGTTAAGGTTCATAAGGCTCACGAACGCAATAAAACCATTACTTTCCTGGACTCTTTGTTTTTCTTCCAACCATCGCATAAACTGAAGTCGATTAGGTAAATGTGTGAGTTGATCATGATAAGCAAGGTCGTTTGCAAATAGCACAGCAGCTTCTAGCTCCTGAATGTTTTCAAGTAAGTAGGATCGCATCGAGAACGCAGATATTCTGAAAATGAAGAGATATAGAAACATCAGCAACCACTGAATCGCCCAAACACCATCATTCATTCCCATAGGTTGGGTGAATCCAGTCCATTTTGCCCATATCCATAACAGCGACAGACTTAATATTGTCATCAGAGCGACTATAAAGCTGCCTCTTCTATCGAGCAACAAAATTGTTATACCGTTTGCGATGAGCATCAGCGTCACCGCACCACTCGTAAACCCCCCATCCATGAAAAAAATGATGGAAAATCCAATTGCTAAACTTGTTACCGTTAAGATTTTATGATTGGGTTTCAACCGGTTTCTCATGAAATAAATACCCATGAGAGCACATCCAAAGATGCCATCTATCCATGCAAACACATTTGGAATATCGCTAAAGAAGACAGCTACTGCTGATATCCATGCCACTAAAGCCGCAAAGGGCATGGACAAATCAAAATGCTTATTCATGCGATTGGAAATAAGACTCTCATAATTCATTTGGGTCATTTAAACACCCCATTTCTTTTTATAACTTAAATAATAAGGC
>CAZJIO010000220.1:2206-3056 GCA_964546035.1 uncultured Eubacteriales bacterium | reverse complement strand
AATTCCGTCTTAATCACAGCGTGATATTTTTTATCTCTTGGTAATTTATCAAAAGCATAGGTTTTAGTTGAACCGATCAACTCGCCATCGTGGGTATAGAATACCTCTTTCTTGATGCCATTTTCTAAAAAGCTGGCTTTTTCAAATTTCTCGTCAGCGCTCCAGCTTACTTCTTGCACACCGGTAAAAGTGGAACTAAAGTGACTAGCACCATTATATTTTGTTTTTTTGTTGGTATCAGCAAAGGCGCTGGTTCCAAGGGCGATGACCGCTAAGGTCAGGATGAATAATTTTTTCATTTTGTTTCTTTATTAATGTTGTTATAAATAGTTTGTCGTTTTTCTTTTGTTTGATTGACAAGTCAAAAGTAGAACGTGATGATAGATAGACGAAGTGGATTGTGATTAGTTACAAGCGTTGCAGTAACGTTATTATGAGTGGTGTTAATGCCAATGTTAAGCAATGTTAACATTGCCCTGTAATGCAGAACTGTAGGCTATTGTAGCCAAATTCTTAATGAAATATTAAAGGCTATTTTCCTGTGATGAGTTACAGGAGTGGAGAGGGGTGATTGGGATGAGCGGCGGGAGTGTCGGTAAAAAATAGCTACGAGCCTTGAGCTGCTAGCCATTAGCACAGCGTTCAGAGTCAAACATGAAACCAAGAGCCAACCTCGGTAAACAATAGATATTGTTAAACTGACGCAATTAACTAGAAGCTAAAAGCTAGAAGCTCGCAGCTCATAGCTATCTTCCTACTCTCTTCTTCAATTCCTCCACCGAAATATTGATCTGCCTACCTACTTGCTTACCATTCTTGTAGCAGACAAATTTTACTGTAGCCACATCTT
>CAZJIO010000220.1:1369-2196 GCA_964546035.1 uncultured Eubacteriales bacterium | reverse complement strand
GGTGTAAGGGCCTTCGTATTTACGATAAGTATGGTCGGGGTTGCTTTCATCTATGGAAAAATGAATATCCATATCAGGGATTTCTTTATCTAATACCAATATCAGATTTTTCTGGGCATCAAGTTTAGCAGTAATGATTGGATCGTACATGGCAGTACTATATCTGATATTGGCATGATTCATTCGCTCGAATTGGAGTTCAACACGATTGACAAAATCAGTCCAATTTTTATTTTCTTTCTGAGACCAAACTGACTCCGCAATGGCCAAAGCACGTGGCCATAACATATATTGTACGGTTCTGAAATTCTGAATTTGTTCCGTCCAAAGGTTTCCTTGTCCCCCTAAAATGAATTTAGGATCGATACTATCCGGTAAAGGATCGAATTGGTAAGCCTTTTGTAATCTAAGGCCTGCGTAAACCGGAGGCTCTACGGTTCTTTCCCCTTGATAATAATCTAGATAAGCAAAATCTGTGGGCGACATCACAACGGTATGGTTGGCTTTAGCAGCAGCAATACCTCCTTTAATGCCTCTCCAACTCATCACAGAAGCACCTTCTGCTAATCCACCTTCTAGAATCTCATCCCAACCCATCATTTTCTTTCCTTTAGAGCGAATGATTTTTTCAACTCGCTTCACAAAATAACTTTGAACCGCATCCATATCTTTCAGGTTCTCTCTTTGCATGAGAGATTTGATCTCCTCACTTTTTTCCCAGAAATTTTTAGCGGTCTCATCGCCTCCCATATGGATGTATTCAAATGGGAAAAGTTGAGCTACTTCTGTAAACACTTTATCCAATACCTGGTATACTTTTTCATTGG
>CAZJIO010000220.1:1057-1316 GCA_964546035.1 uncultured Eubacteriales bacterium | reverse complement strand
AATGTGCACCTGCCGGCCATTCCATGAATTTTTCTCCGGCATTCACCCAATACTTGGTTCCAGGTGTTGCAGATAGATCCGGGAATGCAGCAAGCATGGCCATGCTATGCCCCGGAATATCGATCTCGGGTAAGATATTTACAAAACGCTCTTTAGCATATTGTACTAATTCTTTAATGTCTTCATGCGTGTAAAAACCACCATAATTTTTTGGCTCATCAGGAGCAGGGTCTGGTGTATTGGCCCATTTACCTTCACG
>CAZJIO010000220.1:0-986 GCA_964546035.1 uncultured Eubacteriales bacterium | reverse complement strand
CTCGGTCATCCGTTAAATGAAGGTGTAAGAGGTTGAATTTATAACGCACCATTTCATCAATGAACTGTTTTACTTCCTGTTTGGTGAAGAAGTGACGACTCACATCAAACATCAATCCACGCCAACCAAAACGTGGTTTATCCATAATAGAAACAGACGGCACCGACCACTCAACAGGTGATGTAACAAGTTTTTTTGCATTTATTTCTTTAGGGAAGATCTGTAGGAGTGTTTGCACGCCATAAAATAGGCCTGCCTGTGTATTCGCACTGATTTTAATACCTGTGGGAGAAACTTTCAGATAATATCCTTCTTCTCCTAATGCAACATCTTTTTGAGGTATCAATTCTAAGGTAATATCTGCATTTTTAACTATCGGACTGAATGTAAACCCTGTCGGTACAGACAAAGATGTCATCAGATGTTGCATGACAAATTTAGCTTCAGGGAGTGCTGCAATTGACATGCTATTTTTCAATTTGAAAAAACCCGCTTCGGCTTTTAGTGAAACGGGCTGTGGAATGATAGTAGCCAAACGTGTACCAGTTTCACTCTTAACTGTGTTAGAAAAAAAGAATAGGATCAGAATCAGCCATATTGTTCTCATCGATTTCTATTTAGAGCTGAAAAGTAAGACTAAATCGGAAATAATTTGACTTATTGCTTCTGTGTTATTCTGTGTCTTCAGTGGCAATAAAATCCACTGAATGCACTGAGGCATACAGAAAAAAAACAACCCGACAATTGCTTGTCGGGTTGCAGATATAGAATGTCACTCAAAACATTAATAACGATAATGTTCGGCTTTGAATGGACCTACTTTAGAGATGCCGAGATAAGCAGCTTGCTCATCCGTTAATTCATCCAATTCAGCACCCACTTTAGCAAGGTGTAAACGAGCTACTTTCTCATCCAAGTGCTTAGGTAACACATACACTTTGTTCTCATAGTTTTTGTGGTTATTCCACAATTCGATCTGAGCCAAT
>CAZJIO010000219.1:2050-3067 GCA_964546035.1 uncultured Eubacteriales bacterium | reverse complement strand
GTCATTAAGTTTCAAGCATAAGTTACTTCTCTATCTTTTCTTGATTGGTATTCATTTGTTTATAAGTGCCTTATTCATTGATATCATTTCAGCTGCTTTTTTTGAACAAAGATTTGTCTTCTGGAAAGGCATGGGATTTAGTATTTCAGAAAATGGTTATTCCCTGTTGTTGCTATATGGACTCCCTTTCTTTTTCAACTTATTGAGACCTCAACAAGTGACAGTTGGATCATCAGTACCTGTTGGAGAAGTGCAACCCCCTATAACTTTATACAGCCCATCCCTTATTGTACAAGAAGGACTTCAAAAAATTCTGATCGCAAAACAAGAGATACGGTACATCCAGTCAAGTCCGCCTTATGTGGTAATACAAACCAATGCTAGAAAACACCTTCATAAAACTACACTTGGAAAAATACAGGAGGAACTACCAATCGATCAGTTTGTACGCATCCATAAATCCACCATCGTCAATATACAAGAGATCGCTTCTTTTCGGTCGCGACAAAATGGCGATTATGATGTGACATTGAAAGACCAGACCGTTCTTAGACTCAGCAGAAATTATGCGGCGGATTTCAAACGGGTTATGGGTAATGGCACTCAGGATACGCTATGATAGACTCCTTTCACCTCATTGCATTTGCGATAAGTTATAGCTGTATTGAATTTTGTAAAAAAAATTCATGCGATTTAATCTTATCATTTCAATTACTGTGTTTTGTATCTTACTACTCAACTCATGTAAAGCACAGCCTTCTCCACCGAATAATTCTCGAGTAGGTGGTAATTGCGAAACCTGCGAGCTCATGTTTGAAGGAATGCCAGAGAATATCAGATCTTCAGACACCAGTGCAGGTTGGTATGAGAATGCTCAAAAATTAATGATCACAGGAACGGTTTTCCAGGCTGATGGGAAAACACCGGCACCCAATATTCTTATCTACTATTGGCATACGGATACCAAAGGTTTGTATAGCAGTCGATCAGGCACCAATGAAAAAGCTACGCAACATG
>CAZJIO010000219.1:290-1996 GCA_964546035.1 uncultured Eubacteriales bacterium | reverse complement strand
GACCTGCACCCAACCAAAAAAAAAAAATACCTGCTCATATCCATGTACTTGTAAATGAACCCAACATTTCAAACCCGTATTATGTAGATGATCTTGTTTTCGACGAAGACCCTTTATTAATAGAACACAGGAAAAAGTATCCCTTCGAAGAAAGGGGAGGAAATGGAATACTCCGTGTATTAATCAACGGAAAAATACAAGTAGCAGAACATGATATCATGCTCGGACTCAATATTCCCAATCATCCTGCTACAAAAGACCTACCCAAAGAATCAGGATTATCGATTGGACAAGATCAACCATCGTTTATCCCCTATCATGCATATGGACCCGATAAAGGAAGCAGGGCTTGTCCGGTTTGTAAATATGGGCGTTATCACGGAGTCATTTTCTATACTGGCAATCAACCCAACTGGCCTTCTATTCGACAGTGGTTACAGTTTCTTGAACGCAGTGCAGAGCAGTATAAGGATTCACTGAAAGCATACTTCGTGTATGGTGATGAAAAAAATTATAGCGCTACTGATAGACAGCAACGCTTGGAATCTTTGGGGAAAGAATTGCAGCTACAAAGAACAGCACTGACCTATGTTCCATCTATGCATGACGAAGAAACGGAAGTATACTTAAATAAAATAGATCCGAATGTAGAAAATACAATCATCATTTATAAACATCGAAGGATCGTTGGCAAATTCATCAATCTGGCACCAACTGAAAACAATTTCAAAAAAATTCAATCCATAATTGAAACATCAAAAGGGAAGTATTTTGGATTGATAGGGTTACCGCATGACTAGTGAGGACTTGTATCTTGTTATTTCTTTCTTGCTTTTTCTTTTGTGGCCTCGTCATCCGCCGCGTCGGTTAACTTAAATCTGGAGCTTTTGAAACTCTTATACTATCCATTTCTTTGAATAGGGAATTCCTATTCAAGACAAGTTTACAAATCAATCAAAACAGGTATCGGAAACTTGCTGACAAAATAATAATAGGATGTTAGAAGGGATTGAGCAATTTCATCAACCCCGTTTTGTAGGATTCGCCAATAGGAAATTCTTTTTCTTCCAATATCAGGCTCTTACTGTTAAGAAAGTTGATTCGGCTTACCGGAATGATATAAGATTTATGAATGCGAACAAACTTATTGGGCGGTAATAAAGTTTCAAAACTCTTCAAGGGTTTATACGTCAATAATTTTCCGTGAATGGTATGTACCGCAACATAATCACGAAGTCCTTCTAAGTAAAGGATATCCTGAAAATCTACTCGATGAATTTTTTGTCCTGATTTCATAAAAAAACCTTGTGCTAATTCCGATGAAAGCAGTTCAGGCTGTATCTGCAAATCTTTGAACTGTATATATTTTGCAACAGCGATATTAAATCGCTCTATACTTACCGGTTTGAGGAGATAATCCACAACATTTAGCTCATACCCATCTAGTGCATAACCGGGATAGGCTGTGACCAATATAAATTTAACCTTTGGAGATGCCTGTCTTATAAATTCTATACCTGTTAACTGAGGCATTTCCACATCAATAAAAACAAGTTCAATCTGCAACTTATCCAATTGCTCCAATGCTGCTATCGGATGGTTGCCTGAATAGCATAAATCCAATGAATCAGTTTGAATAATATAATCAGATATGAGCTTTTGAGCCCATTGTTCATCGTCAATCACCATACACTTGATCTTCTGCT
>CAZJIO010000219.1:0-258 GCA_964546035.1 uncultured Eubacteriales bacterium | reverse complement strand
CGTAAGTTCTAAAATAAAAAATTCTTGCTCCTGCTTTATGTTCAACGTATGTACACCTGGATAGATCAATGCTAGTCTTTTCCCGCAATTATTTAGCCCTAAACCTTGTTCATCATTTGTATCATTGGCTTTCATTTTGTTGCGAAAAAACACATACAATGATACCCCACGGGATTGTATGCATATCGTAATGGGAGCACTCAAATCGCCGTGCTTAAATGTATTTTCAGCTATTGCCAGCAGCAACCCGGTGGGTAT
>CAZJIO010000218.1:0-3088 GCA_964546035.1 uncultured Eubacteriales bacterium | reverse complement strand
AATACATCATACGCTACAACGCCTACGTTATCTGTTGCAGCTGCCCAAGATAATTTTACACTGGTTATGGTATGACTTACTAAAGTTAAACCAGAAGGTGCTGTCGGCGCTTGTTGATCTTCAGTATTTACTTGAAGAGCTTGGCTTGCTGATGAAATGTTACCTGCTGCATCTTTAGCCTTTACTGTAAACGCGTATGTCGCATTTGGCGTTAAATTCGTTATTTCAAAAGTTCTTGTCGTTGAAGTTCCAGCAAATGTTCCATCTTTAAATACATCATATGCTACTACGCCTACGTTATCTGTTGCCGCTGCCCAAGATAAATTTACGCTGGTTATGGTATGACTTATTAAAGTTAAACTAGAAGGTGCTGTCGGCGCATGTTGATCTTCAGTATTTACCTGAAGGGCTTGACTTGCTGTTGAAATGTTACCTGCTACATCTTTAGCCTTTACTGTGAAGGTGTATGTTGTATTAGGCGTTAAATTCGTTATTTCAAAAGTTCTTGTCGTTGAAGTTCCCACAAATGTTCCATCTTTAAATACATCATAAGCTACAACGCCTACGTTATCTGTAGCTGATGACCAAGATAAATTTACACTTGTTATGGTACTACTTATTAAAGTTAAACCAGAGGGTGCTGTCGGCGCTTGTTGATCTTCAGTATTTACTTGAAGATCTTGGCTTGCTGATGAAATGTTACCTGCTGCATCTTTAGCCTTAACCGTAAAGTTATAGATTGTATTCGGAGTTAAACCATTTATAATCAAGGTATTTGATGTGGATGTTCCCGCTAAAACAGTACCGTTGTATACATCATAGCTGGATACACCAACACTATCCGTAGACGCGGTCCATGACAAGCTGACACTTGTGATTGTTTTAGAGTCAACTCTTAAATTGGAGGGTGCTGTAGGTGCTTTCGTATCTATTGCAACTACCTGATTTACAGTTGCGTTTTGATATCCCGTAGCTTCTATTACCAAAGTATACATATTAGCATTTGCAAAAGAAGGAAGGGTTATTTTTCCTGCAGTTATTGAATACTGTGCTTGTGTTAGGACTGTACCACCTAATTTAACAGAAGCAATGGAATTCCTCCATGTCACGTTATCTGTAAAAGTTACTTCGATTATTTCACCAATCATGTTCTGTGAGGTGTCGGCAATTAAAGCAGGCGCAGAAAGAAGCGTTGGTGTAGAGCCTCCACCATTTCCATTTCCAGTTCCAGTTCCACTTCCACTTCCACTTCCACTTCCATCATCTAATGGAATATCCTGTACGCCATCATAAGCAATAAGGCCCTCTAATAATTCCTCACCATTAAAAGTGATACCACCTATGTTATTATAAAATTGATCTATCGTCCCTAGCAAATCAACCACAACGCCTATGGCATCACAATTAATTTCTGAAAAATCGCCTATAAATTTAATTTTAGAGCCCTTTGGTGTGTTTTTATTAATAAAAATATTTCCTAAATCGCCGGTTATATCTTCTAAAATAATGCCTGATTCAATAAATAGCTTTTCAATGAGACTCCCCTTTTGAACAAATAGCCTAGGCGTTTCTCCTGCTTTTTTATTGACAAATATTTGCTGAATCTTACTTGCAATAATATTAATAGAGTGACTTCCACCCCCATGTACCAGCAACGACTTACCAACAGTCACCTTATCTAAGTTGATTGTTCCATCCGCTACGCCTTCAGCTATGTATAGATTATTTTTTATGTTGACGCTTTCTAGTGTAACACTCTTGCCTGTAATGATCACATTTGTTGCTTCTACTTGACTAATCGTCACATTGTCTTTGTTAGCGTAAACATCAACAATGTTATCAATGACCTGAAGCAACTCTGCCCGAGTCATCTCTTTTTTTGGTTCAAAATTCTTACCAAAAAATGTTAGATCGCCTTGAGCCTCTAAATAAGCAACTGCATTCTGTGCATATTTACCGATACTTGCAGAATCCATGAAATTACTTTTATAATTAGAAGGAGTTAATTCATTTTTCGAAAATTCAAAGGCATTATAAAGCATAAGAACAGCCTCTTGCCTTAAAATCTTTTTATTCGGTTGAAAACTACCATCTGGATATCCTTTTACAAAACCATTAGCAAATGCGTTTGAAATGCTTTCGGAATACCACGCATTTTTGGCAACATCTGCAAAGGCATGTCCCGTACCAGCGTTATTCAATTCAAATAAATTATTAATGACATGAACCAATTCTGCTCGAGTCATAGTCAGGTCAGGTTGATAGCCTTGAGTACCATATCCATGAATGACACCTAAATCCATCCATTTAGCTATGATACTATCAGCC
Source organism: uncultured Eubacteriales bacterium (assembly GCA_964546035.1). Classification (GTDB taxonomy): domain Bacteria; phylum Bacillota; class Clostridia; order Lachnospirales; family Vallitaleaceae; genus CAZJIO01. The sequence continues at coordinate 760 of CAZJIO010000218.1, read as the reverse complement.
CAATGACTTGTATTTGTAGTTGCTTGGACACTATTTACAGGTGTCAAAAGGCTAATTACCATAACCAAAGCAAGTATCCACGATAAGATTTTTTTCATAACATAAACCTCCCTTGTTTTTATACAAGTTCGATTATAGCATTTACGAGAGCGCTTTATTAGTTACTTATTTTCATTTATATACCAGTTTTTTTAGGTTACTGAAGAGCCAAAGAAGAGCCAAAGGGGACGTTTAATTTTGGCTCCTTTTGCCAATTTACTTGCTGGCAAAAGGAGCCAAAATTAAACGTCCCCTTTGGCTCCCCTTTGCCTCTGCATTAAAAAAGGTTGTATCTTAAGCCCGTGAATGATACACTACACCAGTAAAGACACAACTACAACTACTGATAAATAGTGCTTGAAATAGATAACTACTTTAAGAGGAGGATGAAATGATATGCTTAATTTCAAAGAAAAAAACGAACATCACAGAGCTAAAATAGTCGTCATTGGTGTTGGCGGTGGTGGTAATAATGCCATCAATAGAATGATCGATGCACACCTTAATGGGGTGGATTTTGTAGCAATCAACACAGATACCCAAGCGTTACAATCTTCAAAAGCAGAAATCAAAATACAAATAGGCGTCAAATTAACTAGAGGTCTTGGCGCTGGTGCAAATCCTGATGTTGGCCTTAAGGCTGCTGAAGAAAGTATTGAAGCCGTCACTGAAGCCATTAGAGATGCCGATATGGTGTTTATAACTGCAGGTTTTGGCGGTG
>CAZJIO010000217.1:2880-3181 GCA_964546035.1 uncultured Eubacteriales bacterium | reverse complement strand
TAATTTGAACACACTTTATAGTCTGGTTACAATTTTTTTACAAAAATATACAATTGAATTTATAAAATACTCAAAAATTTCCTACAAAAAAAACCGCCCCCTGATTATCAAGGGACGATTTTGTTTTATTTCAACTATACTAAGCCAAAGCCTAGAATGTGAATGTTGAACGTAAACCAAGTACAGTTGTTAAGTCGTTATCATTATCGCCAAGTCTGTTAAGAATGAATTGCATACTTGGTGTAATGCTGAATCTATCATTGATATGGACTTTATAGTATGTTTCAATGACGTGTTCACA
>CAZJIO010000217.1:2555-2828 GCA_964546035.1 uncultured Eubacteriales bacterium | reverse complement strand
CATAAGCATTACGTACACGTACGGAATCATTAGGCATTAACATAGCATATCCGATACCGAGAACGTCTTTCTTTCTCCATGGCATATGTAAAGCATCCATAGGAATTTCTGTACCCACTGCCATAGAAGCTTTTACACCAAAGAAATGTGGTAAACCAAGAGCAGCTGAAGCACCTGCTGCGGATGGGTTCATACCGTTTCCGTTTTGTAAGGAAGCTAATACTAAACTCTGAAGACCGGTATCAACAACTGCATAGTTGAAGAATACACCAG
>CAZJIO010000217.1:1077-2455 GCA_964546035.1 uncultured Eubacteriales bacterium | reverse complement strand
CGGTTGCTAAACCGATTGTTCCATTGCGTCCACTTCTGCCGTTTGTCCAGAAAGAACCAACATAAATGTTACCTGGATGATTTAACCAATCAGCAGCAAAGCCGAGGTTGTAGTTTAAATTTGCTTCTGCTGTCATTGAGAATGTACTCATTTGATCAGCTACATCTATAGAGCTGATAGCTCCTTTGAAATCCATACTTGTCCATTCGCCAAGACCTTGATGCCATGTCATTGCAGCCATTGGAGAAATGGTATTAGCTGTAATAGCAATGTTATTAACTAAAGCTGTATTTTGGAATTGTAAGTTTTCATCACCTTGGAATGGAGATTGTTGGAATATTTCTCTCCATGGCACAAGACCAACGTACATTTTAGCTGTTGTTTGCCATTTATCGCCTTCAGGTAAAGCTGTACCAGGGATAAAATCGGTAACGCCTGCTAATCCGCCTCTAAATTCTTGTGTATAGTAAGCGTTTTCGATGTAGAGGTTAGCTCTGGTGTTAGATGTTGTTGTTGGGAATTGGTAATTATTTGTTCTTAAGCCTTCATTGAATAAGCTTGCATCGCCAGCTATTCTGCTAACGCCAGAGAACATACCATAACCGGTACTTGTGTTTCCTGGAACATTAAATATAGCAGCCATCGGGGATACTCTACCATAAGCACCAACGATTCTTGTATGGATGTTACCAGGACCTACTTTACCTTCTCCATCTTTATCTTCAACGATTGGATAATCGAGATTAATTCTTACACGACCAACAGCAGATATCGCATCGTCTTGACCAGCACCTTGAGGTGAACCAGGACCGCCTGCTGAACCATTAGCTACTGAACTTAGTCCATTACCGCCATTGCCGCCCATATCGGAGAACATACCGATAGAAACGTCACCATGTATTTTTAATTTTTCAAGAACGGTTAATCTGTTGTCTTGTTCTTCATTTTTAGCTTCAATTTTAGCTGCTCTATCTTCTAAAGCTGCTGTTCTTGCTTGAAGAGCCTGTAATTCTGCTTTGAATTCTTCTTGTAATTTTGCTAATTTAGCGAGATCTTCTTTATCTGCTTTTTCTGCGCCAAGTTTAGCAATATCTTTGCCTAATTGTCTGATTGTAGCATTAAGAGCAGCTGCTAATTCATCTCTGGTAGCTGTATGGTTGCCACGGAATGTTTTATCAGGATAACCTTCAATAACATTGTACTTTTCTACTAAATCTTTTAGTGCATCATAAGCCCAACCGCTTTTATCAACATCTGATAATTCATCAACGGATGTGATAGCCATAGCACTTGGTGCATAATTAAAAGCACCTGCAAAACCGCTAACAAGAACGGTTGCTGCTAATAAAGCTGGTAATACTTGTCTTTTTGACATTTG
>CAZJIO010000217.1:0-1064 GCA_964546035.1 uncultured Eubacteriales bacterium | reverse complement strand
TCTAACTACTGTTACTTTTTGGTTTCTTATAACGATCATAGGATATTGTGTATTATACACATAGGACAACATAGGACTTTCGTCTTCTACATTATGAAATTATTCTAAAGTATCAATGAATTTTTTTTTAAATTCTTTACATAATCTTTATACGAAAGGATTATAAACATAGCAGAAACCTTTATATTTTCTAATTTAAAAATCCCTAAACTTTAAGATATAAGCTTAGGGATTTTTAACTGATTTTATTTTCTATACGTAACTTTTCTACGCTTCTTTTAGATGTTTAACATGTCTATATACATAGAGTCCAAAAAGAACAAGAAGAACCAAAACAATAGCATAATCAAACTTGTGCCATATATCAGATAATGCTTCTCTGTGCTCTCCAAGCTTAACACCTACATATACAAGTAAATAACTCCACACCAAAGAACCTATGAATGTAAATAATACAAACTTAGGAAAATTAGCTTTTAATATACCCGCAGGCAAAGAAATAAAGGTTCTGACAACAGGCAACATCCTACATATAAAGAATGTTAAATCGCCGTATTTTTCAGTCCATCTATCCGCCATATCAAGATCTCGTTTACTTATAAGAAACCATTTACCGTATTTTTCAACAAAAGGTCTTCCTCCAAAATAACCAACATAATAAGATGGAACAGAACCTACTACACATCCAAAAGCACCTGCAAAAGATGCCGCATGAAAACCCATTTCCCCTTTACTAACGATGTATCCGGCAAAAGGTAATATCGCCTCACTTGGTAAGGGTATGTTTGCAGATTCAATAGCCATTAAAATAACAACTCCAAGAGGACCAAGCGTTATAATGGTATTCTCTATATATTGTATTACAGGGGCTAGCAGTTCACTTATTTCTATCATTGTACTACCTCATTTGATATTAAACATCTCAACCAGTTAAAAATACTTATTTTAACTGAGAATATTCTAAGACAAGTATTTTTTTTTGTCATCTGAATCTGAATTTGTGTAACATTATTAACAAATTTTAATAACTAAAATATTTATAAAACATAAGAGATTTGATTAAT
>CAZJIO010000216.1:0-3219 GCA_964546035.1 uncultured Eubacteriales bacterium | reverse complement strand
ATTTCCTAGTTTAGTGGTTGGTGTAGCAATTTCCCGCAATGCTTTAGCTTCATCAAAATGGTCGTCTTCAATGGTTAAAACATCGTCCCAGATAGCTGATAGATCGGAATCATTGAAACCCACATCAAGAAGCATCTCGACATCAAACTGTTTTAAGAGCTCAAAATCCCATTGTCCGGTATTTCTGTTTAAACGAAGGTTGAGTTCTTTTTCTCGTTCAACATCGGCTAGAGAAACGTATAAGACTGGCACTTGTTCCATGCCAAGTTTCTTGGCTGCTGCCAAACGCATGTGACCACCAATGACAACGTTTTTGCGTTTTTCATGGTTGTTGGCAATAACCGGATCAAGAAAACCAAACTTGGTGATACTCTCGCAAAGTTGCTTAAGAGCTTCCTCATCCCAACTTCTGGGGTTGTATGGAGCGGGGTTAAGCTCCGAAATTGGTATGTAATGTATGATGGGCGGTGTTTGCATCGCGTCTCCTTTCATAAAGGAGAACGCGCTCACAAGGTGTGATTTACTTTAGTTAGCTTTGGCGAGAAGTTGACGATAGCGAGGACTGTTGTTTGATTTGAAGATCTCGATGAGTTGATCTAACTGGCTTTCTTGATACATAACCTTGCCTGCTTCATAGATAACCGAAACGAGTTGTTTTTGCTCCCAGCTTCTGAGGGTGTCGTAGTGGATGCCTAATCTCTGGCTCACTTGCTTACGAGATAGTAACTTATGCTTTTTCGGGGCATAGTGTTCTTTTAGCTGTGAGATGAGTTCGGGCGAGTATGGGAAATACCAGGCTTTGTTTTTGTGACCAGATCGAGCAGAAACATAGGGCAGTTTTACGGCACCAAATTGACCTTTCGATGCGTATCTACGCAAGGTTGCCACTGAAATGTCAGTGAGAGCCGAGAGTGATGGAATAAGGAGGTACTTTTTGTCTTGATAGTAAACAATACATTCTTCTGCACTTTTTTCTCTGGCAAAAGTTTTTTGCAACTCGTGGCAAGCTTTTCGGATCAAATCTCGCAGGATAAGTCCAAGCGTGAGAAAGAACTTTCTCAGTGAAACCAATAAATTATTTTCATCTAAAGGAGTTCGTTTATCCGCTTGGTCAAGTGCTTCTAAGAAATGAGTGGCAAACTCAATTCGAGTTGATTTGTTTCGGCTTAGGTCATTCATCCGACAAAAAAGTCGGAATTCTTTGGGATATAGGTGACTTAGTGCCATTACGTCTGATTCTGTACCGTCTCTAGCTCGATGAAGCTGATTATATTCAGCCAAAAGAAATGAAACAACGAAATTTTGTACATGTCGCCAAATATTTTTGAAAAACTCTGGCCAGCGTATTGATTTGAAAAAGTTTACGAATCTCTCATATGCCTCCCGCATTATTTTTATCCAGTTTCGGTATGTTCCCAAAGCTTGGTCAATTGCTCTAAAAGTTTGTTGCGCCATCTCAACAGCTTGGATAATACTAGGTTTGATGTTTTGAATCGCTTCAATTGCCTGAAAAATAGGATGTCGATAATTATCAAAAAAAGAAGACAAGAGTGTTTTGGCTTTCTCTTGTTCTTCCTCAACAATCTTCGTCACAAATGTTGAAGCTGGTCGTTCTTGAGTAGTGCTTTCCATTATTAGCACCAATGTATCATATTTGCCAATAACCCAAAAGAAGCACAAAAATACGCCCTGTTATGAGCGTGTTTTTGTTGTTGGCTTTTATTGTTATTCAGCGAGTTCAACTTCGGCTGGAGTTGCGAAGAGTCCTCCTCGAAGTTCAATTACCAGACCTTCAGCACTTTCTGGGACGTCGAAGACGATTTCTCCATTCACACTCAATCCTGGTTGGACTTGTTGGAGAAATAAATCGACTTGCCCTTGAGAGAGACCTTTGGCTGTTTGCCCGTCTATTGAGCGTTCAAAGGTTCGACCTTCACTATCTGTAAGCTTAATCATTGAGCTGTCGATAGTCTTGGTCTCTTTGCCGACGTTCTCAATTTTGAGTGAGACTACTTTGAATACTCCCTGAGCATCCTTTGATGTGAAAGAGTTTCCAAGACTTTGGTATTCTTTGACACCGTTTACTGTAAAAGCAAGATCTCCGCTTTGAACTTGCTCACCAATCTTAGCGGTGATTTTTTCTTGTTTTTGTGATTGCTCCTGCTTTGAGTCAGAGCTACCTGATCCACTCGATGAGCTATCTCCTCCTGAAGCACTCACCACTACGATAAATACTATGAACACCAAGATTCCGGTTAAAATCTTGTGTCTCATAAACCAATTACCTTTTTTCTCTTTTGAGTCAGACATATTTTTCCTTTCTTTTTTGTTGACTTATGCAAGGAATATACCGCGAATCTTATTATAATGCTACAAGGAGAAGCTGTATAGACTGAGTTATTTCAACCACAATATTTTTGTGGGAACTAAACTCAAAACAACAAAATTACATAAGGAATTTGGGAAGCAAATCCAGAAATTACGTAAAGAGCGTGGTTTAACTCAGGAAGATTTAGCCGATGAGGTTGGTGTTGATCGCAGTTATATGGGATTTTTAGAGCGAGGTGAAAAAAATGCTACTCTCGACAAAATTGGTAAAATTGCCAAAGCACTCCATATTAAGCTTAAAGAGTTATTTGACTTTTGATCATAGCCAAAATTGATGCTAAAGTTACAAAAGAAAATCTTGTAAACTAGTATCATATGGAAAATCCTGGCTCTCAATTTCTTAATGAAGTTTTTAAATTAAATAAAAGCCCAGAAGTTGAATCAGCGGTTAATAGGGCTGAAGTGCGTAAGGGCGAGAGAGTTCCCCAAGATGTTGATGCGCGCATACAAAGTTATCTTGATCGTTTAAGAGAGATTCTCCATGATGCTAATCCGAGCAAACGTGAGAAAGGTCGTAATTTCTTAAAACAAATGGTTTATGGCAAATATATTGTTAAACCAGATCAAATTGTGGATTATCGCTTGCAAACAGATCAACGTATTGCTCGACAACAAGGCCACGGCAATATTGAAATTACCCCCGATATACGTGATCGTGCCTATGATGAGCTTGCGGGAGTTATTGAAGAAACCATTGGTCGACAAACTGATAGCCTTGATGCCTGGATGGATTATCTACTTTCTGAGGATGCCACGTATCCAGATTGGTTAAATATTATGCATTTCGAAATATTTTAAGTTTAACAGCGTACGATCACCAAAAGGGTGAGT
>CAZJIO010000215.1:3028-3281 GCA_964546035.1 uncultured Eubacteriales bacterium | reverse complement strand
CAATCTATTTTCATTTCTAATAACTATTGCAGGATACCCATTTTTCATCAACTCAAGATTAAGAAGTAGCCTGGAAGTCCTCCCATTACCATCTATAAATGGATGTATCCCTACAAAAATTACATGAAGTAGTGCGGCTCTTTCTACAGGGTGTATTGAAGCCCCTTCTCTTTCATACCATTTTATTAGGCTTTCCATTTGTTCTTTAATAAGTATGGGTCAGGCGGTACATGCTTCGCTCCAGCCATGATAA
>CAZJIO010000215.1:2745-2983 GCA_964546035.1 uncultured Eubacteriales bacterium | reverse complement strand
TATCAATTCCCTTAAGAATAAGTCCATGAATATTCTTAATCTGCCATTCGCTTATGGGTTCATTATTTCTAATAATCTCTTCAACATATAGTATCGCATCCTTATGATTTATAACCTCAAGATGTTCTCTTAGGGTTTTTCCTCCTACAGTTATACCTTCTAAGACAACCTTAGTTTCAAGAAGTGTTAAAGTGTTGCCTTCAATAGCATTAGTGTTATATGTCCATTCAAGCATTAG
>CAZJIO010000215.1:0-2710 GCA_964546035.1 uncultured Eubacteriales bacterium | reverse complement strand
TACTGTATATTCAGGCAAAGGTCTTTTATCGTCAAGTATTGCTTTTGCATATTCCGATGACATCCGGACACTAATTCCGGAATTATTCGGACAGCATTCCGATAACATCCGGACAGTGTAACGGAACATCCGGACACCTTGTCGAGCTAACAAATTTACTGGTACCCTTAAAGTAATAAGTTTTAAGGGAGGCCAAAAATGAGGAGGCTAGACATGTCGAAAGTCAAAGAAATACTCAGGTTAAAATTTGATGTAGGATTATCATTAAGGGATATTGCCGCATCATGTAATTGCGGAAAATCAACAGTTGATGATGTGCTTAAACGTGCTCAGAATGCAAATATTTCTTGGCCGTGTGTTCTCAACGACAAGGAACTTCTTTCGTTAATTTATCCCCCTTCAGAAACTCGTAATAAGGCAATAGAACCAGATCTGAACTATGTCTTTAACGAGATGAAAAAGAAAAATGTAACACTTATGCTTCTTTGGGAAGAATATAAACGCGATAATCCTGATGGTTTAATGTATTCCCAGTTCTGTGAACGGTACAGAAACTTCAAGAAAAATAATCAGATATCAATGCATATTGAACATAAAGCTGGTGAGGAAATGCAGGTTGACTGGGCTGGTAGCACCATCCCATTCATCGTACCTACATCTGGTCAGGAAAAACAAGCATATATATTTGTAGCTGTTCTTCCAGCTTCATCATATCCCTTTGCTTATGCTTATGGAGATATGAAGCTTCCAAGCTGGATTGATGCTCATGTCAAAGCATTTGAGCACTTTGGTGGAGTGCCAAGAGTTACAATACCTGACAATACTAAGACCGCTGTTAAAACACCAGACTTAGTAGACCCTCAGCTTAATACAAGCTACACAGAAATGGCAAGACACTATGGAACCACCTTAGTTCCTGCCAGACCAAGAAAGCCTAAAGACAAAGCTGCTGATGAGAACATGGTAGGCAACATCTCCAGACGAATTATTGCAGCACTCAGGAACCATCAGTTTTTCAGTATCTTTGAGATTAATCAAGTCATAAAGGCTGAACTAGATAGATTTATCAATCGTCCTTTTCAGAAGATTGAAGGCAACAGGTTATCTTCCTTTGAAGCTATTGATAAACCAGCTCTTAAGCCATTACCAGCTGCACGTTATGAATATGCAGACTGGAAGGATGTTAAAATAGCTTTCAACTATCATATTGAATATGATGGATTCTTCTACAGTGTTCCATATTCCCATATAGGGAAAGTTTCTAGAATCCGTGTCACTGCTTCTATCATTGAGGTATTTGTAGATGGAGTAAGGGTTGCGGCACACCAAAGGAACTTTAATAACTACAAAAGATATACAACACTACCCGAGCATATGCCGGAGTCACATAAAGCTATTACCGGGTGGAATTCAGAAAGATATCTGGCTTGGGCTGAAAAAATCGGACCTCAAACCAAGCATTTGATTGCTAATATCCTAGACAGTAGAGAATACGCAGTACAAACCTACCGTGCTTGTATGGGCATTATGAGGCTGGCATCAAACTATCCATCTGAAACAGTTGAAGCAGCAAGTAAAGAAGCAATAGAGAAACAAACCTGCAGCTACAAGTATTTCAGCATAATACTAAAGCAAAGGACATCAACGGATTCCTCTTTTAAAACTGAGAAAATAGTCTCCAATAACAATGTACGTGGGGCTAAGTCTTATGCGGGAGGTGGAATTAATGCTTAACAACCAAACTATTGAGAAGCTCAAGGATATGAAGCTAAAAGCTATGGCTCAAATGCTAAGCGAAGCAGAGCCATCTCATCTGGAATTATCTTTTGAAGAACGTCTTGGCCTTATGGTTGAAAAGGAATGGATGGTCAAGAAGAACTCCAAGATAAAGCGACTACTTAGAAATGCTACCCTTGGCTTAAATGCTTGTATTGAAGACATAGAGTATTCATCCAATAGAAACATAAACAAACAGTCAATCACCGAACTTGGAAGCTGCAGCTTTATTGAGAAGTCCCTCAATATCATAACTACTGGAAAGACAGGCAGCGGTAAGACCTATCTAATCTGTGCTTTCGGCAGCAATGCATGCAGAAAGGGCTATACTGTAAAATATTACAGAATACCCGAGCTGCTACTTGAAATACAGGATGCAAAATGCCACAATCAATATTCAAGATTTATGAAAGGACTTCAAACTACTCGGCTTCTTATACTTGATGATATTGGCTTGAAGTCATATAGCCTTGAAGAAAGCCGTGATATTCTAGAAATTGTAGAATCAAGGTATAACAGAGGCTCTACAATCCTAGCCGGGCAAATATCACACAGTCAATGGTATGAGTTATTTCCTGACCCAACTATTGCAGATGCGATAATGGACAGGATTATTCATAACTCATACATTCTGGAGCTTGATTCCAAAGCTTCAATGCGAGAAATCATGGCTGCCAAGAAAATGCAGCTCATAGACTAATTCTATATTTACTGTGTTTTTGTTGCCCTAAAGCAGCAATTATTTTATAATCTAATTAGCCGGCAAAGTGTCCGGATGCCTCCGGTTTAGTGTCCGGATGTTTCCGGATTCGCCGTCCGGATGTTCCGGAATACGCAGTTGACAATAATAAGTAATATATATATACTTGAAAAACAGCTGTAAAATTAATCAAAATAATTCCAAATTATCGTCATTGGGATCAGAATTTTGATT
>CAZJIO010000214.1:211-3304 GCA_964546035.1 uncultured Eubacteriales bacterium | reverse complement strand
TTGTTGTTATTGTTGTTATTGTTGTTTCTGTTATCTTCTATATCTCTACCAAATTCTGTGTCGTTATTTCTGTTGTTGTTTCTGTTATCGTTGTTTTTGTTGTTGCGATTTTTGTCTGTTTTGTTATTGTTATTCTTGTCCATTTTTTTCTAAATCTCCTTTTTAATTTTAATTAATATTGAAATTGCATGATTATTATTTGTTCTTGGTTTTGATTTTATTCAATAAAAATAAAATAAGGGCAAACCGCTTGGGTCTGCCCTTATTAGGCGTCATTCTCTATCTTATTTTGATTATTTTCACGGATACAACTTTGCCTTTGACGGTTTTGTTGCTGAGTTCCACTTGGACCAGCTCGCCTTTTTTATTTAAAATGTCCACATAGGAGCAGCTGTCTTGAATGTCGATGATGCCGATGTCTTCTGCGGTGATGCCTTCAATTTGGCTGATGGCACCGAGGATATCGCCGGCTCTCATTTTTTTATTTTTACCTGCGTTCAGTCTGAGGCGCGTGATGTCTCTGTTGAGTTGGTCGCTTTTTTGACCGATGACCTTTGGCTTTTCTTTTTTTGCTGGAGCTTGGAGGGAGAGTTTTTCGTTATCCCCTTTTTCCACTTGGTAGCCTAGGTAGTTTTGGAGCTCAATCCAACGGGCTTTTTCGTGTTCGGATACGAGGGATAAGGCAAGGCCTTCTTCGTCAACGCGGCCTGTTCTACCAATTCGGTGGACGTAATTTTCGCTTTCTAGAGGGACGTTGTAGTTGATGACCAAGTCGAGACGCTCGATATGGAGGCCTCTAGCAGCGAGATCAGTAGCCACTAAGAAGGCGATTTCTCCCCGTTTAAATTGGTTGATGATGCGCAGTCGATCGCCTTGATTCATGCCGCCATGAAGGGCGCCACAACTGAATTTACCTCGGTGTAATTTTTCCAACATATCGTCGGCTTTATCTCTGGTGTTGCAAAAAATAATGCAATTGTGGGGTTGGTGGACTTCGATGAGTTTGAGGACCATTTTGAATTTCCAGTCGTCAGAAACTTCGTACCACACTTGCTTAATTTTATCCGTGGTGGTTCTTTCCGAAAGAATCTCTATGCGGGCTGGTTCTGTCATATAGGCAGAACAGATTTTTTCTATTTTCTCAGGCATGGTGGCTGAAAAAAGCAGGGTGACCTTTTCGGAGGGCAGTTTTTTAATGATGCCTTCCACTTCTTCGATGAACCCTCTTTTTAGGAGTTCATCGGCTTCATCGATGACCAAATAACGCAGGGAGGCTACATCAAAATGCTTTCTAGCAATGAGATCGCTGACTCTTCCGGGTGTACCGACGACGACGTGAACCCGTTGCTTGAGTTGTCTAAGCTGTATGTGAATGGGTTGTTTACCATAAACGGCTAGCGTTCTTACTTTTTTGAATTTTCCGATGTGACCGATTTCTTCACAGACCTGAACGGCTAATTCTCTTGTGGGTGTTAGGACTAATACTTGGGGACTTGTTTCTTCGATATCTAACATTTGACAAATCGGGATTCCAAAGGCCGCTGTCTTTCCGCTGCCTGTTTGGGATTGGACGATTAGGTCTTTGCCGGCAAGTACCAGGGGCACTACTTTTTCTTGAACTTCAAGAGGTTTGTTATAGCCTAAGACATCTAGGGCTTTACACAAATCCTCCTCTATACCAAATCTTAAAAAATCATTTGCACTCATTCTATTTACCTTTTACCTTCTGTTGCTTCTTTATTAATAGTATTTGCTTGCGTAAAAAACGTCCAATGGAGAGATCTTTTGCGTCAACTTGTTTGAGATACAGTTCTTGGTTGTCTCCCCAAGTCAAGGTTGCGCTAAATAACATCCTTTCAAGTAAGGTTCTGATGTCATTGATTCTGGGTTGTGCTTCTTTATGGTTGAATAAGAAAATAACCGTCATGGCAAAACTATGGGCTAGTTTATTGCGATCAAATTTATCCGTTGGGAAATTGATTTTATTTCCAAGGAGCTGTTCATCTTCTGTTTCAGGACTCTCAACTAAGTCCTGAGTGAGTCGCTTTAAGTAACCGATGGCACAGGCGCTGCCCTTACAGCTGCCACAATGATCCGTGCCGCGGCAGATTTCACCCACTGATTGCTCCATGGACTTGGCATAGTCGTGAAGTGCAGCAGCGGCTCTCCTATAAGCGGATACCTTGCCGGCTTTTCCCGCCTCTAGTATGGACCGAATGAGCAAAGACAAGGAAATACCGATGGCAATAATAAAGGCACTGACCGTCCAAGTGTTCACCCAGTGGGCTGGTGTGGCTGCATAGAGTTTTTGGGTTCCGAAAATCAGAAAAACACTTCCAGATATTATTTTTATCATAAAATCAGGTATTTTATCCCCTAATTTACTGCCAACAAAAATACCGATGCCACTTGTTACCAACATCCCACTCACCGTACCGAGTAAAATGAAAATCGGAAACAGCGCATCTACCGACAAAGTAATCGCCGTTAGCTGGGTCTTGTCCCCCAATTCTCCAATAAAAAAAGCAGAAGCCACCGTGAGCACTGCTCCACCTTTTCTTTTTGCCTCCACTTCCTCGTCGCCATCGTCCTTCTCACTCAAAGTCCAAATAGCAAATAAGATAAAGGCTGCACCCGCAATCATCTGCAGCATATATGTAGGAAGTTTGCCCCCAATATACCTACCAAAGGCAACCGCTAATCCATGATTCAACAAAGACCCAATAAAGATCCCAATCATAACCTTACTCACCTTAAACCGAGTAGCAAACATCATCGCTAAAATCTGAGTCTTATCCCCCATTTCAGCAATAAAAATAAAAAGCAACGCCCGTATGTATTCCGTAATCATACCAAAATCCTCCAAACTCAATTACTTGTCCCCCTATTATAAGGGCAAAAGCCATAATTATCAAGAGCCAAAGGGAAGGAAGAGCCTAAGAGAGCCAAAGGGGACGTTTAATTTTGGCTCTTTTGGCACATACTAGATCTATTAAATCATGAAAGGAAGTGTTACAGAAGTGGACGACAATAAGAAAAAAGCCGTAAAAGAATCGGCGTCCGAATTAAATTTGGAAATGAACGAGTCTCAGC
>CAZJIO010000214.1:0-201 GCA_964546035.1 uncultured Eubacteriales bacterium | reverse complement strand
AAGAAAAAATCGAATCATCCAGGAACGCCTACAAAGTCAGAGTATATACATGGTGAAAATATGAGTCCTGACGATTTTGATATGAAAAATAAGGATAATGCTATGACCCATATTGATAAGCCGAAGAAAAGCCAGTAAGGTACGCAGAGCGAGGGCGTGGGATCTTGGGGCGGAGCGAGGGCTGGGATCTTGGGGACGGAG
>CAZJIO010000213.1:2633-3414 GCA_964546035.1 uncultured Eubacteriales bacterium | reverse complement strand
GCCATTGAGTGCACCTTTTTCACCACCAGAAACCCCCGTTCCAATAAAATGCATCTGTCTTTTTCCTAAATACTCGATACGTCTTTTCGTGTCCTCATAATGAGAGTTACCACCGTCTATCAAAATGTCACCTGCATCTAAGTGAGGTAAAATTTCATCTATAAATACATCGGTTTCTTTGCCAGCTTTTATCATCATAAAAACAACCCTTGGTTTTGTGAGAGATTGTACAAAAGCTTTTAACTCTTCAAAACCTAATGCATTATTTAACTCAGGATAATCGTGAATTGCTTTTTCAGCAATTCGTTCCTCAACACCTTTCACATATCTGTTGTAGAGAGAAAGATTTATTCCGTTACGAGCCCAATTTCTGGCTAAGCTTTTGCCCATTACACCTAATCCAACAATACCTAATGTTGATTTATTTGTTTCTTGAAGAATTGTATTCACCATAGTTTCCTGATCTAATGATATATCAATCATAATACTTTCCTGTGGAATTTCGAGGATGTCGAATTGAGATTGTAAAAGAGCAACCGGCATATAATGCTCTTTCCTGCTTGCCATTCTTTGCTGAATCAGTTCTTTTGTTCCATTCAAGAATATCCAAATAACAGACTCTTTGATATTCGCTGAAATGATCTCTCGATATTTATTTTTTAATGCTGAGCAAGCGATAACAGCAGATTTGTTATTATCTAAAGTTTCACTTGCAATTTTATGAATATTCTTTAGCCATTCATAGCGATCATTATCATCAAGAGGCATACCTCCTCTCATT
>CAZJIO010000213.1:2318-2608 GCA_964546035.1 uncultured Eubacteriales bacterium | reverse complement strand
TATTGGCTTCTGAGTGGAAATCATCTCCATCAAAAAATGAAATACCTAGCCGATGGGCAAGTAATTGTCCAATGGTGGTTTTACCACTTCCGGACACACCCATTAATACATAAATTTTATTCTTTCGATTCATACATCGTTACACTTAAACAAACAAACTCAATACCAAAACACCCGCTAATCCAACCACTGAAACAATGGTTTCCATCAATGACCATGATAAAAAAGTATCTTTTATGGAAACATTAAAATACTCTTTGAACATCCAGAAACCGGTATCATTCACATGG
>CAZJIO010000213.1:829-2282 GCA_964546035.1 uncultured Eubacteriales bacterium | reverse complement strand
GAACCGATCGCTAAAATGACCAAATTAGGATCTACATTCAATTGCATTATCAGCGGAGCAATAATGCCTGCTGCTGTAAGTCCGGCAACAGTTGCTGATCCGAGGAATAGTCGAATAATTGCAGCAACAAGCCAGGCCAGAACTAGCGGATGTATTTGGATAGATTGTAAAGCAGTAGCTATTTCATTGCTCATTTCACTGTCTACCAATATTTGTTTCAATCCACCAGAAGCTCCTATGATTAAAATGATGGTAGCGATTTCACGAACCCCTTGGTCATAGGTGTTCATCACATCTTGTATCGACATACCTTGCTTCTTACCCAATAAAAAAGTTACGAGAAGTAAAGACAGCAACATCAAAATGGAGGGCTCATTGATAAAGTCACAAACCTTTTCAATGATATCATTTCCTTTGAAAACAAATGAAGTCAAAAGGGTAAGCAACAATAAAAAAATAGGCATCAAAGCAGAGAAAATACTCACGCTCAATGATGGAGGATTTTCAACCTGTACGGTTTCTTGAAACTGAAATCGCGATGTACCTGTTTTGATATGCTTTAAGAACTTAGAAAAAATCGGTCCAGCCAATACGATTGCAGGAATTGCTACAATCATTCCATACAAAAAAGTTTTAGAGATGCTGGCATTGAATATCCCAACCAAAGAAGCAGGAGACGGATGTGGAGGTAACAAACTATGTGCTACTGAAAGCGCCGCTAAAATGGGTATGGCAACCGGAATAACGGGAAGCTTGTATTTATACACTAGGCTGAATATAATGGGAATGACCAAGACGAAGCCCACATTATAGAATAAAGGGATTCCGATGATAAGTCCGGTCAACATCATACCCCATGACAAATATTTTTGACCACAAATGGTAATTACTTTCTCTGCAATGACTGTTGCTGCTCCGCTATTGGCTACCAGTTTGCCAATCATAGCTCCTGAAGCGAGGGTAATAATGATGGAGCCAAGCATATCTCCCACCCCTTTCTGCAATGATTTTACAATTGCCATCAGCGGCATCCCAAGAAGCAAGCCGGCACAAATGGAAATAACTAAAAATGAGACGAATGGAGAAACTTTACATACAGATGTCAGTACCGTAAGTCCGATAATAACAAGGAGAAGTACGAGAAAAATCTGCATGCAATTGTTTTACTTTTTACAACTATTATTTATGAATAGCATTCTAAAAAATTCCTTCCTCTTTTTTAGAGAACTAAGTGAATTAGTATGAACACCTACATAGAGGAAAGTTAATCATTAATCCCTAGTCACGAATGACTATGAGTAAATCATTAATATGATTAGTAAAGACGCTTATTCATAAAAGCTCTTCCTGATCCTGACTTTAAGTATTTCTCAAACTGAAATGCTTTTACCTTATCAGTAAAAGCGCAGTAAAATAGAAGTTTTACTGGCAGATATGATTTTGTGGCAGGAAC
>CAZJIO010000213.1:600-819 GCA_964546035.1 uncultured Eubacteriales bacterium | reverse complement strand
AAATGCACAGCGTCACGTGTGAACCAACAGACTCATTATTATGTCGATTGAATCTTTCTCTAAGGTCTTTCGTACATCCTACATAGGTGTGTCCATTGTTACACAGAAGTATGTAAACATATTGCATTTTTAAAGTAAAGATTTAGCCAAAAAAGCAAGTTGTCAATAGGTATTTATACCTGATTTTGAGATCCAAGGCATGAGTTGCAACCTAGTATT
>CAZJIO010000213.1:291-555 GCA_964546035.1 uncultured Eubacteriales bacterium | reverse complement strand
TAATTAAGACGGACTCGTCCGCTGAAGCCCACCAAAATTTAGGTGTGTATGAAAAATGAAAAGCCCACCGTCGCTAAAGCTTTGGTGGGCGTAAGCGGAGAGAGAGGGATTCGAACCCCCGGACCTTTGACAGTCAACGGTTTTCAAGACCGCCGCATTCGACCGCTCTGCCATCTCTCCGCGGCAAAAGTACGTTTTGAATGATATTTACCAAAAAAAATAGAGAAAGAAAGAATAAAAACTTTGAAAGCCTTACTAGATAAG
>CAZJIO010000213.1:0-271 GCA_964546035.1 uncultured Eubacteriales bacterium | reverse complement strand
GTGTCTATGCTTAAAATCAAGGTTATGAAGCTGGCTTTTCTTCCAATTTTTCCACTACGACTAAATCAGATAGGTCTACATGCATAGGGAGTAATCCAATTTGCACAATGGCCCTCTTTCCTCTTATTTCTTTTACTTCCCCTACCTGATAATTCTTTCGCAACTTAACCAATGAGCCAATGATGATTTCCTTATTCAATTCTTTGTATTTGAGATCCACCTTTTTGGCCAATTTATTTACAACAATGGTTTCCTTCTGCTTGAATAAAAG
>CAZJIO010000212.1:849-3431 GCA_964546035.1 uncultured Eubacteriales bacterium | reverse complement strand
AATATTTGTTGCATAGCCATGTCCGGGATAAACCAAGGTTTCATCTGACAATGTCAACAGTTGCTCTTGGATATTTATAATAAATGCATCTGCATTATTGTCGTAAAAATCAGTTCTACCAATGGAACCCGCCATGAGGGTATCGCCTGTAATCACAAAACCACCGCCTTCGCTATAAAAGCAAACGCTCTTAGAAGTATGCCCCGGAACAATTAAACATTTAAAAACAAGTCCATCTCCAAAAGTTATGACTTGACCATTTTCGATGAAAGTATCCCCATGTGCTGTGATATTTTGTCCATAAAAATACAAAGAAAGATTTAAAGTGCCATTTCCCATGGACCGAGCTTCTTCCACATGTGTCACTACAGGTACCTTATATTTTTTAGCAATGAGATCCACCGCGCCAATATGATCAAAATGACCATGGGTCACAAAAATCGCCTTTATATTGGCTTTATATGCTTCAATTTCAGCAAAGATTCTATCCGGTTCAGCAGCAGGATCAACCAATACTGCATCATTGGTTTCACCATCAATAATCAAATAAGTATTTGTTTGAAGCTCACCTGTTACAATTGTTATAATCTCCATAAACGCTCCTAAAATTGCTTTTCACTGTCTATTAATAAAGTAACCGGTCCATCGTTAAGTAAGCTCACTTTCATATCGGCTTGAAATTGACCAAATTGGGTTTTAGAATAAAGGTCAGATATCCCTTTGCTAAAGTTCTCAAACATTCCCCTTGCAACCTCTGGGCTTGAGGCAACGCTATAACTAGGTCTTCTCCCATGTCGACAATCCCCATAAAGGGTAAAGTTAGGAACAATGAGTATTTCACCCTCGAGGTCCTTAACCGATAAGTTCATTTTCCCGGCTGTATCTTCAAAGATTCGAAGATGAATCATTTTTTCTTGAAGATAAGAAAAAGTCTTCTCATCATCGCTTTCGATGAAACCAACAAGTACCAGAAGTCCCTTCTTAATGCTGGCAATGACCTTCCCTTCTACAACAACTTCTGCCATAGCCACCCGTTGTACAACTGCCCTCACTGTTTGAAACCTCCTTAACTATTAGGACGAATGATATCTGATATACCTGTTAAATTCCTAATTTTCTTAATCATTTTATTCAGCTGCTCAACGCCATTAATTTCCATAGTGATATTAAAAACGGCTTTTCCACTGCTATCTGATCGTGCATTTAATGCTTTTACTGGTATGTTTTCTTCTGTTAAAATCTTCGAAATATCAACGAGTAGCCCTGTGCGATCATTTCCGATGATTTGAATTTCTGTTTGATAGAGTATATTTTTAGAGGTTTTTCCACCCTCTTGCCATTCCGCTTCAATCAAACGATAGCGTTCATCTTCTGTTAAATGTATCATATTGACACAATCTGTTCTATGAACTGAAACACCTCTACCTCTTGTAATAAATCCAATAATTTCGTCCCCTGGAACCGGGCTGCAACACTTTGAAAAACGAACCGCTAAATCATTCATACCTTTTACAGTAATGCCACTTTTAGACTTGGCAGTATTTGGTGCTGGGGTTGTGGTTTTTTCTTTAACCTGTTTAATGATTTGATCTGCAGTGATCGCTTTATGTTCCAGTTTTTCCTTCTCTTCTATGAGACGATTCAGGATTTGACCTTCCTTAAGACCACCGTGTCCAATGGAGGCATAAACAGATTCCCAATTTTTAAAACCGTATTTTCTTTGAAGGGCTTCCATCCAATCTTTTCTGAGGAGATCATTTAAGTCAACATTCTTAGTTTTGGCATATTTTTCTAGCATCTCTTTGCCTCTAACAACATTTTCTTCTTTGAACTCTCTTCTATACCATTGACTAATTTTGCTTTTTGCTTGTGAACTTTTTGCAATCTTGAGCCAATCTCTGCTGGGACCCTTTGAATTTTGTGAAGTAATGATCTCTATTCGATCACCATTTTTTATTTTATAATCAATTTTTACAATTTCGCCATTAACTCTAGCACCTACCATTTTATTGCCTACAGCACTGTGAATGTAATAGGCAAAGTCAATAGGTGTACTTCCTGCAGGTAAATCAATCACATCACCAGTAGGTGTGAAAGCATAAACTTGATCAGTAAAGACGTCTAAGTCCAGCTTCAAAACGTCCATAAATTCCTTATTATCGGACATTTCACGTTGCCACTCTAGAATTTGACGCAACCAATTTAACTTGTGCTCTGCTGAGTCCTCTGTGGCTTGAGCACTCTTACCTTCTTTGTATTTCCAATGCGCTGCGATACCATACTCTGAAACTTTATGCATTTCCTTTGTTCTGATCTGCATTTCAAAAGGTTCACCCTCTGGTCCAATGAGTGTGGTATGTAAAGATTGATAATTATTAGGCTTTGGCATGGCAATATAATCTTTAAACCGTCCTGGAATAGGCTTATACAGCTCATGAATCACACCCAATACACCATAGCAGTCCTTTACATTATCAACCACGACTCTTACAGCAAATAAATCATATATTTGATCGATGGTTTTCTTTTGACCTACCATCTTTTTATAGATACTAAAAAAATGCTTCGGTCGTCCTTCGACT
>CAZJIO010000212.1:0-829 GCA_964546035.1 uncultured Eubacteriales bacterium | reverse complement strand
TTCAGCCTCAATACCTACTTCTTTTAAGTTTTCTTCTAGATGGGCTTTGATTTGTTCGACGTATCTAAAACGATCGTCTTTTTTACGATCAATTTTTTCAACTAAATCATAATAAGCTTCAGGATGTAAATACCTCAAGGATAAATCCTCAAGTTCAACCTTAATCTTGGAGATCCCTAGACGATGGGCGAGAGGTGCATAAATGTTTAAAGTCTCTTTCGCAATCTCAATTTGTTTTGCTTCAGGCATATATTTAAGGGTTCTCATATTGTGCAAACGGTCGGCAAGTTTGATGAGAATGACTCTGATATCCTTAGCCATAGCCAAAAACATTTTTCGATAGTTTTCAGCTTGAATTTCTTCTTTATCTTTTGTATAAGAGATTTGCCCTAACTTCGTAACGCCTTCTACTAATAATGCAACTTCTTTATTAAAAGCTTTTTCAATATCTTCTGAGGTGTATTCCGTATCTTCAATGACATCATGTAAAATCCCAGCTGTAATAGACTCTTTGTCAAGCTCTAAGTCAGCAAGGATAGATGCCACTTCTAGTGGATGGACAATATAAGGCTCACCAGATTTTCTCAATTGAGTTTCATGGGCCGATTTCGCTAAATTATAAGCTTTTTCGACCATCTCAAAGGAATCTGATGGGTGATATTTTTTCATTTTAATCACTAAATCGTCATATATCTTATCTGGCATATGTTCACCGCTTCTATTCTCGAATTTATAATGCACTTTAGGAACACGTGTTAAACCTTTATCTTATACATTATAGTGATATTCCTTTTAAATTGCAAGCTTAGTTTCAGGGTCTCATTTCCTA
>CAZJIO010000211.1:0-3503 GCA_964546035.1 uncultured Eubacteriales bacterium | reverse complement strand
TGGGGAGAAAGGAAATAGAAAAACTGGGAAAATGTTACAATTTGTTACTTTTTGATTGATTGCTCATTTGTTGAAGTCTTTACCTTCTGTAAAAAGCTCATCTAGAGATCCATTATTTGTAGCTGACCTTCTATTTCTTATGGAAATGTGGGTTCTCTATGCTCTGATGTAAGTCTCCAAATTTCATCTCATGTAAAAACAGAGCAATCACCAGTTCAATGAACGACCTAGTGATTACCCTGCTTAAAACTTCGTGTATAATCTGTGCTTTCTTTTATACAGTTATAGTTCAATACATTATTTAGAAACTAATCATTTCCCTCGACATATCTTGCAACATTTTTCCCACACTTTTGACATTTTCCAATAATCACAAAACCAAATGGATCATCTTTCAGCGTATAATCAACAACAGTGGTTACACCACACGGACTGCAAAATACATTATTAAGCAGTAATTTTTGTTGTTGTGGCTGAATTTTAGCCCACTTACGTGCCGCATTAAGTTCAGTTATAGCAGAACTATAATCATTATTTTTCTTCATCATATATCTCCTAGTATATAAACAGCATTCTACATCGACTGGAACTGCCACAGTTCCCCAGATGAGACAACATAAATCAAGACTTTTATATTAGTCACTTATGTGGTTTAAGTCCTTTTTTAATCAATACTTTCAACGGCTTTTTGAGATAATCCCGTAAGTTTTATAATGACTTCTATTGAAAATCCTTCTGCTCTTAATTTCTTAGCAACTTCATATTTCTCTTTCATAATACCTTCTTCTCTGCCTTCTTCTCTGCCTTCTTCTCTGCCTTCTTGTATCCCTTCGGCTTTTGCCTCAGAAATCCGGCTTGTGATATCATGCTCGTACTTTTCACGTGCAGCAAGTTGCTCTCTAAACATTTCATCTTGTGTTACTTTTTCATATTCATTGATTGCCATTCTTACCACTTCCTTCTTTTCCTTTAATTTATCAATCATCTCTTGCTTCTGCGGGACATGTATATCCTTGATCAAGGTCATAAGAGCTGTCAATTCATCCATTTCATCTATATCCATTATATCATTGATGTATGGCAATTGAACACAATGGATTTCAAAATCATCCACGAAACAAAAATGCTCGCATTTCTCAATTAAGTTAAATATTGTATGTGCTTTTTTTGTTTCTGGAAGTACTATGTTTGATACAATGGCTATACTAATTGTCTTCTTCAAGGCATCATAACTCTCGCCTTGGTTAAGTTGTTCACCATGAAGCTTAGTCCCGTAGTAAAGAAGTCTTTTACGGAATCCTTGCTGTGCACCAACCTGCATTTCAATATTGATTTGTTCTCCTTGATCAGTAACGGCCTTGATGTCTAATATTCAAGTATCCATTACAAAATGATCTCGTTTTTAAGGCAGTATTCGGAAGGAATATGAACGAATCCAAAGAGGCATTAATCCGAATGCTCAACGCTATTTTAAAGGAATCTAAACAGGACCTTATTCAAGAGATTACTCACAAAAACCCATATCTTGAGCAAAATCATGTAGATGAAAAGGTCGAAGATTGATCTTCCGATAGGCCTTAATGGTTTTTCAAAAGTACCCTCTCCATAAGCCACAGCTAATTCGTTGAGTAAATCAGGGAGACGCACATATCGAACTTTGATATAATTTTTGCAAGCTGCAATGCCAAGAGCACATGCGATATAGGTTTTCCCATTTCCAGATGCACCTTTTAGGATAATATGATGATTGTCTGAAATATAACGGCAGGTTGAAAGTTCAATCATCTGGGCTTTATCAATATTCCTGTCTGCGTGATATTCAATCCCTTCTACGCAGGCGTTTGGATAACGGAACGACGCATCATGGATGACTTTTTGAAGCTTTGTGCTTTTTCGCTTGTCCCATTCTTTGTCGACTAGCATTCCAAAGCGATCTTCAAAAGATAATCCTACATAAGTTTTATTATCATTACACTGACTTTCGAAGGCAGCAGCCATAGCTCCAAGAACAGCGGTAAGCTGCCCTGTGATTTCATCAGCTCCCAAAGGGAGCGTAGCACGATGATATATCATCGTTTCAGTGGGGATTGGGGATACTCCCCAACAAGTAAAAAAGCAAGGTGTGTACCACCTTGCCCTGCTTGCCACTTTTGTTCGCAAACAAAGAGCCGTATCCTCTCCTTCGAAAACAAGTACAACAAGGCTTTCTGTTGATTTTTACTAATAGATATGTTACTATTAGATACATAAAAGGAGGTTTTAATATGGACACACTAATTCTTGGACTACTTATCTTGCAAGATTTGACGGTTTACGAAATCCGAACATTTCTAAGACAAGGTATGCACTTAATGTATAGCGACAGTATGGGGAGTATCCAAGCAGCGACAAAAAAGCTTTTGAAAGAAAAGTATATTGTGTTTGATGAATATGTCGAGAACGGTAAAAACAAGAAAAAATATTCGATTACTAATGAAGGCAAGCTGTTTTTTTTAAGGTGGGTTTCTCAGCCTATTGAGTCTACAGATGCACAAAATCGGATATTAACTAAATTGTATTTTATGGGTATGCTACCGCATGAAAAAAGAGTGCTGATTATCCAAAGTTATATAGCTGTGTTAGAGAAAAAGTTAGCTACTTTATCGACATCTTTCCAAATGGCAAAAAATATTCAGCTAAGTAATGATTTGAAAGATATTGCCTTTTTTCAATTAGGAACTATGCAGCTCTCAATAGACTCTATACAATTTGAAAAAGATTGGTATATGGCATTTATTGATAGAATTAAGACACAGGAGGATTTAGCGTGAATACCAAACACAAAATAATAAATAGCACCCCAATTCACTACTACGTATCGGGGGAAAATCATCATAATTGCATATTGTTTGTTCATCCAGCTTTTGCTGACCACCGAGCATTTGATAAACAGATTGAACTGTTTTCAAAAAAGTATAAAATAATTACCGTTGATTTATTAGGACATGGGCAATCACAAAACATCAAAACAAATGGCGGAATAGATAACACATCTGAACATATCAAAGAAATATTGGAGATTGAAGGAGTGCAGAAACTTCATCTTGTAGGGGTTTCTATTGGTTCACTACTCCTTCAAGACTTTGCAAACAAATATCCCGATAAGGTTCTTTCTCTTTGTGCAGTTGGTGGATATGACATCAACAATTATGATAAGGGTATCGAAAAAGAGCAAGGCAAACAACAATTAGCTTTTATACTAAAAGCACTCATTTCTATAAAATGGTTTAGCCAAAGTAACGCATTGATATCAGCAATCACAGAGAAAGCACAGAAAGATTTTTATGAAATGAACAAATTGTTTAAGCGTCGCTCATTTAGATATATGGCAACACTTGGAAATATAATGAATCAATTTCAAACTCAAAGAAATTATTCTTTGTTGATACTTTGTGGAGAGAGCGATAATGAGCTTGCAATTAAGCTGTCAAAGCAGTGGAATAAATCTGAAGAGAATAGTGTTT
>CAZJIO010000210.1:0-3504 GCA_964546035.1 uncultured Eubacteriales bacterium | reverse complement strand
CGCGCGCTTCGACTCTCAACAAATGATTGATTTATCAACCTTGCTTGACGGCGGAGCATCCGGGTCTGGAACCAGTGTGTCCCATATGCACTTACACCTTGCTAGAGCAATTATACTCAAAATGAGACAAATGAGACACTATAAAAAGGGAGTGTCTCATTGACTACTGATATATTTTGATATATTTTCAAAATCTGGAAATTGTCGCTGCATTGTCAATAGTAGCTTATGAGTATTCCCATGACTTAATAATCCCAGATATGAAGCAATAGATTCCTTAGTAGGTTTTTCATATAGTTTTCTAAACATTCTTCTTTTAGTTGTAGTACGTAATACCCTGTGGTGGGGAAAATTAACCCAACCCAGAAAATCAATTCCAGAATTAAGAGACTTAATAGAAACTTTGTGTGGATTGAGAGTTAGTTTTAATTTATTTGCTAAGAATGACTCAATTTTAGGGATTATTTTAATCAATTCATCCTTGTTTTCATGAAGAAAGACAAAGTCATCTGCATAACGAATATAGTACTTTGCTTTAAGCGTTCGCTTTGCAAATTGATCAAACTCATTCATATAAACATTAATCAAAAGTTGACTTGTGAGATTCCCTAAAGGCAAACCCACTTTTTTATTGGAATCAACTTTGAAACTATTTATCACCTCTCTTAGCAACCAAAGTGCGTTTGGATCATCAATATGTTTTGCTAAAATTTGATTAAGCACATCATGATCTATGTTTGCAAAGAATTTTTGGATGTCACATTTTAGTACCCAAACTGTCCGAGTATTATTAACAGACACTTTCCTCCCGAACCGAACAAAGCGACCAAGAGCTTTGTGGGTGCCTTTTTCTTTCCTACATGAGTAAGAATCAAAAATAAACTTTTTATCAAAAAGTGGGTACAAAATTCTGTAAATAGCATGATGAACAAGTCTGTCTTTAACATCAGCTTTATGAATATCTCTCGGTTTTGGGTCATTTATTTTAAAGGCTTGGTAAGAACTATGACGGTATGTTTTGTTAAGGAGTGCTAGGTGTAATTTTAGCAAGTTATTCATCAAGTCTACTGAAAACATAATCACGTCTTTTCGGTTTCTTTTTCCATTTAAGAATTCTTGCCAAGATTGCAGTAAATTCTCAAAAGAGATGATATTATCGTAAATATGACTAAAATGACTACTCCTTATAGCACAACTTCTGTCGTCCATCATCTCAAAGAGGCCTATTTGATTTGGTTGCGAATTGTTCCTCATATGCCTAAAGGAGCACGCTACACGATAGGTGCCAGAATAGAAAATACCTTTTTAGATCTATTGGAAAAAACATATGCATCCTATTTTACTGAAAAGGAAGCAAAATATAAAAAGGTAACAGGCTGTGTTATTTTACTTGATTCACTTAAATTTTTACTGTCGATAGCGTGGGAAGCTAAATTACTGTCTCATAAACAATATGAGGAAATCGCTTTTAAATTAAACGATGTGGGGAAAATGCTTGGTGGGTGGAGAAAAAACATAGAGTTATCTCAAAACAAAAACCACACTAACGAATAGTGCGGAAAAGAAGTACTTTCGAAAACGAAACACAAACTCGTTATCTAGATTCCAATTATTGTCTGGTTTCGCCCAGTTGTTGTTGAGCCACAGGCCATTGCTATTGTGTTCGAGTTTGAATACATTAGGATTGCCGGACGCGACAAGCGGTGAAACTATGTGTGAAGTGCCATCTAAAGTCACTGCCAATATGACTAAAAGAAATATTCGGCTGTTATTAATTTGGGATAGAAATCCACAAGCACGACACACCAAGTTTTCTTTTTTTACAGACAGACCATATTCCCTCCACAAAAAGAATTTTTCCATTTGTGATCCCAGCATATAGTTGCCAACTATGTCTTTGGATAGCCGTAGCCATCAAATACAACACAGTTACAAAAATTATATTGCAATTCTTGTAAATAAAAATACAAAATAAACCCGAATAGGCTAAAAAATTTTAAAAATTTAGTATCATAGTTTTATAGATTCAAAGGGTCACTTTTTCAAGCATTCAAGCAACTAAGAATTCTTGCGAAAACGAAACACAAACCCGCCATCCAGACTCCAACTAAGGTCTGGCCTCGCCCAGCCGTTGTAGAGCCACAGGCCATAGCTAAGGTGCCCGAGCTCGAAGACACCAGGACTGCCGGACGCGACAAGCGGTTTCATGCCAATATAAAACCAATCACCCATTGGTTGGTCAGTTTGTTGCAAGCGGTATTGCGGACCAACTTCAGCTGGACAGAGTTCTAAGCCAAACTCTTCTGCTTTGGCAAACAACTCAGTAGTGGTGGGGTAATTGGTAAATCCAAAATCTCGCACTTTTAGTCGAACGATATCAACTGTCTCAGTGATTGGTGATCTTTCGCCTTTAAAGAGTCTCTGAATACCACTCAAGCCACTTTGAGTAGGCATAAAATCAGGACTTTCAATCATTTCCTGTGCATATGAGCTAATATTGATTCCTTGCTTCTTCATGGCTTCTAGAAGCTCTTTCCTATCTTTAGTACCGATGACTACTTCATTTCTTGTAATTTTTCCTTCAGGGAAAGAAGTATAGATATGTTCTAAACTACAAAAAAAAAAAAAAATTCCAGGAAAGAGTGGGCCAATGTATGCCTTGGTGCGAGTAGAAACCTCATGGCGATTCCAGGCAATCTCTCCTGGATCACAGTCAAGAACAACGGGGGCATCCTCTATTGGATCCCGTCGAGCCCTAAGCTCAGCAATTCTAGGATCACGTTGGTAGCCAAAGCCTTCAATTGTCCCATTTATTTCATACAGGAAAATGAGCTCATCCTTTGTGAGATTTCTACCTGCATTCATGCGGTTCTCTATGGTAGTTAACCAACGCATATCAGAAGTTTTCTTCTCATACGCTTTACCATCCGGGAACTCTGCCAGTTTTTCTTGAACTATTCCGCCCACATAGGGATCGAGATTCTGGTTATCGGCTATACCTCGGACTTCGCCAATGTTGTCTCCATCCATGCGGATTGCAACACGAGGGATAGTTGGTTGGTTTTGTTCATCTAGTGAGTAATAGACATAAAAATCACCACCTTGAAGTTGAGACCTGGCAGTTGACTCGCCAGCAGTACACCATCCCGTACCATGTCCTTGAATAGAGTCAACCAATTGTCGGGGATCAGAACCTTGATCAAATTTGACCCAACGACCTTCTATGATAGCTAGTCTCTCAGTATTAGCTGGCGTTGCTTGCTCATACGCTTTCGCATATATTTTGGCGAAATTCTCCCCCTGAAGAAGCTTTCGAATATCTTCCTTGCGAGTTACTCCTTGATATTTATTTTCGATTTCATCAAGGACGTAAGCTAATGCTTCTCTATTAAGTTCTGGGAACTCTCGAAGTGTTGTCCAATCAACACTACCTGTTGAACGCTTAGGAAACTCACCCTTTTGGTGATCGTACGCTGTTAAACTTAAAATATTTCGAAATGCATA
>CAZJIO010000209.1:3373-3609 GCA_964546035.1 uncultured Eubacteriales bacterium | reverse complement strand
TCACCCCAGCAGTAGAGATGAACATCGTCCATCTATCATTCATCAGAGCAGTGCAACCGGCATGCAAACTATTCCTACAACAGGGCTGGCGCAAGGCATTCAATATCTGGAAAGAATAAAGAGTGATAAGCTGCGAAGCGTTAATGGACAATTACCCATTGTTGTGTGTTCTCTGGGGGATGGAAGTGTGACAGAAGGAGAAGTGAGTGAAGCCTTACAATTCGCAGTATTGAAAC
>CAZJIO010000209.1:2201-3341 GCA_964546035.1 uncultured Eubacteriales bacterium | reverse complement strand
AGGATAATCAGTGGAGTATCAGTGCTTCTGCAGAAGAAGTAAGGGCCATGAATGCCTATGACTATGCACAAGGATTCAAAGGATTGAAAAGATGGCAATGCGATGGTAGCGATTTTATTCGCAGTTATGAAACCATGGCTGAAGCCATTGAATATACTCGTACAGAAAGGAAGCCTGCATTGGTACATGCCAAAGTGCCCTTGCTCGGACATCATACAAGTGGTGTGAGGAGAGAATTTTATAGAAACAGAGAAGATTTGCTGAAGCATGGATTGTATGATCCTCTTCCTAAACTAAGGTTACTACTGACTGATGTAGGTATTGCAGAACACATCATCACAGAAATAGAAAAACAGGCAGAAGAAAAAGTGTTGGCAGATTTTCAAAGAGCACAATCTGCTCCCGATCCTGATCCTCATTCTGTGGAAGAACATGTATTTGCACCAACACCTATTAAAGAAGAAAAAGGACAACGTAGCCCAAAGAATGGTGAGAAAGTGTTGATGGTGGATGCTGCATTACATGCCATCGAAGAAATCATGGAAGAATACCCCGAAGCAATACTCTATGGACAAGATGTAGGTGCTCGTTTAGGAGGTGTATTCAGAGAAGCGGCAACACTGGGAGATAAGTTTGGGGAACACCGTGTATTCAATACGGCTATACAGGAAGCTTATATTGTGGGTTCTACGGCCGGTCTTTCTGCATTGGGAATTAAACCGATGGTTGAGGTACAATTTGCGGATTATATTTATCCCGGCTTCAATCAATTGGTAACAGAGCTATCTAAATCATGTTATCTCTCCAACGGTAAATTTCCTGTCGGGTATTAAGGGTGCCTACCGGTGCTTATGGGGGAGGAGGTCCTTATCATAGTGGAAGTGTAGAAAGCACTTTATTGACCATTAAGGGGATAAAAGTGGTGTATCCATCAAACACTGCGGATATGAAAGGATTGCTCAAAGCAGCATTCCATGATCCTAATCCGGTGGTGATGTTGGAACATAAAGGATTATATTGGAGTAAAGTACCAGGAACAGAAGATGCTAAGATGGTAGAGCCATCAAGGGATTATATCCTGCCTTTGGGAAAAGCAAATATTGTACTTGCGGCAGATGCTGAAAGAGTAAGAAAAGGGGA
>CAZJIO010000209.1:1251-2176 GCA_964546035.1 uncultured Eubacteriales bacterium | reverse complement strand
ATCACCTACGGAATGGGGGTCTACTGGGCTAAAGCGGCTGCGGCACAATTGCCCGGACAGGTTGAAATAGTGGATTTGCGGACCTTACATCCATTGGATGAGGAAATGATCTTTCATCAGGTCAAAAAACATGGAAAAGTATTGGTATTGAGTGAGGAGCAACAAAACAATTCTTTTGCCGAAGCGATGGCATTACGGATTTCGAACCAATGTTATCACTTCCTGGATGCCCGTGTAGAAGTCATGGGAGCATTGAGTTTGCCGGCAGTACCCATCAATTTGGTATTGGAAGCCGCAATGCTGCCGAATGCCCAAACAGTGAAAGAACGGATCGTCAAATTGTTGGCATACTAATGCCGAACCCCTATATTTGCACCCCGTAAATGAGAATTTACAACCGGCGGGGTAGCTCAGGTGGTTAGAGCGTTGGATTCATAACCCAAAGGTCTCGGGTTCAACTCCCGATCCCGCTACAAGATCCCTTCGATGTTATAATCGTTTTAATAAGGAAGCCTCACTGATACAGTGAGGCTTCCTTATTAAAAGCAACAAGGTTCATGCCTCTTTAATGATTTTAATAGTAGTATATAGACTATTAAATGTTGTTTATTGTTTTTTGTTTTCTATTCTGGATTCAAGTACCTTGAAGGTAAAAAGCATTAATGGGAAAATCTTCCGCTCTGTTATCCATCTTCCTTGTTTTATACTCATTTCAACTTTTAGCCCAAAAGCCAGAAATTGTCTTAGTTGGCGTTTTTCATCAACTACCGTTGGATCAAAAAAGCAATTGGGAAAAGCCTCTCGAAAAATTGTTGCGTTATAAACCAGATCAGATAGCAGTTGAATATATGATGCTCAATGACCTCTTGAGTCCAAATAACGCCTATGGACCTACTTATCGTTCATTGTTTGATTCTATCATGTT
>CAZJIO010000209.1:0-1232 GCA_964546035.1 uncultured Eubacteriales bacterium | reverse complement strand
AAAGAGTCAATATTAAAGATAGTATTACACGATACGTAAAACTTATACAACAAAGCGACAAGCCTTTTTACAGAACAAAACTCTGGCAATACTATTATCTCTATATAGATATGGCTAATGCGGACTATCAGTTGTTTCGGATCATGCAAGCAAAAGATAATTGGTTAAACTCATTCGATAGCACAGGGGATGCTGCAAAGGCTTTCTTAAAAAATCTGAGAAGGTCAAAGATTAATATGAACCCTACAGATTTTCATAACCTGGTACTTTCATTAGCTTCTGCAATGCACATGACTAGTGTTCATCCTACTGATGATAAGAGTACGTATACCTATCAGAGTGAAACTTTTGTAAGATTAGCAGGGGCGCTAAAACAGACACCTGCCTATAAAAAAATGGAAGCACTTTGGCAACGTTGTGCAATCTCTGAAGAAGAACAAAAAAGAAATGTGATGCCGTTACTTTTATTAATCGAAAGGAATGGTTAGATACCACAGATGTTGCGCAAGTAAGAATCATAAATAAAACAGGTCATCCGGAGGCGCGAGAGACTATGAAACCATTTGCTATTATAGGAATAACTCCATAGCCAAAAGGATCAGCGAAATAGTTATCAGGTCTAAAGCTAAAAGAATGGCTGTGTTTTATGGTAACATACATATTTACCCAGTGAAGATGTATTTAGAAGAACTAGGATATAAAGTGAAGTTTTTGGGGGATTTATAATGTTTCGAATATTTAATTGTTTTGATTCTTTATTAAATTTTTTATATGAGAATAATACTAGTGGCTTTATTTTTTGTCGGAATGATAGCTTGTAATAACAAAAACAAAAGCGTATCAGATGGCTTAATAACAATGTCGCCAGAGAAACTTATGGAAAAAATCATAAGCTCTTCTGACATAGTTTTAATTGCAGATCACCATTTTATTAAAGATAATGTCGATTATGTAACTTCTTTGGTTCCATATTTAAAGAAAAGTGGAGTTAAAATCTTTTTTTCAGAGTTTTTGCTGGCGAAAGACAGTACATTAATTGATGAATTGATGATGAAACCTCAATTTGATGACTCTTTGGCACGTGTGCTAAGTCATAACATGCTTTATCATTGGGCATATCAGGAATACATCGATCAGATGAAAGCATTTTGGGAAATCAATCATCTGTTGCCTAAGACAGAATGGATTAGGTTGATGGGGTCAATGCATAAATTAAAGTGGGAGATATTTCA
>CAZJIO010000208.1:1076-3753 GCA_964546035.1 uncultured Eubacteriales bacterium | reverse complement strand
GTCCCTGTGGACGGGCCTCATTGGGGTCGGTGTCAAGCGTAGCGATGACAGATGAAATCATGCGAAGCAGATTTCATCAGAGGCCAATGCAGCCCGGAAGCAGGGACGGGGCCATTCGGCCCTGGAGTCATAGTTGCTTTAAAGTGTTTGAGTAATAAATTTTATAGTAAGATATCTATAGTAAAAAAAGAGCCATCCTCAGTTTTTGAGGATGGCTCTAAGAGTATAATAAAATTTATTTCGCTCCTTTCACATATTTATCTAGCCATTGTTGTTGCTCCCATAAAGTATGCAATACATTCTCTTTTCCGCGATAGCCATGTGCTTCGTAAGGAAGGAATACAAAACGCACAGTACCACCATGTCCCTTGATCGCAGCGTATAAACGTTCACTATTGATAGGATAGGTGCCGGTATTATCATCGCTATCTCCATGAATCAATAAGATCGGTGTTTTGATTTTATCAGCATAGCTGAATGGACTCATCTCATAATATAACTGAGGAGCCTGCCAGTAAGTGCGGTCTTCATTCTGGAAGCCAAATGGAGTCAGTGTTCTGTTATAAGCACCACTTCTGGCAACACCCGCTTTGAATAAATTGGTATGCGCCAATAAATTAGCGGTCATGAAAGCACCATAGCTATGTCCGCCCACACCTACGCGATTTTTATCTGCCACACCTAATCCAGACAAATGATTGATGGCAGCTTCAGCATTCATCTTTAGCTGAGCAACGAAATTATCGTTTGGCTTTTTATCTGCAGATGTAGCTACGATGGGCATTTCTGCATTATCGAGTACGGCATAACCTTGGGTTACATAGTAAATAGGCGATCCCCAGCTTAAAGTAGTAAAGCGATACTGACTACCTCTGATCTGCGCAGCATCAGCAGCACTGTTGAACTCACGGGGATATGCCCAAATGATCAAAGGCAATGGACCATCTTTGTCTTTATTATAACCTTTTGGTAAATACAGTTCTCCGGTTAGATCAACGCCATCTGCTCTTTTGTATTTTACTTTTTCTTTTGTTACACCTTCCAATTGTGGATAGGGATTGGTAAACTTCGTAATGGCTCTGTCTGCAATACGTAGAACCAGATTCTTGATGTAATAGTTAGGAACTTCTGTTTGTGATTCACGGCGGGTTAATAAAACCAATTTATCTGCATCGATCACGTCATTCACAGTTTCATAAACACCTTCAGCACAACGCCAGATGATCTCATTCTTTTTAGTAGTCAAATCAAATTTAGCGAGGAAGGGAAGATCACCTTTTGGAGAAGATCCGGTGGTATTATTCATCAAAATCTTAGAACCATTATCAGTCGTTTGAATCACCGGCCTGCCAAATTTGTTTCTTGTTAATACAGGTGATCCCGGATTGTTATAAGCATCGGTCTGGTTTCTTTCGATCAATAATTCGAGAGAACCGGTTGTGCTATTATATCGGCTAACACGAACAGTTTGTTTTGATCTCAATACTTCCTGAACCAATGCCAATGTAGCATCCCCCCAGGTAGTACCCGCATAACGTGTTTTAGTTTTGAATAATTCTTTAGCCTCACCGGTAAATGGAGCACTCAATGCATATACAGCATCGTGGTATTCCACTTGCTTTTTAATTAAACCGCTATCTAAGGGTTCTGCCCAAGTAATGGTAGCGGCTTCATCATCTCTCCAATCAAAACCTCTTGGTACATTTTGTGTGTTGTCATAACCTGAAGGTGTTCCTTCAGTAGAAGGTAATTCAGCCAATACTTTTACTACTTTACCTGTTAGATCTTGGATAGTAATTGTTGAAGGAAATCCATTCGCAGTCACCAAATAAGAGAAGGGTTTACGAATGGTTCTTACCATCATGTACTTTTTATCAGGCGACAAACTAAAAGTGGAAACAATACCTGATTTACCCAGATTGGTTTCTACGCCATTTTTATTTTGTACTAATTGTCCGGTAGCATAAAATTCAAATAGTTGCTCATCAAAAGGAGATTTGATCAGATCCTGATAAGTAGGACTAGGCGCTGCTTTACCTAAATTCTGTTGAATGGTTGGCCCTTTCGGAGTGATCGGGCGTTTAGGTGCATTAGCAGCTGATTGTGTAGCCGCTTTGTAAATAATAGTATTATCATCCACCCAGGTATAGGAAGTACCCAACACAGTATTCAATGCTTGCTTATTGATTTTAGTAGCTTTTTTACTCGCTACATCAATCACATACAAATCAACTCTCGATCCTGTTGTATGCGTGAATGCAATTTTAGTTTCTGAAGGGCTCCAGGTTACATTGCCCGCAAGCAAGTTTGCAGGCAAACCGGTTACCTGTGTACTCATGCCTGTTTTAATATTTTGTAGCGAAAAATTATTGATGAAGTTCTGCCTGCTGGGCGCGAAATTATTTGGATTGATTCTCAAACCTGCAACCCGCAGTTCCGGTTGACCGAGTTCTTCTACGGTTGGATAACTATTTCTTTCACTTAATAGCATCCATTCTGCTTTGCCGTCAATGCTTACAGAGGGCGTAGGTTTTGCCAGCAGCAATTCCATTACTTCCTTGGCAGGTGTGCGATAGCTATTATCATCCTGTGCATGCAAAGTTGTAAAAGATGCACCGGCGATAAGGATACTAAAGAACCATTTTTTCATAATCGTTGGTTTTATCGGTGTTGGTTT
>CAZJIO010000208.1:0-1043 GCA_964546035.1 uncultured Eubacteriales bacterium | reverse complement strand
TACATAATCGATCCACATTTTCTGTGGGAATACCTTTTCATCTATTCCTTTTTGTCCGCCCCATGAACCTCCTACAGCAATATTTAGCAATAAGTGAAAAGGCTTATCAAAAGGCCAGGCATCATTACCGGTATGTTCATTCTTAAAAGTAAAGTAGGGTTTATCATCTACCAGTATGGTGACAGTTTCTTCATTCCATTCCAATGCATAGACATGAAATTTTTCACTACAGTCCGGTACAGGGATTGTTGCGGTTTTCTGTGTGCCAATGCTGTGAAAATATTTTTTTGTATGGGTAGAAGCATGAATCGTTCCTTGGTTATAACCTACGTGTTCCATGATATCGATCTCGCCATCATCAGGCCAGGTAATTTTCGGGGTAGTACCTAGCATCCATATGGCAGGCCAGGTGCCGACACCCTTAGGTAATTTAGCGCGAACTTCAATACGTACATATTTCCAATCGCCTTTTCCTTTGGTCACTAATCGGGCAGAGGTATATTCATTTTCACCCATTTTCTCTTTGTGGGCTTCAATCACCAACATACCTTTTTCAACCCTGGCATTCTTTAACTGTTTGGATGTGTAGTACTGAAGTTCATTATTGCCCCATCCATGTCCACCAACATCATAGTTCCATTTGGTAGAATCTGGTAGTCCGTTTTTGTTGAACTCATCACTCCAGATCAATTTTCTCTTTTGGGAAGCGGCTGTCAGACAGATCATTGACAGCATAGCAAATACCATTGTTTTTAACATAGGTTGCAATTTGGGACACGTAAGTTAGGCAATATGGGGCAGGAAAGAAGGCTTAAAGGATGGGTGGGTGAAAAAAATTTGCATAGAAATGCAGATGCCTGTACTTTTGCACCTCATGAAACAATTTGCACATATCCACCATCATCATTACTTACCCATAGGGTAGGCTGTTGGTGTTTTGTGCCGAACATAAAACATTGAAGGGCTTACCAACGGGTAAGCCCTTTTTATTTTAACTGAATACTATGAAGCTAAAGCTCGCAATTCAAAAAAGTGGTCGTTTA
>CAZJIO010000207.1:3422-3761 GCA_964546035.1 uncultured Eubacteriales bacterium | reverse complement strand
AAACAAGTTCAAAATTTTATTTTATTGAGAACTAACCTAACTTTCGCAATTCAGTTTAATTTTTAAAGTGTAGATTGGTTATTTTTACTCTTTTATACGTGATAAAAATTGTATATATACATGAACGCGTCCAATATGCCATTTCAGAAACGGCAAGAGAAATGGCAGTCGGAGCCTATGCCCTGGATAAAACAGGCTTACTAGATTTGCAACAAAGCACCTATAGTAAGGCTAAAGAGAATTTGGGAGATGGCGAAGTAAGACTAGAAGAAATGACGTTGTCTTTTAATGATGTGTTCCAAACAGTTAAGGGGATGATCAATTATAAGAGCATTATTG
>CAZJIO010000207.1:0-3412 GCA_964546035.1 uncultured Eubacteriales bacterium | reverse complement strand
ACAACCTGATATGGGCTTAACAGCTGTCAGTGAAAATGAGCCATCGGAGCAGCTCTTTTTTGATCAGTTTCAAATGATTCAAGCCATTGAAGTGGCTTATTCCTTTCTTGGGGACTTTATTGAGTTTATTAAATTCAGTCTGGAAGATTCAAAACAACTGGTCACATCTGTCGGAGTCGTACCTGGTCTTGAAATCATCAATAACGCCATAGGAACAAAAATTATAGAAGCTAGTATGCACAGTTACATATCACAAGTAGACTATAGGAATTGAGGGATTGTTGACGGAAAAGCAGGTATGAGTTATTTGAAGTCGGCGTTCATGTTGCAAGATGAAGATATCGTAATTATTGTAAACTACCACATCGAGATTCCCTTCTTAAAAAACATCATAAAACCTATAGCGATGGAGCAAAGTGTTTGTGTCCGCGCATTTACGGGTAATGAAAATTTTGAGAGCTTTTATGAAAAAGATGATGAAAAGACGTTAGGTTCCGATGAGGATCAAGTTGTGGTCTACATCACTAAAAATGGGCAAGTCTATCATGAGGATCGAGCCTGTCGCTATATTGACGTGAAAGTGAAGTCTATAAGCTATGGACAAGTCATGGATAAAAGTCTTTGCACAATCTGCTCCAAGGATGTCGTAAGTCTTGAACAGGATACAATCGTGTATTCAACTGATAAAAGTCATCTGTTTCATACCTCTAAAGCCTGTTGGACCATTTCAAGAGACATCAGTGCCGTATCAAAGTCAGAAGCAATAGAAAATGGCTATCCCGTTTGTAGCCTATGTAAAGGAGAGGGAAATGAATAAATTTATGCTGGTTCAGTTATGTGTTTGGGGAGGTGCATCTATTGTACTCTACGGTTTATGCGTTTTTTATTTGAAGAAAACATTTCAAAGTTTAAAAGTTAAAAGTTATTTTCTGTCGGCAGGATTTCTTAGCGTACTGTTGGTGTCGTTCTGGGCGTTGCAACAGCGTTATGGATTCGGACTGACGACTTTGACACATGTATTCTTGATTTTCAACTTAAGCATCTTGGCTTTTCATGATTGGGAAGAAAAACAATTACCCCTAGAATGGCTGGTTTTTTGTTTCGTTTTTGGAGTTTTATTTCTTTGGTTGAACCCTGAGAGACAGCTCCTTGAGACGCTTCTGAGCACATTACTGTTTGCTGGTGGCATCTTGTTGGTGTGCAAAGTGACAAGGGGCGCAATTGGTATAGGAGATGCACTGGTAATCGGGCTGATTAATTTAATACTTGGATGGGAAGTTGCTATGATTGTGTTTTTTCTTTCCTTAGTTGGCGTTGGTTGTTTAGGCATTTTTTTACTCCTATTAAAAAAGGTCCATAAAAAAACGACCATACCCTTTGTTCCCTTTATTCTGCTCGCTGTTCTCATACTAGTATGGCTATAGGGGGTTAAAATGAAAATAAAAGGCAGTTTTACAATTGAAGCAAGCATTATTTTTCCCTTGGTATTATTAGTTCTTGTAACAATGATCACTATTGGACTCTATTTGCACGAGATGACAGTACTTCAGGGCATTGCAAATGCCGTTAGTGATCACTCAGGTGAGATTCTAAAAGTGACAGATGAAAAACAATGGGAGGAAAGGATGAAGGAGGAGGTGTATCAGTTAGCCCAGAACGCCTTTTTGCTACAACCCAGTACCCTAAATGTGACTTGTGAAGTCACACAAGGATTGATCTCATATCACCTAGAGCTTAGAATTAAGAAAAATTTTAAGACCCCATTTAGAAGCATCACACAGTTGATGAATGGCTCGAACAATTCCTTTTTAACCATGGAGGTGTGCGCAAAGTCAAAGCACACAGACCCCACACGGTTTATTAGAGGAATTGATTTTCTAGATGATGTATCCAGTGAAATAACACTGACAAAGGATTTGAAGGACAAATACCGGGAAATGATGGATGGACTAGAATCAATGATTGATGAATGGGTCTAGTTTCCGATTGTCACCTGTTATCATATAGTATAGTAACTGTGACAGTTATTTTGGCGTGTGGAGAAATGTATGCAAAGCGAGAACAATTCTTACGGGAGCGACTCCCATGAAATCATTACAGCTTTGAGAGATATTGTGGATGTCTTATACGAGGGTTATTGTGAGGTTCTCAAGGATGAAGAACTCTGTTCAACAATTCACAAAAAAATTAAGGATTTAAGACATTGTCCAGAAAGGGAACGTGAATACAAATTGTTTAAGGTCCTATGCATACTGAATAGTTCTCGAAAAAAGTTGGATAGCAATTGCATTTTAAATAGGGAAGTAGTAGTATCTATCTTAGATGAGATAGCCCTTTTATATATGGAGTTGTTAAATGCGCGTGGATTTACTGGGAGATAAGCTGCATTTTATCCTTACTTTTGAGGCATAATAGGGTAAGTCTGAGAAAGGTATGAAACTTATGATGATACTTATGATGACAAACGATACTAAATCATGGACGGATCTTTTTCAAGCATTTACAGAATATGGACCCCTTGCCGGTGTTTTATTAGTGATGATTGAGGCGTTTATTCCAATATTGCCTCTTTCTGTTTTTGTAGCAATGAATGTACTGGCTTTTGGTTTTTGGATCGGTTATTTATGCTCATGGGTTGGAAATGTCGCGGGTTCGTTAATTGTGTTTTATCTGATTAAAAAATATGGCATGGCAAAGTTCAACAATAAGATTCAAAAGAGCAAGCGCATTAAGAATACCTTCCTTTGGATTAAAAAACATGGATTTTTGCCTATTTTTGTTCTGCTTACCTTTCCTTTCACACCCTCATTTTTAATTTGTGGGTTATCCGCTTTAGCGGGCATCTCTTATAAAACTTTTTTTTACTCAATTGTGTTTGGTAAATTGATTATGATCTTATCTTTAAGTTTCATTGGATATAATCTATCTGAATTTTTGAGCCATCCCATTAAGTCGGCGGTTTTTATTGGCATTACTTTATCAATTTCTTTAATAGCTCGAGTATTGATGAAAAGACATGATAAAAAGCTGGAATTAGAGCACTTTTCCCATAACAACCAAAATTCCAAATAAATCAATAAAACGGGTTGACAGGTTGTTGTGTCCAGTGATATAATTACCTTCGCTGCTGAGAGAGATAACAATAACTTAGCAGAATTTAAGGAATAAAGGCACTTTGAAGCGTACGGCAAATCAAATGGTTAACTAAAAACTGAGATGAAAATAATATCAGGAAATGGTTGACATAACTAATTGGAAATGCTATACTGACGTTCCTGCCAAAGCGTAAGCACAGAGGCAGCAGTGATGAAAAGTTAACTAAAAACTGGAAACAGAAAAGAGTTGACACGAAGTAACTGAAGATGCTATACTGACCTTCCTGCCGCAAGCAGGGCGGAAAGAAATGAATAAT
>CAZJIO010000206.1:0-3770 GCA_964546035.1 uncultured Eubacteriales bacterium | reverse complement strand
ATTTGAAATCAAAACCTATTTAAGGGCTTACTATCCTAAAGATGAATTGGTTTTTTCAACGCAAGTCCTAAAGCTTCAGGATTATCAATTTAACGTTGATGATGAAGCCATTCAAGTAAGTTGTTTTCATGAAGGGAAGAAACTTTACGAAAGTGGTTTTGATCAAAATCAAATCCTTGCAATGAATTTGTCTGAAGATCCCCTTGAACGAAGAAAAGCCTTCAAGCAGCTCATAAAACAGGCAATTTATACCATAGAATCACAAAAAAGTGGATCCACGAAACAACCTTGGGGAATTCTTACAGGTATAAGACCCACTAAGGTTGTTTTTAATTTGCACCAGAAATATGGTGACAATGATACAAAAATCAAAGAAATCCTGAGAAATGAATATAGAATATCTGAAGAGAAAATTGGGCTTATGCTGGAGATTGCAGAAAATGAAAAGTTTATTCTGAGTCAAAACCATCAAGAGGAAGTCAGCCTTTATCTAGGAATTCCCTTTTGCCCGACAAAATGTCTCTATTGTTCCTTTACTTCTTTTCCAATTGCCCAATGGGGAAATCAAGTAGATCAATACCTAGATGCCCTCATTCAAGAACTGATATTTGTCTGTCATCAGATGATTGATAAGAGACCCGTACGGTCTATATATATTGGGGGAGGTACACCTACTTCTCTTAGTCCTATAGCGTTAGAGCGGTTGTTAAATACTATTAGTGTTCATATTGATGTTGATAAGATTCAAGAATTCACCGTTGAAGCGGGCCGTCCAGATACCATCACAAAAGAAAAACTTGAAATTTTAAAAGCTTATGGTGTCAATCGCATATCCATTAACCCTCAGACAATGAATCAAAAGACACTAACGTTAATTGGTAGAGGGCATACCGTTGAGGATATATATCGTTCATGTGAGGACGCTAGAAAAATCGGCTTTAACACAATAAATATGGATCTCATTGTCGGACTTCCAGGTGAAACCGTTAATGACGTTGTGCATACTATAGAGGCTATTAAAAATTTGCACCCGGAAAATCTTACAGTCCACACCATGGCCATCAAGAGGGGTTCTCATCTAATCGAAAACTTAAATAAGTATCTATTAAAGGATGCACAGACCATTGAGGAAATGATCGCTATAACTGCAGAAGGAGCAAAGGCTATAGGGCTTAAACCCTATTATCTTTATAGACAAAAGC
Organism: uncultured Eubacteriales bacterium; assembly: GCA_964546035.1. GTDB lineage: Bacteria > Bacillota > Clostridia > Lachnospirales > Vallitaleaceae > CAZJIO01. The sequence goes on along the minus strand of CAZJIO010000206.1, from coordinate 2,568 downwards.
ATATGGTGGGTAATTTTGAAAATGTGGGGTATGCGCTACCTGGACATGAATGCATCTACAATGTTGAAATAATGGAGGAACGACAGACCATTTTTGCCCTTGGTGCTGGAGCAACCTCAAAAATGGTAGCTGGTAATAAAGTTGAGAGAATTGAGAATGTCAAAGAGGTTTCTCAGTACATTGAAAGAGTCCAAGAAATGATGGAAAGAAAATTGGCATTTAAAAATTTTGCTTGACAAAATGCGACGTTAATCATAGAATAGTCTAAAGTAATGTGTTTGTTATAAAGACAAATCGTAGATAAAGAAAAGTAAGTTAAGGAATTATTGCAGAGAGAGAAGTCTAGGCTGGAAGCTTCTTATAAGGATATAGCTGAACGAACACTTTGGAGTAATTGGCTGAACATCTGGAGGATTCTCTTAGATTATTAGGTCCATTCGGTTCATCACCGTTATTCGATTAAAGCTGAAAACTACTTTTGTAGTTTTAACTAGGGTGGCACCGCGGGAATTTGAGTCTCGTCCCTTACCATATGTTTGGTAATGGATAGGGCTTTTTTTATTGCTTTTTAAAGGCATAATTTGGATATTAGAGGAGGCATCATTCATGATAACACAAGCACCAAGAGGTACAACTGATATCTTCGGTGATCAGATGCGCGCATGGCAAGAACTTGAACTAACGATGAGAAGTTTGTGCAAGGATTTTGCATTTAATGAAATAAGAACACCTGTATTTGAACATACAGAATTATTTAGTCGTGGAGTTGGCGAAACAACGGATATTGTACAAAAAGAAATGTACACCTTTTTAGATAAAGGGGACCGAAGCATATCCCTTAAACCTGAGGGTACTGCAGGCGTTGTTAGAGCTTATCTGGAGAGAAATCTTTATGCAGAAACTCAACCAACAAAACTATACTATATCACGCCAGCTTTTCGATATGAAAAACCTCAAGCAGGTCGAATGAGACAATTTCACCAATTTGGTATAGAGTTGTTTGGTTCAGATGAACCAACAGCAGATGCAGAAGTCATCGCACTTGGTTCAGAAATGCTTAGAAGATTGAACATTAAAAATGTAGAATTGAACATCAACAGTCTAGGTGGACCAGAATGTCGAAAGAACTACAATACGTTGCTAATTGATTTTTTAAGAGCTCATAGTCATGAACTTTGTCCAACGTGTAAAGACAGAATGGAAAAAAATCCACTCAGGGTACTCGATTGTAAAAACGAAAGCTGTCAAGTGGTGATTAAAGATGCGCCATTGATGCTCGATCATTTAGGCGCAGACTGTAAGGCGCATTTTAATCGTTTGCAAGAACTTCTTAATGCCATGGGCATTTCCTACAAGGTTAATCCTTGGATTGTTCGAGGTCTTGATTATTACACCAGAACGGTTTTTGAATTTATTTCTGGAGAAATTGGTGCTCAAGGCACGGTTTGTGGTGGTGGCAGGTACAACTCTCTCATTGAGGAATGTGGCGGAGCACCTACACCAGCAGTTGGCTTTGGTGCTGGAATAGAAAGACTACTGCTCACCATTGCTGCATCAAATGGTCCAAGACACTATGAAAAGACCATTAATCTTTATATTGGGACCATGGGAACATCTGCCATATTAAAAGCTGCGGAAATGGTGCATACCTTAAGAAAAAGTGGCATCTGTGCAGAGATGGATTTGCTAGGAAGAAGCGTTAAAGCTCAAATGAAATATGCCAATAAAATTGGCGCTCAATATGCCCTAATTCTGGGAGATAATGAACTAGAATCCAATAGTGGCACCTTAAAGAATATGACAAATGGAGAAGGTCAGGCAGTAGCTTTAGATCAACTCGTTCAGTTCATGAAAGAACGTATATAAAGTGAAATTGTTAAGCATTACAACAACAAAAATGGAGGATTTATGATGAGTGAATCAATGCAGAATTTAAAAAGAACCCATAGATGTACAGAGGTAACAGAAGCTCAAATTGACCAAAAAGTAACAGTGATGGGTTGGGTTCAAAAAAGAAGAGACTTAGGTGGCGTTATATTTATTGACCTACGTGATCGCAGCGGTCTACTACAAATCGTTATAGACGAAGCAAGTATCGGTGAAATTGGCTTTAAAAAATCAGAATCTATTAGAAGTGAATTTGTTCTAGCGATAGAAGGTTTAGTGGAGAGAAGAGATGAGGCTACCATTAATTCTAATCTCAAAACAGGAACCCTTGAAGTAAGAGCTCATGAGATTCGAATTCTTTCAGAAGCAGAAACACCTCCATTTCAAATAGAAGAAAACAGTCCTGTAAAAGAAGACTTAAGATTGAAATACCGTTATTTAGATTTAAGAAGACCAGATCTTCAAAGAAATCTGATGTTACGTCATGAGGTTGCCAATGTATCAAGAACTTTTTTAAGCGATGAAGGTTTCTTGGAAATAGAAACACCTATGCTGACCAAAAGTACACCAGAAGGTGCAAGAGATTACCTAGTGCCTAGCCGTGTTTACCCAGGTAATTTTTACGCATTACCTCAATCACCACAAATTTTCAAACAAATTCTAATGGTAGCAGGTTATGAT
>CAZJIO010000205.1:0-3783 GCA_964546035.1 uncultured Eubacteriales bacterium | reverse complement strand
AATAACCCGCATGACCTTTTCTCTTGTTTCATCTGGTACATTCGTATAGTTATTAATCACACGTGAAACGGTACTTCTTGAAACGCCTGCAATCTTAGCTATTTCTTCACTTTTCATAGTCATCCCTTTTTCCAAAAAAATCTGAACGCGTGTTTAAGTATACCAAGTTTACGGTTGTTTTGTCAAGTACTGACTTTACTTCCTAGGGCTTCCACAAACCTCATTTTAATCAAAATGAACTCTTCTAAATCATTGACATACTGGTACAAAGTAGCTCTATTTTCAAATTCTTCACGGGTTTTAGGTAATTCCGATTCTCTAAAAAATGCTCGAAGTGCTTCTAAATCCTTTAACAAAAGTTCGCCCGTATTGTATTCATGAATCACTCCCGCTAAATTGCGGGTAAAATCACTGAGAATTTTGGCTTCGTTGTGGGTGATAAAAACAGTATTGCAATGCTCCTGCATATATTTTAAGCGACCATATTGTTGCTTTCTCATGTCAAAATAGGCTAAATAATAGTGATTGTCTTTCAAATAATAACTATTCAAAAAAGCCAATGCACTGTTTTTACCTTCATCAATCGTTCTTTTCAATTCCTCCAAGGTCACATATTCGCCATGAATACCGCAGTTATTTCTCAGATTATCAGACATGGTTACCAGAAAACCTCTCAATTGATGTTCTAATTTTCTTTGTAGTAAAATAATGGATGCCTCACTTGAAGGCATATGCAAATTAAATATTAATGCAATAATAATACCGATCAACATAAGGAGGAGTTCATTCAATACGCTTCCAAAGGTAATCGAACTGCGGGCGTATAAGTGCGTAATGAGTACCGTGTTGATAACAAGTCCAACATTTGCCTTAAGTATTAATACAAGGGGGATGTAAACCAACAAAAATAGACCAAGACTCCAAATTGAGAAATGAAACAAGGTAAAGAGTATAGCTCCAAGTGCCAAAGCTAATAGCGCTGTATAAATTCTCTTAACAGCGATGAGAAGGGATTGCCTTTTGATGTCTAGCATACTAAGCAGTGTAATCGTGCCTGCGGATAAGGCATAATCCAGCTTTAACCCTTGTGCGATCACAATAGCTATTACCACTCCTAATGTAATTTTTATCGTTCTATAGGCAATTGTTTTCATTCTAGATGCCTAGCTCCCTTCATTTTATTAAATGCAAGTGCCTTAATTATCTGCTTTTTTTAACCAATAGTCAATATTTCCTCAAAATTCACTTAAAACAAAAACAAGACACATCTGTCATAAACAGATATGTCTTTGCAAATTTCCCTGTATCTTAATAAAATTTCTTGCCGGCTTGAAATTCTTCGACGATTCTAAGGGTTTCACCAAATCTTTGGTAATGAACCACTTCTCTTTGTCTTAAAAATCTTAAAGTATCGGTTACACCTGGGTCATCGCTTAACTTAATGAGGTGTTCATAAGTGGCTCTAGCCTTTTGTTCTGCAGCCATGTTCTCATGCAGATCGGCAACGGGGTCATCTTTAGAATTAATGTATGAGGCAGTCCAGGGAACCCCAGCTGCGTCATGTGGGAATGGACTTTTGCCATGATTCGCATAATGTGCTTCAAAAGGTGTCCCTTTAATTTTAGAAATGGGGGCATCTTTTACAAGTCTCCAGACCAAGGTTCCAATCATCTCCCAATGGGCTAACTCTTCAGTTCCTATATCCGTTAAAATTCCTTTTGCTTCGTTAGTTGGCATGGTCCATCGCTGAGTGAGATATCTAATTCCAGCAGCTAATTCACCATCAGCACCACCAAATTGTTCGATAATCATCGCGGCAAGAGCTGGATTGCAGGTGTCTACTCTAACCGGATATTCAAGTTTCTTTTCATAAATCCACATATGCAACCTCCTTTATTTACAACAATTAATGTAATCAGTTTCCCATGGCCAAGGTGAATTGATAAACTCCCATGGACTTTTACTTAAACCATTTGATGTCAATGGTCCAAATTTCATGTCATAGGCATCACAAAGTTCTTTGTAACGGGCTGCATAGGTATTGTGCAACCCTACCGCTCTTTCATCTGTTGGATGTGTGTCTAAAAACATAGCCATTTCTATTGTGCAAAAGCCAATTTCCATCAGCTCTTTTAGCATCAGCAATTGTTCTTCAAACATAGTTGATCCTCCTGGATTGGGTTTTACTTTTCATATTGATAGGGCATATACAATTTAGGAAATAATGTGCCTTTACAAAGGGCTTCACTTGGACCATACACTTCACTGAGCACTTGGAAAGGAATATAGGCTCGAGCAAGTTGGTAAGGGGTATCCATTTTATTAATTGAATTGTCCATTTTGAAATAAGATTTTTGAGGCATTGCTTTGTCTCCTTTTAATAAGTCCCACTACCATAGTACGTAAATAGACTATTTTTGTGCTTGACTCATTTGAAAAAAGACCCAGTAGTTTTTTTTGCTACTGGGTCTTCTATCTATGTGTTTTATTGATTTGTTCTATGTTCTAACCAATACCCTACTTTTTGAATGGCTTTTTTAATCTTTTCTTCAGTGTCCACAAGGGCAAATCGAACATATCCTTCACCCATTTTCCCAAAGCATGATCCTGGCACTGTGAAGACACCTGTTTCTTGAATCATCTCATAGACAAATTTCTCTGAAGATTTGAATCCTTCCGGAATTTTAGCCCATACAAACATGGTAGCCTCTGGCTTCTCCATTGGCCAACCGATGGCAGTAAAGCCCTCTACGAGTACATTTCTCCTTTGTTCATAGACAGCAACCGTATTTTGAATGCATGTATCTGGTCCGGAAATAGCCGCAATCGCAGCCTTTTGAATGGGGATGAAAATACCATAATCAATATGAGATTTTAAGGTTGCAATACGCTTTATGATTTCCTTATTCCCTAAAGCAAAAGAGATTCTACAGCCTGGCATATTATAGGACTTCGATAGAGAATTCAATTCTATTCCCACATCTTTAGCACCAGGTACACTCAAAAAACTACCAGCGGTCTTACCATCATATACCAGTTCACAGTAAGCGTTATCGTGAATGACCATGATATCATATTTCTTTGCAAATGCTACCAACTCTTCATAGAACCCATAGGGTGCTAAGGCGGTTACAGGGTTGTTAGGATAGGAGACAATCATCAACTTAGTCTTAGAGGCAATATCTGGGCTAATCTGTTTAAAATCAATCAAATAATTATTTTCTTCTAACATAGGCATGGTTTCAATCTGTGCCCCTGATAAAAAAGGTCCTACAAAAAAGATGGGATAATAGGGATCTTGAATAAGGACACAATCGCCTGGGTTGACAATACCAAAAGCAGTGTGGGCTAGGGCATCTTGAGATCCCGTTAAGCCTAATATTTCATCTGACGCTAATACCACATTGAACCTTCTTTTATACCATACCTGAACAGCATTTATGAGCTCTTCGCTGTCTTTAATGGCATATTTATAATTTTCTGGCTTTGTGCAAGCCTCACTTAGGACCTTCATCACATGGTCTGGTGGCGGCAAGTCCGGCGTTCCAACACTAAAGTTAAAGACTTCAACACCTTTAGCTAACAATTCTCTTTTGAGAAGCTCTTGTTGACTAAAAATGGCAGATTCTAATTTTTGCATGCGTTGAGCAAATTCCATTGAGTTCACCTTTTTCTTTTGATTAGTGTTCTTTTGACACTCTCATCATACTATAAATCATCCCCACTGAAAAGTATTTGGACAAAAAAAAGGAACATTTATCATGCTCCAATAAGAAATCTAAT
>CAZJIO010000204.1:0-3786 GCA_964546035.1 uncultured Eubacteriales bacterium | reverse complement strand
CCTTTTTACGCTTTGCCTTATTCAAACCTTTAAACAACAGAGGCATGGTTATATTTTCCAAAGCATTCAAGGTAGGTATCAGATTATAGGATTGAAAAACAAATCCGATGTATTTCCTTCTAAATGAAGCTAGAGAATTTTCATTCATTTTCTCGATGTGATAATTCTTAAATAATATGGTGCCTTTAGTAGGTTTCTCGAGTCCCGCCATCATATTGAGCAACGTTGATTTTCCCGAGCCCGAAGGTCCAAGTAAACAACAAATTTCCCCACTCTCAATTTGCAAATCTATACCATCTAAAGCAATAATCTTTTCCTTACCCATTCGATACACCTTCGTAACATTGACTAAATCCATTAATATTTCCATTATTTTTCTCCCCTTTCTAAAGGAAAAAATTCCATCCCTTTTATGACGTAACCCAATAAATAAAAGTTCCCATTATTTGCTTAACTTTCTCAATTATAGAGTTTTTTGCTCCCTTACACAAGATATAAATTGCAATATAGTGTTAATTTAATTATAATAAGTAAGGCTCCAAAAAATACATTTCTTTTTTCATCAATAAGAGGTTCAAGGAGAATTAATCATGCATTATCTCGAAGAATTAACAGTTAATCAAATGATTGTACATATACTAGATCCCAGTTTATCAGTTCCTATTCTCTCAATGGAGGATATGCAATCCAATATCGATGCACATGAATTCTTTTCAAATCATATTATCAAAACTTTAAACGATGAAAGCCTCAAAACTTGCTCCTTTGACGAAAACTATAATATGTTTTTACTCTATTTAAAAGAATACATACAAGATGAGAGTCGATTTGTTTTATTTTCAAAGAACATTGCTGAACAACTGTTTACGATTATGTCGACACATCAAAACATTCCCGCCAGTGATCTTGCCATTGTGGGATACCATTATAGGGGATGTAAGTTCATTGCCATCCTTAAAATGAACTATCAGAACACCTACATACACTACACAGATTTTGAAAACGAAGTACATGTCAACTCCATTATCCAGCATAAAACAACCTTACCCAATATCAATCAACGTATCCAAGAAGCGATGATCATCAATTTATCTACTTTAGATGTCGATGTCCTTGAAAAGCCTTATGAAATTGAAGGTTCCAAAGAAAACTACTTATCTAAGCGTTTTCTCAAATGTAAAACAAAGCTCTCTTCTAAAGAACAGTATGCCATTGTCAAAAAAGCAACCGATACCATCACCAAAAAGTATTTTGATGAAGACATCGAAAAGAAAATGAGCATCAAAAAAGAACTATTCGAGAACCTCGAAGAAACAGGCACGATTAATTTAACCAATTTTGCCAATGAAATTTTCCAATCTCAATTAGACATTAAAGAAGAATTTTTAGAAGAGATCGGAAAGGTGTTAGAAACACCCCATATCCAACTCCATGAAAAGACCATAAGCCGTACCTTTGAAAAACAAAAAATCAAAACTGAACGTGGCATTGAAATAAAAATCCCAATGGAACTCTATAATGACCCTAATAATTTGGAGTTTATTACCCAACCTGATGGTACAATATCCATCATAATAAAAAATGTAGGCAAAATAATAGGGTGATATCATTCACCCCTTTTTTTTATGATCGACGCACGATTAACTGCTCCGTATCCATGTTTTTGTCGTATAGCATCTACCATACTATCTAATTTAGTCGGTCCTTCATCAACCCCATCAAAGAAATTCATTTGCATAACTTCTTCTCCATCAAAATTAGATACTGTAACACCTAAAAGGCGTACAGGTTTCAAAACCACCTGATGCATCATCAAATCTTTTGCAACTTGAAAAATCCGATCTGTAGAATCCGTATAGCTCTGAATGGTTTTAGCGCGGGTAATTACCGTAAAATCGTAATATTTCACTTTAATGCTGATGGTTTTGCCCTTTTGGCCTTTCTTACGCAGCCTATACCCTACTTTATCAGATAACAGGAGTAATTCTTTACAAATATCCTCCATATTGTCTAAATCTTTTGGATAAGTCAACTCATTTCCTACACTTTTCACTTCATAGTCATCCCCTGGATCAACCAGAGCAGAATCTCTTCCATGGGCATGCTCCTTTAACATGAGCGCACCCTTTTCACCAAAATAACTTTTCAGTGTTTCTTCTTTAGACTGTGCTAAATCGCCAATGGTCTTAATGCCTAACTCAGTAAGCTTAATCACAGTCTTCTTTCCCACCCCATAGAGTGTTCCCACTTTTAATGGCCAAAGCTTACTTTCTACTTCATGGGGATAAATGGTTGTAATGCCCATAGGCTTTTTATAATCCGATGCCATTTTTGCCAATAGCTTATTAGACGAAACCCCAACTGAAGACGGTAATCCTAATTCTTTTAATACTCTTTCCTGAATGGTTTGTGCAACAGTCATGATATCGCCAAATAACTGCTCAGTTCCAGTCATATCCAAAAATGCTTCATCAACTGAAACCTGCTCTTTTAAAGGGGTGTATTCATCAAATAATGCCATCACTTGCTTTGACATTTTGTCATAAAGTCCATGTGTGGGCTTTACGAAAATGGCATTCGGGCACAATTTAGCTGCTTGATACAGCGCCATAGTCGTTTTTACACCACAGCGCTTTGCATCATAACTCGCGGCTAGTACGATACCCGATCGCTTCTCTGGATCTCCACCCACTATAAGTGGCGCATTTCTAAGTTCAGGATTTCGAACCTGTGCACAGGATGCAAAAAAAGCATTCATATCAATATGCAAAATTTCTCTTTCGTACCTCTTGACCATCTTCATCGCTTCTTTACAGTTTTTGAATAACCACTTTTTCTATTAGCTCCTTGACTTCTTCTATTTCAAAATTGCCAACACCTTCTCTGGTAACCGCTAAAGCACCACAAACAGTACCATAGGCTAAACACGCCTGCAAGGATAAATTATTTGCTAGACCGTGTAAAAATCCACCTACCAAAGAATCCCCTGCTCCCACTGTGCTCATAACCTCTACTGGAATCGGAAGTGCTTTATAAGCTTCATCATGAGTAACAAGCAAACAGCCATCTCCACCCATAGATATGAGAACGATATGGATATGATGCTCTTGAATGATCCTTCGAGATAGTTGAATAATTGCTTCATTTGTTTCAAGGATGACATCATAAGCGTTTTCAAGTTCATGTAAATTGGGTTTGATGAGATAAGGAGAAGCTTTAATCCCTTCTAAAAGCAGATCATCATCGGCATCGAGGACAGTTAAGGTTAAATCCCTTACTAACTCAATCAATTCCTTATAAATTTGCACATCTATTCCCTTTGGCGCGCTACCGCTAAAAACCATATGTGTGGATTTCTGAGCATACTGAATAACCAATTCTTTCATTTTTGCAGCATGTGCTTCATCAATAAAAAAACCTTCTTCGTTAATGTTGGTTGTTATTTTCTTTTCTAACTCTACTATAATGGTATTGGTTCGAGTATCCTCATCCACGTAAATAAACTCTGTTTCTATCTTTTCTATTTCGAGGAGCTGAAGCATCTGATTTTTATTTCTATCTCCCAAAAACCCGATGGCAGTCGTTGGACTACCAAGCTTGCCTAACACCTTTGAAACGTTGATCCCTTTACCTCCTGTATCCACAAGAGATTTTTGGACCCGATTTACACTACCGTACTCTAGGCTTTCTACTGTTATTGTTTTATCAAGAGCTGGGTTTAGCGTGACTGTTGTTATCATTTCTCCACATCCTTTTTAATTATTGTCTCTATTAATGGACTGCATT
>CAZJIO010000203.1:2566-3834 GCA_964546035.1 uncultured Eubacteriales bacterium | reverse complement strand
AGTTGCGTTAGAAACTTGAGACCGCCATACAAATAACTTCTGCTCGCTTTCGCTCCAAAGTAGCTTTTCAGGTTGTTCTGAAAAAAAGTTTACCCATTGTAATTTACCATCCGGGTTATAGCGAGCCAAAAAATATTTGTAACCGGTTAGTCTGGTAAGAGTAACAGGCGAGCTGGTGTTACTACCCAAAGTTATCTCAGGGCCGGCATAAGGGTAATTGGGGTTTGTGGGCGGTGTAGTTGTAAAGTCAGCAAAGCCGGTAAAATATAGATTGTTATTGGCATCGCTTACCACGTTCGTAAATTGAGCGCTGGCCGGGTCTGCTGTACCGGCTACGCTCTGTAAAATTTGGCGTACGTTGCCATACATACAGGAATGATTTAACACCACAATCTCGGGTACAGGTACCTTGTAATCCGGATATACCTGTGCAGATGCAGTACCAATAATAAAAATTGTCAGAAGAATAATGAAGTACTTCATATCTTAATAATTTTTATTAAATAAATGCAAACTTTTATCATTTTCTGCCACGATCATCCAGTATTTACCATTCTCGTATCGGATATCTGCAATTGCGGGAACAACTGTAGTTATAAACTGGGGTAGTTCAATCTGTTTTGTAGTGCCATTTTTGTGTAGCAAAGCATACAGTTTATCTTTTCTTTTTTCTGTAAAAAGAAATGTCCCTTCATCTGTATCTATCCAATGGAAATGGTGAATATCTCTTTCAAATTGCACTACACTACGTGGCTGTGAATATTGTTGTACTAACTGAAATTGAAAGGTATTCAAATTAAATTTTACCAAAAATAATTGCTGTTTGTTTTGTAGGAGCAAATACAACATGTTACCAAACTGATAATAATAAGGCAACTCCTCTATTTGATAAGCGGTATTCCATTGAGGGATGATTTCGGTAATTTTTTTGCCGAGCATAGGCTGCACCCCGCGGATTGTACCATAATCGGGTGAATAAATGTCTTGCGGAGTTACCGCATTCACAATTACCATTTGCGAATCAACATCGACCGATAGCACAAAAGATTGCTGGGTAGAAGTGTGGGTTCCCATTGCTAAATTAAAACTGCCCCAGTAGTTTTGAGTAAGCACTTTTCGGTCTATGGCTTTCAGATGGCAGGCAGGACTGGAGACAACGCTCAAAGGAGCAGGGCTTCCACCCGCATTCTTGTTTGAGAAAAACGCTCCGGGATTATACACTTTAAACTCACTCTGTCCGGTTCCATATACTATGACATCCACAGGAT
>CAZJIO010000203.1:0-2485 GCA_964546035.1 uncultured Eubacteriales bacterium | reverse complement strand
TAAACTCCGGGCTGTTTTCTACATTTCGCAGTGTAGTACCATCGGTTTTTAGTGTCCAGCGGGTGGAGTTTATAAAAAAGCCATTACCTGGACCATAGTAGTTGGGCATTTTATACTTTACGCCATAAAAAATATCATAGTAACCACTAGAGTGTTCATGTACTTTTGCTAAGTAAAGATTATACAAATTATCTTCGCTGTATGGTAGAAGGTTTGCCTTGCCAAGGTAACTCCACCCGTTAAGCTTAGTAGCGGGTCCATTTCCTTGCGGTGCGTTTGTTTTTTCTTTTTTACAACCCGCAAACAGCAAAATGGAAATGAAGAGAATGAAAAGGTACTTTGCACCGATGTGATTAAAAGTTTGCCTGCAATTGTCCATATGCTTTAAGATTATTGCCTAAAATGGAAACAGAAGGAGAAATATCATCCTTTATTTTAAAAATATGTCCCGCACTGTACAATAATTCTGTGTTGCTTAACCAGAATGGATAGAAATTAGACTTTGCTTTTGTGTTATCAGGAATATCGTTAAGAACTGTTAGAACCCGCTTGTCATAACCGTTCAAACTTCTGGTAACTATATCGGTACAATAACGGGTTACATACTGGCCGTTTTCGTAATTTTGGTATTCTCTGTCAATTGTATAAGCTACGCGGCTGCCATCTGGAGAAAGTACGGGATTTTTGGGTCTTTCACCTGTGGTTACAAAATGGGTTGTGTTCTTGGAGATTAAATCGTGAAAGAAAACCGTGTCGCCATCGGCCCAGGTAATTTTATTACCGCGGAGGGTAAATTCTTCCGAAAAATTAAGTGGATACATTTCCGCTACTTTACCACTTTCAGGGTTGATTTTTACCAGGTAGGCACCCGGATTAGTGATTTTGTCAACACCTGCCCGAGTGATGATAACATTTTCAGTTGGGTGCCATGCCAGTCCGTTGAATACAATTGAGGTGTCAGCTTCCCAATACCGGTAGTTGGTAAGTTGTCGCCCTCCGCTACCATCAGCATTAGCTATATATGGTTGGCGCTCTAAATCTGTCGTTTTTACGTAGGCAATTTTTTTACTGTCGCTGCTCCATGCGCTGACAAATGCCTTTTCTATACTTACCAGCAAGTTGCTGTTGAAGTCATATACTTTAAGCATAAAATCAAAACCCCGGAATTTTACTTTGCTACCATCAGGAGAAAACTCTGGAAAGTATTCTGAGTCAGACAAGTTTAATGCGCCCACTTCGCTGATACGCCTGGCGTTTGAACCATCCATCGCGCAGGTATAAATTTCACCATAATTATGGTCGGCTCAAGATGCTTTTGCTCTGACGAAAAAAAAGCAAGCGGTCATTGTGGATGTTCTCTTTCTCTTTCTTGCAACTGCACAACACAAAGGCAATGAGAATTGAAAAACCGATCGTGCTTGTGTTCAAATGTTTGAGGTGCATTTCAACACACTTTCTGAACCCAATGAGCAGGAGTTTTACAGATGACAGAAAAAGGAAGAGCGGAGTATTGATTAGCGTACGCATGGTCAATTCAATTTCTTTTTTCTTAAATGTATTCATATAGCTTTAAATACACTTCAAATTTATGTAACGAATCTTTGAGAATCAATAGGTATTCTTACCTATTTCATTTAGCGTTGACACCTGGGTGCCATATTATAAAGGCTCATCCTTACAGAATCTATCTGGCTATGTGGCCGGTTGACCGAATACTGCTGCATAGAAAACATACCTGAAAACATGATCTGATGCCCGGTAAATGGGGTGCTTATCTACTCAGACCGAAAGAGATCTGATGCCGGTGGAGTCCATCCCATGTACCACTTCTCATCTGTAGCACCTTTCAGCTCTCCTCATATATGCCTTGACGAAACACTCATACTTGCTAAAGATTCTGCACGAAAACCTGTTTGGCTACTTAAAAGAAAGTTGAGAAAGTTTCAGAGCTGTTGATCATCAGTATGTTGACAATAAAAGCTACTAGAACCAAGCTAAGTTCTTACCCGACCTCGGGCTTGCGGTGATCACTCTATGCCATGCGCCAATGCGAACTTCACAAGGCCGACCGTACTTCTAGAACCCGTTTTCTCCAGGATATTGGCGCGATGATTATCCACTGTTTTTTTGCTGATAAAAAGCCTTTTGGCTATTTCTTCGCTGGTGAGTTCTTTCACAATAAGGGTTAATATTTCCAGTTCCCTGTCGCTCAACATGGCGGTGTTTTCTCTTTGGTTGTTTTCTTTTGCAATTTGGGAGTAAATAATCGGTATAATTTCATCAGCGTAATAAGTGTTGTCATTTACGATTTTATATAACGCATTCAGCAATTCTTCCTTACCAGAATTTTTTAATAAGAAACCATCCGCTTCAGCCAACACGGCCTCTTTGACCATGATTGCACTGCTATACATAGAAAGAATAAGCACCTTAATTTTGGGAAAACTTTGTTTGATTATTTTACATAAATCTGTTCCACTGAGCA
>CAZJIO010000202.1:1190-3847 GCA_964546035.1 uncultured Eubacteriales bacterium | reverse complement strand
ATAAAAAATGGCTGTGGTATTACCAGCCACTTTTTTACCCTTTGAAAGATTTAGTTACCTCTTCCTTCTTTCCATTGTTTGTTTAACTCTACCATCATACTATCAAAATCTTCGCCTGCCATCATTTCTTGACCCAATTTTTTAACATCAAACCCGAAAGAATTGACGATATTTTGGAAATCCGTATTACCACCATCATAGACGATGAAGTTAGCATCTACGCCATCTAGTCCTTGATTAAAAATCGGTAAATCAATAACGAGATCCTTCATAGTTGAATTAACACCTTTAATTTTGAGGTAATCTTTCATGTAATCGCTCGTTAAATACCAATCCAAAAAGGCTTTTACAACTTCTGTATTTTTACCTGTTTTAGGTGTTGCAAAGAACCCATCTGCCATTACAGTGGCATTGAATGGATCTGAGGTTGTATCACGTGTTGGTAATAGGAACAGCCCTAAATCATCCATGTCACCCTCAGAACTTTGGTAATCTGACGCAAACCATTGGCCAGCCGCAATCATAGCACCCTCGCCAGCAACAAACATACTTTTAGCTTGATCGAATCCAATACCCAGTGGGTCTGAGCCAAATACTTGAGCATCGTATAATTTTTGAATTTTTACATAGGCATCATAGAAAGGTTCTCCTGGTGAAAATGGCTCTTCTTGAGTTGCCATAACATTCCAGTAAGCGCCGTCTCCAGCTTCTAAACAAGGCATATATTCATTAAATGGATAATCTGGCCAAGAATCTTTTCCGCCCATAAGAATTGGAATGTATTCGTCCTTTTCTTTGATGGTTTGAGCCAGTTTTATAAATTCATCCCAAGTTTGAGGAATTGTTAGGCCATATTTTTCAAAGATACTTTTTCTATAATAGACGAATTCATAAAATACACTTTCTGGTATACCCACAACAACACCATCAACTGCATATTGTGTGGCATATAAATTATTCATAGCAGCTTGAGTATCACCTAGGGGTGCTAATACTTCTGCAAAATTAGCAAGCATATAGGGTTTTAATTGCATCAGATCCGGAAGCTCATCAGCAGAGTTTCTAATCTGTAAATTACTTTCCAATTCTTCTGAATCTTTTACTTTTTCTACCTCGATGGTGACATTTGGCATAACTGTTTGAAAGGCTTTTGAAATGCTATTTGTTTCAGTTATGTATTCATATTGAATGTTATCATGAACCAGCATGGTTATCGTTACTGGTTTCGCTTCAGGTTCTGCTCCCTCTGTAACTGCCTGTGTGGTTTCATTTGTTTTGTCATCAATAGGTTCGCTTGTCTCTTTATTACCGCAACCGACCATACCCAGCATCATAAGGATTGCCATTACTAACGCTAAAATACTTTTCTTTTTCATTGTTTTCCCTCCAATAATTATCATTAATAGTATTCATTACTCTTTCATTATAGCGCCATAATACTTTACCTTTAATGATGTATCTGGATACTTTTTGATTTTTCTTAATATTTAATAAATATATATTATTATTTATTTTTATATTGAAGAGGGCTTTTCCCGACATTTTTCTTAAATACTCTACTATAGTGTTCTACATTTTCATATCCTATGGCATCACATATTTGATAGATTTTTAGATTCGTTTTGGTCAGCAATTTCTTAGCTTGCTCAATCCGATAGTTCGTCAGGTACTGCACAAAGTTCTCACCATTTTCCTGAGAAAACAACGCGCTAAAATACCCCTCACTCAAACCTAAGTATTCACTCACATCTGCTAATGAAATTTTCTTCATATAATTTTCACGGATGTACTCCTTAGCGCGTTGGAGGGTCTGACTACACTGTCTATTGGTGATCAGGTACTCCATTAAATTAGTGACCAAATTTGTTATCCATTGATCGATTTCTGATTTGGTATCAAACTTACCCATCATAGATAGAAAGTCAGTATTATGTTCAAAAATGTTGACGTTCTCTTCGTTTATTTCATGTAAGAAATGGATAATAATAAACAAAAGTTCCATGTAATAACCACTGATTTGATCAATTTGAGAGCTCTTAAACTTTCCAATGAGCGCCAACAACTTCTCTAAGGCAGCCAAGGTCTCAGTCTTATCAAGCCTTGCCATAGCCTTTAATAGGGGCTCTTTATAACCAATAATGCTCTCATGCTCCACTTGAACAATGCATTTAACCTGTTCCGGATAAATGTTATGCCCCTTACCCAAAAGATAGCGGTACTTGGCATTTGCCAAGGCTTCGTCACAGAATTTATGCAAAGCTACCACATCATTTCCAACAGAGCTAACCCCAGCAGATACACTCATATTCATATAATGAAATAGGCGATATCTGATCTTTGTCATCAGCTCTTCCAATGTATCGTGGATTTCTGATTTTGAATAGCGATCAAAAGACAGCACGATTGCATATTCCTCAGGGCTCAAGGAGACTACCTCACACTTTTGTATATTTTCAAGGGCCATGGCTATGGACTCCGTCATATTTTTGGCCAACTCATCTAAGGTATTTTCTCCGTACCTTGCCTTAATATTTGAATAACCATCCACCAACAGGCAACAAACGACCATGTTTTTCTCATCAAATTGAATGTCGAATTTCTTTAGATCTCCGCTGATATCCTCTATTTTGCTACCCATTAATAATTTCCTTAGAAAT
>CAZJIO010000202.1:0-1168 GCA_964546035.1 uncultured Eubacteriales bacterium | reverse complement strand
CTGTCTCTCGTAGCCCATATAACGTACTTCCGACTTTTGAAAGGATCGATCACTTCTTTCAAGGGTGCCAAGTAGGGTTTTCAAAACGCTCTCCGGTTCCATTTGGGATTTAACAATATAGTCATAAATGCCTAACTTAAAAGCACCACGAACCAAATTATAGTCATCATAAGCACTTAAGACAATAATTCCTGGAGGTTGGCTCATTTTATTAATTTCCTTGATCAAAGTAATCCCATCCATAACCGGCATATTAATGTCTGTTATGACGATATCAATTTCAGGATGTTCCTTTATTATTTCAAGGGCTTGTTGACCATTTACTGCTTCATAGGGAATACTAAAATGATTCCCTTCCCAATCAATCAATGATTTAAGGGCAACTCTTACAATTTGTTCGTCTTCAACAAGTAAAACACTATACATTGTCGTTCCCCCTCTCCTGGACCTCAAGTCTTGGTAATCTCATCGTCACAGTGGTCGATGAGCCAGGTATACTATCAATTTTCAATCCATAAGTTGTTCCAAAATTAAGTTTGATGCGCTTATCCACATTCGCTACACCCATGTGATTGAACCCTTTTGTAGAGGAATGATATTCCGTAAATATTCTTTGAATGGCTTCTTGCTCTATCCCACAGCCATTATCAGAAACCTTAAGAATCACATCTCCACCTTCCTCAAATCCATCAATTGTAATGGTTCCCCCACCCTGCCGTTCCCTAAACCCATGTAAAATTGCATTTTCAACAATAGGCTGAAGGAGCATATTCAAGGTATACAATTGTTTCACTTCATCTTGTAAGTGGACTTTTAATGAAAATCCATCACCATAGCGGACTTGCATGATATAGATGTAATTTTGTAAATAGTCAATTTCTTCTTCAATTAAAACCCTTTTACCGACATCTTTGAAGGTTTTTGAGAGTATTTTCATGAAAGCATCAATCATATTCTTAATACCTTCTGCTTTACTCATCATCGCCATTAAACGTATAGAATTAAGGGTGTTATACACAAAATGAGGATTAATTTGAGCTTGCAAGGCCCGCATTTCTTCTTGACTGCGTTCAATTTCCTTTAAATCTCTTTCTACCATGAGGTTCTTTATTTCAGAAATCATAAGGTTGTATGAGCCATTCAGTTCCCGTATTTCATTTGGACCCAT
>CAZJIO010000201.1:0-3901 GCA_964546035.1 uncultured Eubacteriales bacterium | reverse complement strand
ACTAAAAAAGGTTACATTCCAAATTTATTCAGGAGAAAAAGTAGGGATTGTTGGCGCAAATGGCAGTGGGAAAACGACAGTTCTGAAACTCATAGCAGGTATTGAACCTTTAAATTGTTATTTTGGAAACATTAGTTATGGATACGACGAAGGGAGCATTTCCATACCTAAAAAAGCTACCTGTGCTTATCTGGAGCAAATACCTCAGTATCCGGAAGGGTTTAAGGTAATCGATGTATTAAATTTAGCTTTTGATGAGCTTCATCAGCTGGAAAAAGAAATGCGCTCTCAAGAGGAGCAGATGAGATTGCTACAAGGAGTGGCACTTGAAAAAGCATTAAGAGACTATGGCGAGCTGATGAGCTTATATGAGGTCAAAGGTGGGTACGAAGTAGATGAGAAATTAAGTAAGATTTGTAAAGGTCTCAAGTTTGATGATGACTTTCAGAATAAGGAATTTAATTTTTTGAGTGGTGGTGAAAAAACTACCGTAGTTCTTGGAAAGATTTTAATGGATAGTCCTGACATACTGCTCCTTGATGAGCCAACGAATCATTTGGATATGGATTCTATTAGTTGGCTGGAAGGTTATCTGAAAGGCTATAAAGGGATTGTCATCATTGTTTCCCATGATCGGTATTTCCTTGACAATACAGTGACAAAAATCATAGAGCTTGAGGATATGGTTAGCGACACCTATAAGGGCAATTATTCCGAATATATGAGGCAAAAAAAGGAAAGAATGCTCCTTCAATTTGAAAACTTCAGAGAACAGCAAAAGAAGATTAATGGTATGGAAAAAAGTGTGAAAGATTTGAGAGATTGGGCCATGAGGGCAGACAATAATAAATTTTTTAAACGGGCAGTCAGTATTCAGAAGAAACTTGATAAAATGGATAGGGTGGAGAAACCACAATTTGAAAGACAAAATATGAAAATAAGCTTTAAGGACACCCATCGATCTGGAAATGAGACGATAAAAATCGAAGGCATCAGTAAAAGTTTTGGAAACCAAATGATCTTCAAGGACGCAAGTTTATTTGTAGGCTTCGGAGAAAGAGTGGCACTTATTGGACCAAATGGAAGTGGAAAGACAACTATCATACGACTGCTATTAGGGGAAAATCAAGCGGATCAGGGATCTGCGAAATTTGGCGCTAGCGTCATGACGGCTTATTTACCACAGAAAATTACTTTCCCAGATGAAGAATTGACAGTCCTTGAATATTTTAGAGAGGATTATTATATTTTAGAGGGTAAAGCCCGTGAGTTCTTGTCAAAATTCATGTTTTATGGAAGTAGTGTATTTAAAAAGGTAAAGCAATTGTCAGGAGGTGAAAGAATCAGACTCAAGCTGAGCAAATTACTTTATGGTGATGTGAATCTCTTAATACTTGATGAGCCCACAAATCATTTGGACACTGAATCGATCGAAACGTTAGAGGAAGCTTTAGCAGGTTTTAAAGGGACCATTTTCTTCATATCCCATGACAGGTACTTTATCAATAAAATGAGTGAGCGCATCATAGCCATTGAAGATCGAACCTTTAAAAGTTACCCTGGTAACTACGATTACTATAAGCAAGCGAAGGAGGAAGCAAATCCAAAAAATAAGGAACCTCTTGCAGTCGATCTAGAAAGTATCATTGAAAACCTAGAAAAAGAAATACGAGGAATTGATGCTACTATGACGACCTATGAATCGGATTATGAAGCGCTCAATAACTTATGCATCAAAAAAGAAGGTTTAATTAAAGAACTAGATGATGTCTTGGGTCGTTGGATGCACTCTTGATTGGAAAAAATGATATTTGACAAAAACAAAGGTTAGTGATATCATTACTTAAATTAATAATAAAGGCGAAGAAGAGAAGTAGTAAATATATTTGTATTTTTCAGAGAGAAGATGGTTGGTGCGAATCTTCATAATACATATATTGAAGCAGTCTTAGAGCTTTGAACCGAAACATTTAGTAGGCTTCAACGGAGATCCCCCGTTATCATAGGATATAGTATCGGTAGTTATCATTTACCCGTACTTTATGAGTGCAGAGATCAACTCTGAATTTAGGTGGTACCACGGATTAATAATTCGCCCTAAGCTTTTAAAAGCTTAGGGCTTTTTTAATACAAATTAAAAGGAAGGAAGAAGACTATGACAGCAAATGAATTGAGAAAACTTTATGTATCGTACTACGAAGAAAGGAGACATCAAGTTGCGGCGGCCTCATCGTTAATTCCTGAAAATGATGCCAGCGTATTATATACAACAGCTGGCATGCAACCACTTATTCCTTATTTTTTAGGACAACAACATCCATTAGGGAGACGACTTGTGAATGTTCAAAGATGTGTTAGAACGGGAGACATCGAGGAGGTTGGTGATGATTATCACTTAACTGTTTTTGAAATGCTAGGTAATTGGTCTCTGGGTGACTATTTTAAAAAAGATGCTATTTCCATGAGCTTTGGATTTCTAACAAATCAACTTGGAATCCCTGTTTCAAAATTAGCGGTAACTGTTTATCAGGGAAATGAGAGGATACCTTATGATGCAGAAGCTGTAGAGGTGTGGCTTGAATTAGGACTAAGTCCTGAGCAGATTTTTTACTATGGAGATGAGGAGAACTGGTGGGGGCCAGCAGGAGAGACAGGACCCTGTGGACCTGACTCGGAAATGTTTTATGTTAATGATGAACCTGATTGTAGTGAAAATTGTGGACCATCTTGTAGTTGCAGTAAATATGTTGAACTAGGTAATAATGTATTTATGACATACAACAAAGACAAGGAAGGGAATCTTACTGAACTAGAACAAAAGAATATCGATGTAGGACTTGGATTTGAGCGGTTATTAATTCTTGCAAATAATCTTCAAAACATCTATGAAACAGATTTGTTTATGCCATTAATTAAGAAATTAGAAGAATTGAGCGAAACAACTTACGAGAAGGATCATTATAAGAGTTTTAGAGTTATTTGTGAACATACGAGAGCCGCTGTATTTATACTTGCAGATCCTAAAAAAATTG
This sequence comes from uncultured Eubacteriales bacterium, assembly GCA_964546035.1. Taxonomy (GTDB): domain Bacteria; phylum Bacillota; class Clostridia; order Lachnospirales; family Vallitaleaceae; genus CAZJIO01. The sequence continues at coordinate 869 of CAZJIO010000201.1, read as the reverse complement.
TCCCATCAAATTCAGAACAAGGTTATATACTTAGGAGGCTTATCCGACGAACAATACGGATGATTCATAAATTGGGTGTTGAAGAAAATATCTTACCTGAATTGGCTGAAATAGTCATTCAAATCTACAAGGAAGCATACTCAGAAGTACAAAATAGTAAAGAGCATATCATTGATGAACTAAAAAAAGAGTATATTCAATTTGTAAAGACGCTTCAAAGCGGCTTAAAAATGGCAAATAAGTATTTTGATAAAATGATAGTTGGTGAATGTTTGACTGGAGAGAAAGCTTTCAAATTGTATGACACTTATGGATTTCCAATTGAGTTAACGCTAGAACTGGCACAGGAAAAAGATATGTTTGTTGATATAGAAGGGTTTAATGTCAGATTTGAAGAGCACCAGATAAAATCTAGAAGTGGAGCAGCTGGAAAATTCAAAGGGGGTCTAGAAGAACATAATCAAAACAGTATAAGGCTCCATACTGCAACTCATTTGCTTAATAGTGCCCTACGGCAGGTGCTAGGTGATCAGGTGTTTCAAAGAGGTAGCCATATTAACTCTGAACGGTTAAGATTTGATTTCTCTTTTGATAGAAAATTATCTGAGGAAGAAATTTTTCAAGTGGAAAGTATTGTAAATGAAGCAATTAAGGATGATATCGAGATTATATACAATGAAATGAGCATAGATGATGCTAAAGAAAGAGGGGCGATCGGAGTTTTCGATTCGAAATATGGTGATCGTGTTAAAGTCTATGAAATAGCTGGATATTCAATAGAAATCTGTGGTGGACCTCATGTCGCAAATACCTCTGAAGTTGGGAATTTTAAAATCATAAAGGAACAAAGTTCATCTTCTGGCGTGAGA
>CAZJIO010000200.1:0-3928 GCA_964546035.1 uncultured Eubacteriales bacterium | reverse complement strand
CACAATCGAGACAAAAAGGCTATACGATGTGTTCGCTAGCGCAGCAGGATGCGAAGCGACCCGAATTTGCGCATGGATGCGCATCTGAGGGGATAGAACACATTGTATAGCCTTTTTGTCGACAGTCTGAACGAGACAGATAACCCAAAGCTATCTGTCCCTATTTTTATGCCTTACCTTTTAATTTAGATTTTAATTCGATTTCCCTCAGATCTTCATCTCTTTTCCGTTTAATTTCTACCAACACAGCAGACACAATCAACCAGATTCCCATAAGACCCATGGCAATGATAAAAGTGGTCGTTACTGACAGGCTATAGGGATAAAAAGTAGCGTTAATGGCTATACCTTGGCTTGTAATTTTTACCCCACTGATTAAATCCTTTTGTCGCAAGACACTTTGAGCATGAAGCACAAACATATTCAAATAAGGTATTTTAAGAAGGAAAAAATTAATACAACACAAAATAATAGTGATGATAGATGCAATCTTCACTACCCTAATACCCTGTAACCCCGGCTTAATGATGAGCAGCAGAATAGATAGGACTGTAAGTAAAGTGATTATTAAGAAGGTACAAATAAAAAACAAATGGACCCATGAAATCAAAGACGTGACATCTCCCGCCCTACTATAAACCACTTGATGAACTTCATGATATCGGTACGAATAACCAAGCAGCTGCATAGGTGATACCTTCACATCCGTAAACACCTTGCTCAGTACTAGATCTTGTGCACCGATAAATCCTAATTGAGTCGTTTCACCACTCAGTTGAAACCAGGGTGAGAAAAGACTAATGAGAAAGACCAAAATGCAAATAGCTAAAGCTATCTTCGTTGCTTTCACACCCATATCTCTTGCCTGTCTCTTCCTACGCTTGGATATATCCGGATTAATCACAACAGTCGTCTTATTGGCATCATCTTCACGAAGCATTTCTTGAATGATCATTTCTTCATCCATTTAATCTCTCCTTTCACTTTCTCCACAATGCTGTTATGGACAAAAAGGACTAAAAAATGGTGATCCTATCTTGTTTCAAGCAGTTTACTGACTTGATACATATATTCTGGAATGGCTTTAGTCATCGCTAAACCTTCATCAATGTCATAATCCACATATTCGCCCTGTTTGTAACAGACCACTCTATTGCTCTTGCCTGCACAAAGCAAATCAACAGCATAAGCGCCCATCATAGAAGCATGTAAACGATCCACTGCAGTTGGGCTACCACCTCTTTGTAAATGACCAAGAATGGTTGCTCTGCTTTCGATACCTGTGATTTTCTCAATCTTAGCAGCAAGCTCCATGGAACCACCAACACCTTCTGAAATAATAATCAAATTGTGTCTTTTTCCCTTTTTTCTATTTTCAAGGATCTTTCTGATGATTTCGTCTTCGTTAATTGTCGCATTCTTTTCAGGAATAAGGATTTCTTCAGCGCCATTTACAATACCACACCAAAGCCCAATATATCCTGCATTTCTTCCCATAACTTCAACAATAGAGCATCTCTCATGGGAAGTTGACGTATCTCTAATACGGTCAATAGCTTCCATAGCTGTATTAACTGCCGTATCAAAGCCGATGGTATAATCTGTACAGCTGATATCTAAGTCAATAGTTCCTGGAACACCAATGGTATTAATGCCTAAATGTGCCAGTTTTTCAGCACCTCTAAAAGAACCATCTCCACCAATAACAACGAGACCATCAATGCCAAAAACTTTGCACATATCAGCGCCTCTTTGACGTCCTTCAGGCGTTAAAAAATCCTTACAACGAGCTGTGTATAAAATCGTACCACCCTTTTGAATGCTGTCAGATACACTTTTTGTATCCATCTCAAATATATCCCCACTGATGAGACCATTATATCCTTTTCGAACACCCATAACCTTTTTGCCACGAGCCAGTGCCGTTCTAACGACCGCACGGATAGCTGCATTCATACCTGGAGCATCACCACCGCTGGTTAACACACCGATCGTTCTTACTTCTTTGTCCATTTTGTTATCCTCCAAAATTAAACCACATGTATCCATTTCATTTATTTGGTTAAACCCTTAACGCATATTTATTCATGGTATATTGTATTACATTTTAAACAGAATTTCAACACTCATTATTTGATTTTTACATGTTCTTTCCCTGCAATTTGATAAAATTGCTCAAGAGCAGCCTCATTTATGCTCACTTTCTTCCCTTTTACGACACTTTTCGCATTTTCTTTTTCAAGATAGAGCACAACAAGATGGTCGCCTGGACTTTTATCAAAGGTCATTTCTAAGGCTTCTTTTTTATTTTCATAATCTTCTCTGTCCACAAATCGTATATAAAGTTTTTCGGTGACACTTTTTTCAGAAGCAGCTACTGGGGCCACCTCTTTGATCAACACGTCATCAAATCTTGTGATTTCCGAGCAAATCAGTTTAGCATTTTGTTCTTCTTGAACGCTCACTCGCCCTCTTACAAAGATTTTTTCATCTTGTTGAAGGATGTGTTTGTATTTCTCATAATAACTTGGGAAAATAACGACTTCAACAACGCCATATAAATCTTCCACCATGATAAACGCCATGGTCGCATTGTTCTTAACGTTTTTAATGGTTTTGTCTGCAATCAGGCCACCGATGATGACCTTTTGTCCTTCAAAGAGTTTATGCATGGATATACCCTGCTCATCCTCATAAGCAAAATCAAAACTCTTATGGGAAATTCTCTTCTCCCAGGCTTGTCCGTACTTTTGAAGAGGATGTCCACTGACATAGATGCCAAGAACTTCTTTTTCATAGGTCAGTTTCTGTTCTTCGTTAAATTCATCCACTTGTGGCAACAAATCATTTAATAAGGATGTGGGTTCCTCTACACCAGAAAGGGAGAACAGGTCCAACTGGCCATCAAAAACGGTCTTTTGTCCGTGAGATAGGGCATCTAAAATAGGTTTATAGCCTTGCATATATTGTCTTCTATTGCCCCCTAAGGAGTCAAAAGCGCCTCCTTTTATGAGGCTTTCTAATAATCTTTTATTGAGGCCATTTGCATTTAGTCTTTCACAAAAAGAAGTAAAGGATTCATATTTCCCATTAACTTCTCTATCCTCAACAATGGCTCTAATAGCACTTTTTCCCACATTTTTTACAGCAGCTAGGGAAAACCTAATCTGGTCTGAGGAAACAGAAAAATACCAGTAGCCTTCGTTGATGTCTGGTGGTAATAAGGCAATGTTCATTGTTTTTAGGGTGGCAATATATTCCGAAACCTTGGGTGCAAAATCCATAACAGATGTTAAAAGAGCTGCCATAAACTCCACTGGATAGTGGGCTTTTAGCCACGCCGTTTGATACGCTACAATAGCATACGCCGCCGCATGGGACTTGTTGAAGGCATACTTAGCAAAGTCTGTCATGGTGTCAAAAATCACCGTTGCAGCCGCTTCTGAAATCCCTCTTTTCATACAACCTGGTACATTTCTTTCTTCGTTGCCATAGATGAAATAGTTTCTCTCCTGTGCCATCACATCTTCTTTTTTCTTTGACATGGCACGTCTGACGAGGTCACTTCTCCCTAGGGTATAGCCTGCTAAATCACGAACGATTTGCATAACCTGCTCTTGGTAGACGATGCAACCATAGGTTGGTTCTAATATGGGAATCAGCTCGTCACAAGCATATTTGATGCCTAAAGGATCACGTTTTCCAGCTATGTATTGGGGTATAAAGTCCATGGGACCTGGACGATAGAGGGAAATACCGGCAATAATATCCTCCACGTTTTCTGGCTTGAGATCTTTCATGAAACTCTTCATACCAGCACTTTCTAATTGAAAGACCCCTTCTGTTTTACCTGCACTGATGAGTTCAAACACAGCAGGATCATCGTAAGGGATTTTATCCATATCAATCAGGATTTTTCTTCCTTTTT
>CAZJIO010000199.1:0-3949 GCA_964546035.1 uncultured Eubacteriales bacterium | reverse complement strand
ATCTTCTAGCTGAGCGCATCAGAAATAGATTGATTTTTTCTCATTTAGTGGTAAAATAAATAATGTCCAACTTTTAGCAATCTGTTGAGACACTTCAGACAGAAGTCTTTATGTCAAATTATCGGAGGGGAATACAATGCCATGGTATTTTAGTTTAGGAATTACAGTTGTTATACTCGTCGCAATTTTTGTTGTTCTATACTTTGTGGGCAAGAAAATGCAAACCAAGGTTAATGCGCAACAAGCAATGATTGATCAAAGCAAGATGACCACTTCAATCCTTGTTATTGATAAAAAGAAAATGAAAATCAAAGATTCAAACTTACCCAAGATGGTTCAAGATCAAGTGCCTTTTTACTTAAAAATGAGAAAAGTACCTCTTGTAAAAGCAAAAATTGGGCCAAAGATTATGACCCTCATGTGTGATGAGAAAGTTTTCAAAAATATTCCTGTTAAAAAGCAAGTTAAAGTGGATATTGCTGGTATGTACATTGTTGCCGTAAAAGGTGTGAAGATGAATACGGGTAAAGTTGAGGCGAAATCCTCTGACAGAACCAGCTTAGCTGTGAGAGCTAAGGCATTACTTAAAAGAAAGAAAGCAGAATAGATTAAAAAAAGACAACCCCTTATGATACCGGGGGTTGTCTTTTTTTAATCTATTTCATGCTTGCGCCGACAAAATCTCTGAATAATGGATGTACACGGTTAGGTCTTGATTTAAATTCCGGATGGAACTGAACACCTACAAACCATGGATGATCTTTGACTTCAATCATTTCTACCAGGCGATCGTCTGGTGATACACCAACGATTTTAAAACCTTCTTTAATAAGAGCATCTCTGTATTCATTATTAAATTCATAACGATGACGATGTCTTTCGTAAATGAGTTCTTCTTTGTACGCTTCAAAGGCGAAGGAATCTTTATCGACTTTACAAGGGTAAGAACCCAATCTCATGGTACCGCCTAGTCCGTCAATGTCTTTTTGTTCTGGCATTAAGTCAATGACTGCATGCTCAGTTTCTGGAGCTAATTCTGAACTGTTTGCAGTTTTAAGGCCAAGTACGTTTCTTGAATATTCAATAACCGCACATTGCATCCCTAGACAAATACCAAAGAAAGGAATTTTATTGACTCTTGCATAATTGGTCGCACAGATTTTACCTTCTATACCACGGTCACCAAAGCCACCAGGCACTAAGATGCCGTCTGCATCTTTTAAGATGGTTGCAACGTTTGTGGTGTTGATTTCTTCTGCATTAATCCAAAGCACTTCAACATCTGCACCATGGTGTATGCCAGCATGTCTTAAAGATTCAACAATAGAGATATAAGCATCATGAAGTTCCACATACTTACCAACCAAGGCAATTTTAACGGATTTTTCACGATGTTTTTCTCTTTCTACCATTTCTTCCCATTCTGTCAAATCAGGCGCAGAGCATTTAATGCCTAATCTCTTACAAACTATTTTTGCTAAGCCTTCTTTTTCAAGCATTAAAGGTACTGCATAAAGGGATGGTGCATCTAAGTTTTGGATGACACACTCTTTATCTACACTACAGAAAAGTCCCATTTTCTCTTTCATATCTTCTGAAAGAGGTTCTTCAGTTCTACAAACTAAAATATCGGGTTGAATCCCAATAGAGCGTAATTCTTTAACGGAATGTTGGGTGGGCTTTGTTTTCATTTCTTGAGAAGCTTTTAGGAAAGGGATCAATGTTACGTGCATATAAAGCACATTTTCTTTACCCACATCTGATGCGACTTGTCTGATGGCTTCAAGGAAAGGTAAGCTTTCAATGTCCCCAACTGTTCCACCGATTTCAGTGATGACGATTTCAGAGCCAACATTTTTACCTGCACGATAGACGCGTTCTTTAATGGCGTTTGTGATGTGAGGAATGACTTGAACTGTAGCGCCTAAGAAATCGCCTTTTCTTTCTTTATTAAGAACTGTCCAGTAGACTTTACCTGTTGTCACGTTGCTGTATTGGCTTAAGTTTTCATCGACGAATCTTTCATAGTGTCCTAGATCTAGGTCCGTTTCTGCACCGTCTTCTGTAACGAACACTTCACCATGTTGGTATGGACTCATAGTACCTGGATCAATGTTGATATAGGGATCAAATTTTTGTATGGTTACTTTTTTACCACGTGCCTTTAAAAGTCTGCCGAGCGAAGCTGCTGTAATACCTTTTCCAAGTCCAGATACAACACCACCAGTTACGAAAATGTACTTTGTTTCCATCGTATTCACCTCTGATTATATAAAGTTAATAAGTTCGAATTTTTAAACAACTCTTATATTCTATTATTTGTCGCATCATAAGTCAAGCTCTAAATTAGATTTCACCCATTTTCTCTAAAATAAGTTCAACGGCTTTGTTCAGTTGGGGATCTTTGTCCCAAACAGATTTTTGTAGCGCTTCATTCAGTCTTGCACCCGTTGTAAAGTCACAGACACCGTAAACATAAAGACCCTGATCTTTTTGGAATTTTTTCATTGCAGCAACTGTGACGGGGTCATATACTTGGTCAGGTGTTCCTATAGGGTAACCTAAATATTTCAATATTTTTTCCACTGAGATCACTTCTTCTGCCTGATCATAGGGATAATACTTTGTCTTTCCCGAGATAAACTGAGGAATCTCAACCACATAATCCGGTGAAATACCTAATCCATTTACTTTATTGCCATTTCTTGAGAAAAACTCTTCGACCGTCAGCTTAAGGGTATAGTTTTCATCAAAGGGCATTAAAATTTGAGCAACACCTTTGCCATAGGTTTTTTCACCGACAAGGGTTCCAACCTTAGAATCTTGAATGGCCCCAGCAATAAATTCCGTAGCAGAAGCACTATAACCATTCACTAAAGCAATAATTTCAAAGGGCACCACGGCTGCCTCTGAAGTATAACTAAAAGCACTGCCTTGATTATCCTTAAAGGTAACGATATTACCTGCTGGAATAATGCTCTGAGCGATTTCAACCGCTGTATGGACATACCCGCCACCATTATCTCTCAGGTCAAGAATCAGATACTTAGCACCCTTTGCCCTAATCGTTTTAACAGCAGCATTAAAATCTTCAGAAACTGTCTCTGAAAAACTTGAAATTGAAATATAACCAATTTGGTCTTCTACCTTCGGATCTAGTCCTTTATACAAATCAGAAAGAGGGGTTGTAGCTGCTGAGGGAATCGTTATTCTAGCCCTCGTTAGGGTAACTGTATAGCTGGTGATCCCCCTACCGAAAGTAATTTTAACATCTGTCCCTTCTTCACCGAGTACCTTTTCTAAAAGTGCTTCTATCGTGACTTTTGTTACATCTACGCCGTCCACAGTTTTAAAATAATCGCCTTTTTGTACGCCACCTTTTTGGGCAGGAGATTGATTAAAAACCTCTTCAATGGTAATCTTGTCCCCAAATTGAAGAAGCCGTACACCAATGCCTACAAAGGATTGACTAATGGAATTGGTAAAATTTTCATTTTGGCTAGGCGTTTGAAATTCTGAATAAGGATCTAATTTGCCAAACATCCCCTCCATTGCCCCTTCAAAGAGTTCCCTCTCTGTGAGTTCCTCGCCATAAAGATAAGAGTTTTTAATTTCATCCATCACCTTTTTAAATAGGGCTTCATAATTCACGGATGCTGCTTCGGCTGTAAGGGAAAGGTTGAGTGGCATACATAATAAAGTCAATAGGAGCAGTACTGCGACAACTCTTTTAATGGTATAGGTCATTTTAATCCTCCATGAATGGTTTCTTATTTTCTATAATCTTGTGAAATCTCTTCTCTTAAATAATCGACTAATCTGTTAATAATCGCTGCGCACTCTGCTTTAGACATCCACTTAGTAGGCAGAACCTTGCCATCTTTATCCCCTTTGATGATGCCTAATTTAAAGCCAGCCATGATTTCTTTCTTTGCCCAAGCTGCAATTT
>CAZJIO010000198.1:2823-4000 GCA_964546035.1 uncultured Eubacteriales bacterium | reverse complement strand
GTGCTAGGGACTTTAACCCTTAAGATTGCGCCCATGCTGGGCGCACGCAAAAAAATAACAAGCATTATTGAGCTTGTTATTTTTCATTCTATATTTTGGGGGATTAGTGTAAGTATTTTTAATTAACCAATTTCAAATTTACCAACAGCACTGTTCAATTTTTTAACCATATCAAATTGATCGCCAGCAAGTTTTGAAACGCGATCTACAGAACTTGTCACCTGTAGCACATTTTCTGATATTTGTTGAGAGTTCGCAGAAACTTCTCTTACAACAGCAGATATACCTTGCATTGCTTCACTAACGCTGTTCATAATTGCTAGGGTTTCTACAGCTTCCTTACGGAATGCATAGGCAATATCTGACACTTCTTCAGCATCCTCGTAATATGTACCGCCAGTTTGGACAAAAGCACTATAGTCTCTAATGACTTTTGTATCTACGAACTCGAGTAAATCTTGAGCATTTTCTGACAAGTTATCAAAGGCTTGTAAAACCTCAATTGTAATTCTCTCAATATTAGCAACTACCACAATAGATTGTGTAGCCAATTTCCTTACTTCATCAGCGACAACTGCAAAACCCTTACCATGTTCTCCTGCGCGCGCCGCTTCTATTGCCGCATTCAGTGCAAGTAAGTTAGTCTGATTAGCAATTTCAGAAATAATGGAGGTCATCTCACCGATTTCAGAAACTACTTTTCCTTTTTCAATAGCACTTTTTATATTTTCTTGACGTTTTTGATAGATATCTTTTGTCACTTCACTAGATGTATATGCGGCCTCTTTTAGCTTCTTAGCTCTTTCCTTTATTTCTTCGCTGGAAGAGATGGCTTCATTTGAAGCTTGAACCAATTGATTCATTGACCCCATCATGAGGGTATTTGCATCTTCAATGTCCTCAGAGGCAGCAGCAGCTTCTTCCATACAGGCAACAATATTCAATATTTCTCCATTGATACTATTGCTTTCGCTGTAAACTGCACTCATTATAGCCGCCAAGTTTTCACCATTGGCTGTTAATACCTCTGCACTGATTACCGTATTTCCAATAACATCCTTCAAATAAACATGCATCGTATGAATGGATTGATTTAATGCCTGGAGTTCATCCTTCTTTTTATAGGCATAGGGCTGAATGTTGAGTTTGCCAGAAGCTAACTGATTAGCAAAAACTA
>CAZJIO010000198.1:0-2799 GCA_964546035.1 uncultured Eubacteriales bacterium | reverse complement strand
AGGCTTTGAAATGCCCTTGCCAATAATCACGGATATGAGCGTACCTAAAATGAGTGCTATAGCTCCACAAATTAGAATAATATAGATCACCATTGTGTTGGCTTCAGATTGTTCCTTCATCATTAAGGTCGTTTGGCCGATCCCTTTAGTTGTAGCATCATTAACCGCTACAAGAAGCTTGTTAATAGCCTCATCTCTATTCCTACTAACTGCATTCAACTGTTCCCACTGCACAACAAGATCTTCAACATTTTTCTTGAAAATCGTGTTGTAGGAAATAATCACATCTAAACTTGCCTTATCTATATTTTTATCGTTTATTGCTATAATGCCATCAATATTATTTGTAACCACATCATACTCTTTCATGGAGGCTTCGATAATACTTGAGTTCTTTGATATTTGTGCCTGCAAATTCGCCACAACAATGTTTGTAATAGCTCGATCTACTTGACTCATAAAGGCTATTCGATCTCTTTTATCTCTAGCCTCATCTTGCTGAATTTTGCCAGTTATTGATTTTTGTGCCAAGTCTTCTGCTTGAGAGGCAATGTAATCCTTGCAAGCTTGAAGCATCTCCTGACCTATCTTGTTTGTTGTGTTTTTTATCGTATCGATTTTGTCTGTTATCTCTATGGTTTGATTCGTAAAGATCTTAAATTGGGCAAATTCACTTTCTGCAATATTAATTTGCTCAACCATGGTGGAAAGTTCATTATAAGAGCGTGTAAATTCCTTATTATTTAAGATGAGCTCATCGATTTCCAAAAAATTCTGTTCTAGGTTGTCAATAAAATTTTTGTCACCTGTTAACGCATAGTTGTTGGTTATCCGAGCTATATCGTTAGTCTTTTTCTCAAGTTGCGTGTTGTAATCGACTTGCGGCATAAAAACAGTATAAAATTTTTCCGATATATCCAGCGACTTGATTGAAGAAAAAATGGATATGATCGAAATACCACCCAAAATGATCAATAACAAAGAAAAACCAATTGCAATTTTAGTTTTGATTTTCATAGAATTTAGCATATAATGCCTCTCATGGAATTCAATGTTTTTTTGTTTAACTGTTATAAAAATTTCGAATAACCTTTGCAGCCGGTTTACCAAATACTGCATAATCCGAATCTTCAATTCCTGTTATTTCACTGTAAAGCTTATAGGACCAATCCCAAATGCCAAATCCTTCTACCCATGGTCTATTACTGGTTTTTTCAAACATCTTCTCATAGTAGTCTACTTGCTCTTGCAAATTAACACCACCGCTGAGGGTCCAATCATTTGGCACCAAGGAGGCACCAACTTTACTCGAACAACCCGCTTCAGCAAAGAAGAAAGGCTTTTGGTACTTATTTACAACTGCTTCAATTCGATCTAGCTGACGATCCCAATCATGGATGGGATAGTACCCACTGGCAGAAATGACATCCAAGGCATCCCACCAATGGATGTGATCTTCCTGATATTTATCGGTATTGTAAGTTATTAATCCTGTATAAATCTCTCTAACCTTGTTTATAAGAGCTCTCCACTCAGTTTCTCTACGCTCCGTTTGAACCATCTCGCAGCCCACTACCAGCATGCCGCAATTTGTTTGTTCAGCAATTTTTGCATAATGGCATTGATAGCGTGTGTAACTTTCAAACCAATCCTTCCACTTAGGTTCACAAGGCACATCATAGTCAAAGAAATTAATATGAGCTCTCCAAGTGCCATTCCTAACATTGACTAGGGGTTTTAGTATGGGCTTTAGCCCCAAGCTTTTGGCATAATCGATCATACCCACTAATTCCTCATCGGAAACCATGTGTTCCCCTCTCCAATCAACCTCAATGGAGTGGGGGGTATCTTGTAGTGCAGCAAGGGCAAAAATAACATGTGTAGCACCCGTCCGTTCCTGCATCAGTTTGAGTGATTCTTTAGTTGAATCTTCTAGAAAAGATCCCCTTGGTGCACAAAACCCAAATGTATATCCTTTAATAAATTCCATATGTAAGTCCTCTTATATTCTACCTAATTCCTGATCATCACCAACAGTTTCATGGGTTTCAATCACGTATTTCACAATTTCTTCTACTGTTGTAAAAGCAAGCGCGACATAAGTATCTGCTGCACCATAGTAGATGGCAATTCTTCCTGTTTCTGCATCATGAAGTGTTGCACATGGGAATATCACGTTGCCGACAAAACCCGTTTCTTCATACCAAGTTTCTGGTGTTAGAATATGATTACCACTGCGGTATTTGACGATAGATGGCTCGTCACGGTCCAGAATAACCGCACCCATGCTATAAACATACCCATTACACGTTTGAGAGACACCATGATAGAACATCAACCAACCTTCAGTCGTTTCAATAGGAACAGGTCCGCCACCAATTTTGAGACCTTGCCACCATCCAGAACCACCTTTGCTCATCACATGCTTATGCTTGCCCCAATAAACCAAATCTGGACTCTCACTTACGAATATATCGCCAAAAGGCGTATGTCCGCTATCGCTTGGTCTAGAAAGCATCAAGAAGTTGCCATCTTTCTTTTTAGGAAATAATACACCGTTACGATTAAAGGGTAAGAAAGGATTCTCTAACCTAACAAAAGTTTTGAAATCATCCGTCTTAGCTAATCCTAATGCGGCACCATAAAAATCCAGACACCAAATGATATAATAAGTGTTTTCAATCTTTACCAATCTTGGGTCATATGAATAGTTGGGTTGATAGGGCTTTCCTGCTTCATCAATAAAATCAATGCGTGCTTCATCAATATCCCATTTCAAACCGTCTTCACTAAAGCCTA
>CAZJIO010000197.1:0-4054 GCA_964546035.1 uncultured Eubacteriales bacterium | reverse complement strand
GGTTCATTGCGTCAGCCGCTTACATATTATCACAATTTGATATTATATAATACTTCAGCTTAGATTGCAAGCTTTTTTTGAGTTAAGCGGAAAACAAAGCAAATTTTATTAACCTTGTCTTTGTTTGTGTTTAGGATTATCGCAGATAACGCGAATATTCCCTTTTCTCTTAATAATTTTGCATTTTTCGCAAATTGGTTTTACTGATGCTCTAACTTTCATGAATATCGCTCCTTCTTTTAAACATTTGACAAGTATTAAGTTCCACAAAGTGGAACTTTCCTTTGCCATACTATTTATCGCGCCAAGTTATTCTACCTTTGGTCAAATCATAAGGGGACATTTCAATTGTCACTTTATCACCTGGCAATATTCTAATATAATGCATTCTAAGTTTCCCACTGATATGCGCTAAGATAACGTGCTTATTTTCGAGTTCAACTTGAAACATTGCATTAGGTAATTTTTCTAGCACTTTACCTTCTACTTCAATTACATCTTTCTATGACATATATTAATCCGCCTTACGATTATCCGGGTCTTTTTGATAAACGATTAATTCTTTTCTGATATCGGCATTTGTCAACTTTTCTTCTTTTTCAATCTTATTCTTAATGGCTTCAATTACTAAATTTGTCGGTTGGATGTGCTTAACTTTCTTCTTTTTCGGGTGATCGATGCGTCTTAAATGACCATCTACCAAATATACATATTCTTCATCAAATTGAATTATGACAAAAAATAGATCTTGGTCCCTTCCAGCCTTAGATTTAACAATTTGGCCAAATTGAAGTTTTTCCATGGTATCTCTCCTTTACTAAATGACTGTAAGAAGTTCGCAACCATCTTCTGTAATCAGAATCGTATTTTCATAATGTGCCGATAAAGATCGATCTAGTGTTACCACTGTCCAATCGTCTTCTAGTACCCGAACCTCGTATCTACCTGCATTCACCATAGGTTCAATGGCCAGTGTCATGCCAACTTGTAGCTTTGGCCCTCTGCCTATAGGCTTATAATTAGGTATTTGTGGTTCCTCATGTAAATCTTTTCCGATACCATGCCCTACTAAATCTCTTACAACAGAGCAACCATTGCTTTCTACATATCTTTGGATGGCTTCACTGATCTCATGTAAATGATTCCCAGCTTTTGCCAGTTTAATGCCTTCATAGAAACTTTCCCTAGTCACTTGAATCAAATGTTCTGCTTCAGGTGATACGGATCCAATTGCGTGGGTTCTAGCTGCATCCCCATGATATCCTTTGTAAATGGCTCCAATGTCAAGACTGACAATGTCACCTTCGAAAATTTTTCTCTTTTTACTAGGTATACCATGAACAACTTCATTGTTTATAGAGATACATACAGAAGCAGGATAACCATTATATCCTTTAAAGGATGGAACAGCATCTTTACTCCTAATAAACTCTTCGGCAATCCGATCCAACTCATAGGTTGTCATTCCAGCCCTAATCTGTTCTCCAAGTAACTGATGTGTTAAAGCAACAATTTTTCCGGCTTCACGCATGAGATCAATTTCTTGCTTGTTTTTAATAAGAATAGCCATAACTTATACCTCTATTAGGTCAACGATTGCTTTTGTAATTACAGAAACATCGAGGGTACCATCTACAGATACAAGAATGCTTTGCTTATTATAGTAATCGATCAATGGTTGCGTTTGTTCATGATAGACTTCTAATCTTTTAATGACAGTTTCTTCTTTATCGTCATCTCTAAGAATTAATGAAGCGCCGCAGGTATCACATTGATTATCTACCTTTGGTTGAACGTTGACGATGTGAAAAGTTGCTCCACATCCTACACACGCTCTTCTACCAGACATTCTTCTAATGATATTTTGGTCAGGTACGCTAACTTCAATTGCAAAATCCATTTTTGTACCCATTTTATTTAATGCTTCATCTAAGGCAGTTGCTTGAGGAATCGTTCGTGGAAAACCATCTAAAACAAATCCTTTTGTGCAATCAGCTTGTTGTAATCGATCAGCAACTAGGTCAACCACTAATTCATCTGGAACCAATAAACCAAGATCCATAAACTCTTTAGCTTTTTTACCTAATTCTGTATCGTTTTTTATATTTGCTCTAAAAATATCACCTGTTGAAATATGAGGTATGCTGTAAGCTTCAGCGATAATCTTAGCCTGTGTACCTTTTCCTGCTCCAGGAGCACCTAACATAATTAACTTCATTTCATGACCTCCATATTATCTACAAAAGGTTTATTCATGAGCCTAGGCCCATGAAAGTGTCATGCTAAGAAGGATAAGTTCCTTAGAAATGATCCTATGGAACTTATTAATCTTAAGAATTTAAAAACCCTTTATAATGTCTCATTACTAATTGAGCTTCAATTTGTTTTATGGTTTCTAAGCAAACACCTACTACGATAATTAAAGAAGTACCACCAAATCCGATTTGAACTTTTGTAAATACAGAAAGGATTACTGGAGAAATCGCAATGATTGCAAGTAAAACGGCACCTATTAAAACAATTTTATTTAATATGTTAGTTAAGTAGTCAACTGTTGGTTTTCCTGGTCTAATTCCAGGTACAAAACCGCCATTCTTTTTCATATTATTAGCAACTTCATAAGGATTAAAAATAATCGCTGTGTAGAAGAATGCAAATGCAATAATAAGAACAACGTATAGTATAGCACCACCTAAGGATGTGTTATAACTTAAAAAGTCGATAACAGCTTTGATCCAAGCAGGAGGGGTTGTTGTAAAGAAACTGGTTATAGTCGTTGGGAATTGAATTAAAGATGAAGCAAAGATTACCGGAATAACCCCAGCCATATTTACTTTAAGTGGAATATATGTTGTTTGACCACCATATGATTTTCTACCTTGCATTTTTTTAGCATACTGCACAGGTACTCTTCGTTCACCTAAGTAAATAAGTACAACAAGAGCAATCATTAAGAAAAATACAATCAACATAGAAAGAACAACCAAGTATCTACCTGTAGTCACTTGAGCTCTTAAAGAACTAATGCCTGCTGGTAATCTAGAAATGATGTTGACGAAAATGATTAAAGAAATACCATTTCCAACACCCTTTTCATTGATTCTTTCTCCTACCCACATTAAAAATGCTGTACCTGCAGTCATAGCTGATACGGCAACAATAACTGATAAAATGCTATAATCCACAAACATATTTCTAAGAGCAATAGAGATAGCTAATGCTTGAACAAAAGCTAGTACCACAGTTCCGAAACGTGTAATTTTAGCAATTTTTTTACGTCCATCTTCGCCTTCTTTTTGCATTTCTTCTAAGGCAGGAATCGCAATTGTTAACAAATTCATGATAATTGATGCATTGATGTACGGAATAATACCCATTGCAAAAAGTGTCATGTCTGCAAATGCACCACCTGAGAATGCATCAAATAAACCAAGTAGGTCACCTGCATTTTCAAAATAGGACTTCAATATTTCACTATTAATACCAGGAATAGGGATTGCTGCCCCTATTCTGATAACAAACAGCATAAACAATGTGAAAATGAGTTTACTTCTGAGATCTGGTACTTTAAATGCATCACGAAATGTTCTGAACACTTATACCACCTCTGCTTTCCCACCAGCAGCTTCGATTTTTTCGATAGCTGATTTACTAAAAGCGGATGCTTGAACTGTTAATTTCTTAGTCATTTCACCAAATCCTAATATTTTAACACCATCTTTAGGATTGTTGACAATTCCTTTTTCTTGAAGCTTTTCAATAGTGACTACTGAACCCGCTCTGAAAACATTGAGAGCATCTATGTTGATACCAATGATTTCTTTAGAACTTGGACAAGTAAAACCTCTTTTAGGAAGTCTTCTGTACAAAGGCATTTGACCACCTTCAAAACCAATTCTAGTACCGCCACCACTACGAGAGTTTTGGCCGTTATGACCTCTACCAGCTGTTTTACCATTGCCTGACGCATGGCCTCTACCTTTTCTATATCTTTCTTGCGTAGAACCTTCTGCAGGTTTTAAATCGGATAAGCGTCGTGTAGGGAAAGAGTGTA
>CAZJIO010000196.1:0-4141 GCA_964546035.1 uncultured Eubacteriales bacterium | reverse complement strand
TGTTGCTGATCTTGAGCCATTTAAAGGTATTGAGCCTCCCTCTATAAATAGAAAAACTCCTTCGAGCATTAATGAATTTCTAATCTGGCTAGTTGTATCTAAACAAAATTTCATAGTGTCAGGTGGGACTTCATCTGGGAAGACATCTTTTCTGCGCGCCATGTTGAAGCACCTGTCAGCAGATGAACGAGTTGTAACAATTGAAGACCCGCCAGAATTGAAGCTAGATCTACCAAATGCCGTTCAGTTTGAAGTCAATAATCAGTTAGGGATTGATATTAAGAAACTTGTTAGATTGGCTTTACGGTATCGTCCAGACAGGATTTTTGTTGGTGAGATAAGAGGATTAGAGGCGTACGATTTTCTCTCAGCCGCTAACTCTGGACACGACGGTACTGCGTGTTCTTTGCATGCA
Organism: uncultured Eubacteriales bacterium; assembly: GCA_964546035.1. Classification (GTDB taxonomy): domain Bacteria; phylum Bacillota; class Clostridia; order Lachnospirales; family Vallitaleaceae; genus CAZJIO01. The sequence goes on along the minus strand of CAZJIO010000196.1, from coordinate 3,726 downwards.
AACAATCCAATAATGGCGTTAGAAAAATTAAGTGATTTTGGCTTAATGGGAGCCGGAGAAGGAGGGAAATTAGATTCCATCAAAAATCAAGTGGCGTACACATTCAATTATGTAATTCAAATGAGGAGAGTTAAAGGTGTCAGAACAATCGAAACAATTCACAGGGTCATTAGACACAATGGAAAAGACTTTGAAACACAAATCATCCTATAAATCTAAAGTTGCAATCGCAGTCGTTGGTGTCGCTTTGACATTGATGAGCGGACAAGCAAGCGCAAATGAGTTTATAGATATGATCGTAGATGTATGGTCTATGGTGAAGGACTATATTTTGCCAATTGTGGCAGCAGCTTTGTGTGTGGGTGGCGGATATCTGATTTACCAGAATCAAGGCAAGTTGATTTCAAGCATGGGTTTAACTTTAGTTGCAATCGGCTTCATGATTTTCGGCCCGACACTATTTGGTTTTGGAGCATCAAAATAATGCGCGGCACTCCCATTAGACGTTCGTTGCAGCGACCACCTACAATTATGGGAGTGTCACCTCAACTGATGGCAATCAACTTCACCCTTTCTTCGATTTTAGTGGGTGTATTGAAAATGTGGCCTTTTTTGTTTATTTCCGTTTTATTGCATGTCGTTTTTGTAATTCTAACTAAACGAGACCCTTACACAGTAACAATCCTAGAACGCTATCAACGTCAGGGTAATGTATATGAGCCATTTCCTTTGCCTCATCAAAACAAAAAAACACAGCGGCCAAATGGTTGGGGCAGGGACGAGGTAATCTGATGAACTTAAAAACGCGTGCGCACAAATTTCAAACCGAACAAAGACCATTAAGTGAATTAATTCCTTGGCTGCATGAAGTCATTCCGGGTTTTATACTGTGTAAGGATGGATCATTTATCGTTGGTTATGAGTTCAAAGGTGTAGATATTCAATCTAGTACACTAGACCAACAACAAGAGGCGTGCAAGATATTAGATACAGCCTTTGCGGACTTTGACGGTGCCATAAATTTATGGTCGACAATGCATAGACGTAAAAGCAATATACGACATAATAAAGTTATGCCAGATATTGTGTCTCAATCAATTGCTGATGCATGGTCTATTTCGGTTAACCAAGAAATGTTTACAAACACGAACTATTTTTTTGTTCAGGTTAAACCACCAAAGACTTTTAGTACTGTCTTAGAGCAAGAAAGCTTAAAGTCGATTAATGCCAATAAGGGTATGTTGCAATCACTAATAGACGGATTACGCTATGCGTTTTCGTACAAGGATCGTTTGTTCAGTGATCTTAAAGATTTAGAGTTTTTTATCGAAAAAGTAAAAGGTTACTTAAGAGGCTTTGAGTCAGGAATTGGTTTTTTAGGCGCTGCTCGACTTGAAGGAAGTAAACTTATTGGAGTCCTAACGCAGTATGTAACACCTATTCACGATGGGCGCCCCATTCATATTTCAAATAATTCTTTTCTGGACAATCGAATTGGAATGGCCAGAGTTGAGGTAGATGCTAGCTGTATTAAATTTGAAGGCATAAACGACAAGTATGCAGTTTTACTGTCAGCAAAAGAATTTCCTGAGAATTCTGTTGGTCAATTAAATAACATTGCCTTTTTACCTTTTGAGATAACTATTTCGCAAGCGATGCAATTTTGGGATTATGAGGTAGCGGATAAACATATTGACACGCAACGAGACTATTTTGAACAAACAATGAAGCCATTCTTCGTGATGATGAAAGAAAAAATGATAGGGGAAGAATTAAATCAAGTCGATAAATCAAAGGAGATTGGTTTTCACGATGCGAATGCTGCAAAAGCGGAGCTCAGTAAAAGTAGAGTGGCGGGTTTGTATAACTTAACAATTGTGATTTACGGTGACTCAGAGGAGTCTGCTATATCCAATGCTGAAGTTGTGCATGAAATTTTGAAGACGCATTCAGAGTTTCCGACATATCGGGAAAGAATGCATGCTCTGTCTGCTTTTTCTGGAACTTTCCCAGGGCAATATCAAGAGCCGGTGCGTTGGTTTTATTTCTCAGGGCCAAATTTTTCCGATATGACCCTAATGTTTCATCCGAAAAGTGGCAATCATGTTAATGAGCATCTGTCAGAAGAATTGCATAAAGAAATAGAGTCATTGACGGTTTTTAAAACCCCCTATCATTCTGGATATCATTTCAACTTCCACGTGGGGCATCTAGGACATACGTTTACGATCGGTCCGTCTGGCGGTGGTAAATCTGTTCTTAATAACTTCCTATGGACAATGTACCGTCAATATAATGCTCAGGTATTTAATTTCGACAAGGATAATACTTGTCGTATACCAACGTTATTGCAACAAGGGCAGTACATTGTGCCTGGTCGTGATGATGTGAAAGTTAATCCCATGTCACTGCTGCCACATCAGGGTGGTCAGGAGTTTGTCGTAAACTGGTTAGAGTTATTGTTTACATCACGTGGTTATGAGTTAACATCGGATGATGTTAAAACAATTTGGATGGTTGTTGAAACGCTGAGAAAGTCAGTTGACGCTCGTTTACTGCGACTTTCATCACTGGCCGCGATGTTACCTGCTCACTTGCTAACACACTTGGAGCCATGGATCGGAAAGGGTCCTCTTGCGAGCTACTTCGACCATGATGAAGACTCATTTAATCTATCAGACATCACGTCTATCGATATTTCTCGTCTTTTTACCATTAATACGACTGCTGCAATTGCGTTCATGGATTATTGTTTTTTTAGAATTCAGTTGCGATTAGATGGAAGACCAACAATCATTAACATCGAAGAACTTTGGTTTCCTCTTCAACACCCTCGATTTGCCATGCGCCTTTACGACTGGATACGCACAAAACGTAAAGAGAATGTGTTGCTATTAATGTCAACTCAGTCACTTGATGAGTTGGTTAAGTCAGAAAATTTAAGTCTTTTCCTTGGAAATATTGTAACCAAGATTTTTGTACCAAACTCGAGTGCTAAAAGTGACACTGAGGCAGAGTTATATCGCAAATTTGGAGCAAGAGAAGATGATATTCATACGATCTCAAACCTTCAAAAGAATGGTGAATACTTGATTATTCAAGGCGACGAACGTCAAATAATCAGGGCAAAATTTCCAAAAGAAATCTTATCTGTTGTGATGTCCGATAAACATGCTCAGAAGGTTATGGATTCTGCTATCAATGAAGATGAGCATAGTTTTAGATCTCTGTATATGCAACGAATGATGTCAATAATGGAATAAATAGGGGATCATAAATGCGTGCTTTATTGTTGCTGGCTTTAATCTCTTCAAATGTTTTCGCAGGCGGAGGTGGAGTCGCAGGTGGTGGGTCAAGTGAATATACACAGATTTTGAATAACGGCGAGCTTGTCGCTACTGTTCAAAATACTGCTGAAATGATTGCTTCAGCCAACAAGCAATTAAATGAAATTAAGCAGCAAGTTAAAGACAGCGCGACTAATTTGACTTCTCTGCCTAAAGAAATGTCATGGATTAAAGACGTTGCAAGCACAGCGACAGAAAGTTATAGGCTGTATTCGACGATTGAAAATACCCGCCGTGAGTTTACCGGAGCGAGCAATTGGCTAGAGAGAAGGGTGAGAAGTTACCAGTGTTCCCCTTCACAACGTATAGACAGTTGTTTGAGAAAGGTATCTCAAAACGTGGAGAGACAAAAGACCAATCGAATAGATAGGGCAAAGTA
>CAZJIO010000195.1:4160-4382 GCA_964546035.1 uncultured Eubacteriales bacterium | reverse complement strand
GAACCGATTGCAAGGGGATTGGTACCGGGAATCTAATCATAAAAAAGGAGGCTCTTAAAGCCTCCTTTTTTATGATTAGATTCCTAGCTATTACAATATTCTTGATTTCACAAATAAAGCACGTTCTTTCGACCCTAACTCTAGTTTCATCAGTGATTGTTCGCCTAATGAATACCACTGCCAAGATTTATTTCTGCCATTTACAACCTCAACTTTCCAACA
>CAZJIO010000195.1:0-4122 GCA_964546035.1 uncultured Eubacteriales bacterium | reverse complement strand
GGTGCTCAACATCAAATCCTCTTTTTCTACGACTGTAATAGTTGTAATCTGATCACTAAAATTTGCTCCAGCATTTATGGAGCGATAAGAGGTCGTATATCCTTTTTGTAATGGGAGTTTTGATATCAGGTAATCCATCATTGTAGCTTGTATATAACCTTGTTTTGCGGGATATGTACGCACTTTCAATGAATCTTTGTATTGAATTCTCACAATAATAGAATCATCAGTAAATGAAACAGATTCGCTATAACCAGTTGAAGGAAGATTAGTTCTATATGCTAGCGGTTGTAAAGTCTTGTCATCGAAATAAGTTGTATCCCTGTCTACATCTTTTTCTTTGTGATACTGCTGAATAAGTGCCCAAGTAGGCTTATTATTGAGTACCAGTAACTCAATGGATTTGCTAGCTAGTAAAGATGCTCTAGCTGTTCCATCTGGCATCCGCCAGACCTGGAGGTAATTACTCGTGTATGCAATTGGTGGTGTCGCATGAAAGCCTTTTCCTAAAACAACTGTGTCTTTTTGAGAAAAAGTAGGGATTGCGAGAAATAAAAAAAAGATAGTTATTAATCTATACATACAATGGTTTTGGTTTGTGAAATGCATTAATTACTAAAAGGCAATTTGATCTTATAACGAAATCTTGTACCAAATTGCTGCTCTAATTTCAACACCTCTTTTGTTTTCTTACTGATCCAGAATACTTCTTTGTTATTGGGCTCTGCATGTTCCAATAACCAACAATCCGTCATCTGCCCATCTAAGCCTGAAAGTTTGGCGCTCCCTGTAACTGTATAAGGCACCCACTTTGGTTCTTGTGATCCTGGGTCATAATAATTGATCAGAAAAGTGACATTGTTTTTATAAGGTAATAATGGGAATACTTCCAGATCCAGATGCCAATTGAGCGTATACTGACTCATAGCTTTATCAAAAGGCTCTCTAAAACGTTTTACTCTTAATGCTGTGTCTTGCTTGGTCTGTGATCTATTGTTCATGGTAAATTCACCGGTACTAAAATCCAAAGTACTACTGCCTCTTTGTTTCCACCAAGAAGTATGGTATAAGGTTCTGAAATCTTTAGCATCGGAAATAGAACGTGTGGTATGCATGATGCTGTCTTTGTCTTCCCAAACCTGTGTTACTTCAATGGCATCTTTTCCATTATGAGTGATCGTATTAATGGTTCTCGACCAGATATTGAACATGGTTCTCGGACTATCTGCTCCCATTTTAAAATACACCAACCAACGATGTGTGCCGGGAATTAATACTTTCGTATTTACCAATTCAGGTGTGATTCTGATAGTGTCGGTTTTTTGTCCGTTAGCCGATTGCCAACTCAAGAATAAAACCGATGTGTAAAGGATTATTTTTTTCATATTTATTTAAAATCATTTTCGATACTAGGAAATTCAGTGACGGTTGTGTGCATTCCGTATAGTTTTTTTACAGTTAATTTTCTTTTTTTCAAAGCTTGAATTACTTCCCATGTGTAATGTGGCTGAAAATATTTCCCATCTCTACCCTTAGGTTGAAAAAGATCACTTGCATATACTAGCTGATGTTCAGGAAAGTAGGTCATCATCATACGCTCTCCACTTTCCGTTTTGAAAGTGTAAAAAATCAAACGGTTAGTTCCACTGCCAACAACTAATGAGTCTTCAACAGCAATCATGTTATAGCTTGGTTGCTTGATACCTGATAAGTTATCTGTTACTGTTCTATAAGGGGCTTTTAGCAAAGCAGATAAAATTTTACTATTACGTTTTGGGTGATAGATTTTAATTTTCGGTATTGCTGCAAAAGTTCGTAGGCCCCCGAAATGTAACCAAGCATCACTAGTTGATACGACAGCTTTGATAGATTTGTTAGGAAATAATGCTTGTGCTTTTTTTAAGAGAATAACACCATATTCAGAACTTAGATTCGGTTCAATAAGAATAATTCCATCTGGTTGTTCAACCACAGTAGCATTACATGGACCGGGTAATATCCAGATGCCTGGAGCTATTTCTTTAGAACGATTATTCAGGTTCTGAACATAACTTTCGTTTTGTGAACTTACTAATACTGCACTTTTAGTTTTAATGCTATCAGGAATAAGCAATGAATCCTTATGTGTCGCAACATTGATTTCCCAATTATTGATAAGGAAACTGGAGTAATGCCAGTTGTTGATGAAGACATCAGATTGTAGTGGATAATGTAAATCTTTATTCAATAAATTCCAGAAAGAATATAAGGTGAGTTTACGAAGATCGCCCCATATCTCTAGCATATCACCTGTATAAGGTTTCGTAATTTCTACACCACTCAAAAAATCAGTCTCTTGATTAATGAACAGTCTTATTGGGTATTTGTCTTCATATAGGAATGCTACAATCGCATGTGGAACTTCTTGCAAAAGCGTATCTTTTTTATACTGCAGATGCTTAGATGCTAGCGCCTTGAACAATACAAGCTCAGGACTTAGATTGATATCATCTTCTATCATATTTCCCTTGGCAACAGGGAAATACATACCATTTCTAAATTTCATTGCTGTAGCATCTTCATTAAGAACATAAGATACCGTACCTCCTTGTGTATAAAAACCTGAGCTTTTGGTAATTTGTGCTTGCTTGTTTTTGTAATCGATAACAGCTGTTTTTCTCAACTGAACTGGTATGTATGGGCCCTCTGGACGCTCAGACTGTTCAATAGCAAAGCCGTTCCCGGAGCCGCCATATTTTAAAGAAGAAAGTTCTTTCCAGTGATTACCTCCCATAACTGCAATGGATTTATTGACCCATTCGATAGCTTTTTTTTGTGAGTCCTCGAACTGAGCTGATGCGAATACAACAGTAAAAAGTAAAAAAAGCGAAACAGGTATCTGAGGTTTCATGGTTTTTTATTTACAATGATACTTTTCAAGCTTGTTTGAAAATCGACTATTCAATTAGGGTTGTATAATATTCAACGGATCAAATGATTTTTGTATATTCAACAAGCATTGAAAAAAATCAATCATCCGTTGAAATTTCAATGTCAAAGACATTTTCATGCTAGTTTTGACTTCATGGTAAAACCTCGCTTCAGTTTTTCGCTCAAACGAATTCAGTGGGTTATTTGGATATTACTGCTCGGTGTCAATATTCTGACCATGCTTCATTTCGATACATTGGGACAGTCATTGGGCTATTCTTTTATCATCATTACCTCTTACATGATGATCATTTATGGAAATGCTTCCTATCTCATTCCTACTTTTTATCAAAAAGGACGAATCGTCATTTATATTTTCTTATCCATAGTATTATTATTCATGGCAGCTTGGTACAGAACGGGAGCAACCATGTGGGTTTATAATACCTTTTATGCGACCAAGCCTGAGGCATTGACAACTGCAACTGTGATAAGGACTGTCGCTTCCAGCTTATTGATCTATTTTACCAGTATCTTATTTTATATCTGCATCCATTATTTCAGATTGCGTGAGCAGCAAGAAGCCATGCCACGCAGACAAGTCGAATCAGAATTAAGTTTATTGAAATCACAAGTACAACCTCACTTTTTATTCAATACGCTCAATAACATTTATTTCTATGCACAGCGTGAGTCTCCTCAAACTGCAGCATTATTAGAGAAGTTGTCATCCATCATGCGATATTTTGTGGATGAAGCACCAAAAGATAAAATTGCCTTATTAACAGAAATGCAGTTTATCCAAAATTATATCGATCTGGAAAAAGCTAGAATGCGTTATCCGTTACAAGTAACTATTGAGATGCCCGAACATATGGATACCGTTCAGCTTTCACCTATGCTCATTATTCCTTTGGTGGAAAATGTTTTTAAACATGGAATCGATAAAAGAAGAGAGGATAACTTTATATTCATCCAAATCAGTATCGTTGAGCAGCAGTTACAAGTGACTGTTCGAAATAGATTGGTACAATCGGAGGATGAGAAGAAAAATGGTACCGGTCTTGCCAATTTGCGGAACCGATTGCAACTATTGTACGGAGAAAAATATAGCTTAGCTACTACTACTAGAAAAGAATTCTATACTTCAGTTTTAAGTTTGCCTTTATGAGTGCTGCTATTACTTGTTTGATCGTTGAAGATGAGCCACTA
>CAZJIO010000194.1:3549-4514 GCA_964546035.1 uncultured Eubacteriales bacterium | reverse complement strand
TGGATTACAGAATGCCTGGCATAGATGGCATGGAGGTTTTAAGGCGCATAAAGACAGTTAATGATAAAGTGCCAGTCATCATGATCACAGCGCATGGGAGCACAGATGCTGCTGTCGAAGCAATGAAACTAGGTGCTGTTGATTATCTCTCTAAACCTTTTGAAATAGATGATTTGAAATTATCTATAAAAAAAGCATTAAACATTGATGATCTCAATAAGACTATTGATGCCTTAACCTACCAAATAATTGAAGCTTATGATAAAAAGATCATTGGAAGTAGTAAAGGAATGAGAGACATTTATGATTTGATTGATAAAGTTGCGGATACATCTGCTACTGTACTTATCACCGGTGAAAGTGGAACAGGCAAAGAGCTCATTGCAAATGCCCTTCATAATAAAAGTTCAAGAAGTGATAAACCGTATATAAAAGTAAACTGTGGTGCTATTCCAGAAGCATTGATTGAAAGTGAACTCTTTGGTTATGAAAAAGGTGCTTTTACTGGTGCACAGAATAGAAAAGTTGGTAGATTTGATAGAGCTCAAGGTGGAACACTTTTTTTAGATGAAATTGGTGAACTTCCGTTATCTCTTCAAGTGAAAATATTACGGGTCCTTCAAGAAAAAGAATTTGAAAGGGTAGGTGGGACTGAGGTTATTAAAGCGAATGTTAGAATAATTTCAGCAACTAATAGAGATCTTGAAAAAATGGTAGCTGAAGGAAAATTTAGAGAAGACCTCCTATATAGGCTCAATATCATCCCTATATCTATACCCACGTTAAGGGAGAGGAAAGAGGATATACCCTCACTTCTAGAATTCTTCATTAATAAATTTGCAAGTGAAATGAATAAGGAACCTATAAGCCTTGAAGAGGATGCACTAGAAATATTGAAGCAATATGAATATCCTGGTAATATAAGAGAACTTGAAAATATCATTGAGCGTTTAGTTATTTTATCA
>CAZJIO010000194.1:0-3514 GCA_964546035.1 uncultured Eubacteriales bacterium | reverse complement strand
AAATTATTAGAGGGGCATATTCTAAGAAGGAATTATTTGCTTTGCCAAATCAAGGGATCTCTCTAGAGGAAACTGAAGAAAGTTTTGTAAGGCAAGCACTTGATCGTTGTAATGGTAACCAAACACATGCAGCAAAACTTCTAGGTATTTCTAGGCATGCTTTAATTTACAGAATTGAAAAATTCAAAATATAAAAAAATTAGTTTGCGAATCATAGTGTCCAAAATTACACACTAGGGTGTGTGATTTCATACAGTAGAGGCTTTATCTAGTAGGAATAATTAATTCGTGAAGAAAATGGTTGTTAACACGTTAAGTGTTGATGGCCGTTTTTTTTGCCTATTTTTGAAGAATAAATGCCTTCATCTCAAATCTTCATAAAAACTTCACAAACTCAAAATATAATAAGACTATATATAAATCAATTTATACACACTGACTCAAAAAAATTATTAAACAAACCAGAATAATACTTAATTCATTTTGTTATTCAAGGAGAGAGGGGTGGCATTGAATAAAATTTATATTAACCCAAATACTATTATGAAAATACTGGAGGCACTAAAATGAAAAAAATTATCACTATGATCGCTTTAATATTAACAATGACTATAATCGTTTCTTGTTCACCGAGTCAAAAAACAAGCCCTGATGTAGAAACTGAACCGAAAACTGAACCTACAACTGAACTCACAACTGAAGCCGAGACAACTACTCCAGATATGAATACCATGGACGAATATTATGTTTACACTGCAAATGAAGATGATTCCTCGATTTCTGTTATTAATATGGCAACTATGAAAACGACTGCTACTGTCGCTGTAGGTGAGGGACCTCACAATGTGCAAGTAACACCAGATGGCAAGTATGTATATGTAGTTGAAAGTCATAGTAACGCGATTTCTGGTATAGATACTTCAAATAATGCTGTGATTAAAACAATAGGTGTAGGAGTAGGTCCTAGTCATATCATATTTTCACCTGATTCAAACATTGCGTATGTCACTATCAATGAAATGGAAGAAAGTGATGAGGAAACAGATTCAGATGACATGGCCGGAATGAAAACAGTTGGAAACGTCTACGTTATTGATTTGCAAAGTAACAATATTGATGCAAAGATTCCAGTTGGTTATATGCCCCATGGTTTAAGAATGTCACCAGATAATAAAACTATTTTCGTAGCAAACAATGATTCTGATGATGTTTCTGTAATAGATGTAGCTACAAATACTGTGATAAAAACTATAAAGGTTGGTAAGAAACCTGTTCAAGTTGCACCAACGCCAGATGGTAAATACGTCTATGTCTCATCGAGTGAAGATAATAGTGTAGCAGTCATTGATATGACTTCAATGGAAGTAATTAAAAATATTCCAGTAGGTGAAACTCCAATACAACTATTTTCAACGCCAGATAGTAAATTCATCTACGTGGCTGATACAGGATCAGATAATATAAGTGTGATTGAAACTGCTACTCAGTCTGTAATCAGTTATATTACTGCAGGAGATCAAGCACATGGTGTAGCAATTTCAAAGGATGGAAGTACTGTATTTGTAACAAATACAGGTGCTAATACTGTCACAGCAGTTGATGCAGCTACAAATACAGTCATTGGAACTATCTCAGTAGGAAAAGGCCCAAATGGTGTGACAATAATGGAATAAGTTCTCCAAAATTTCTTGGTATTATCTAATAGGATAATACCTTTTTTTTGTTATTTTCCGCTCAAATTCACACACCACTGTGTAGAAATTCGAACAGTTGATTATTGTAGGTACATGAAATAAGCAGTTTTAGAGCCTTTTGGGTTGGCATGGTTCTTGCTCATTATATAAGTGAGAATAACAAATTCTACATAATAGACTAAAGGAGGTGAAATTATGAATGATACTAATAGTCGTTCTGGATTAAGACTGATCATCGGCGTATTAATAGGTATAGTTGGTATTTGGCTAGTACTTACACTTTTTACTGGTACCGGGCTTGGTATGGGTAATACAATGGGACAAAGTTATGGAGGAAGTCATATGGGTACAGGTTTAGGTTATGGAGCAACAGGTTCAATTTATGTGCTTTTAGTGTTTTTAATTAAAGTTTTATTCGTTCTCTTTATTATTGGATTAGTTATCGGAATAGCAGTTGCTGCTAGTAGATACTTATTTACAGAGAAAGACATTATTAATATAAAAAGCACTTTTAGAGGGAATCGAACCGTTGTGATTAAAGAAACATGTGTGGTTTGTGGTAAGGAACAAAATGACGATTGGAAGGTATGCCCTTTTTGTGGGCAAGAAAAAGAAAATTAATCAATAATAGGAGGTAGTAATATGAACAATAATAGTGTTTTAGATAATTCATGGTTTAAGTTAGCGTTAGTGTCTGTGGTAGGTATTGTTATAATTTTTGGCGTTTTATGGGGCATGAATCAGTTCAATAGAAGCTATGGCTATAACGGCATGAACACGAATTATGGTTACCAAACAAATGGTCAAATGCAGTTGCAAAATGGTACAATCGGTAACGGCCTGAATACTTCAGGAAACATGAACATTCAAGGTAAAACGAACATGCAAGGTGGAATGAACATGCAAGGTAATACGAACACGCAAGGTAGTATGAACACGCAAGGAGGTATGGGCATGATGCAAGGTGGTATGGGTATGATGCAAGGTGGAATGGATATGATGCAAGGCGGAATGGGCATGCACTAAGATCAAAAAACGAACCTAACAGTTAAATGTCAGGTTCGTTTTTCTCAATTTGATTAAGTATATAACTAAATACTTATCTTCATAAAATCTTCATAGATGATGTTTATAATGATGCTAGACAGACTATTTATCAATCAAGTAGGTGCAAATATGAATGCTTTTTTAGGAAATCAATTAGTTCAAAAACAACTCATGTCACTGACACCCAAGATGATACAAGAGCTTAAAGTCTTGCATATGTCTAGCATTGAATTATCCCAATATATTGGGGAGGCATTGAATGAAAACCCGTTATTAGAAAGTGATCAAGACAATGACTTGTTTGAGAAGTTTGTTGAATATAATACAAAGAATAAGCAATACTCGACTTTCAAAGACTCTAATCAAGACGGAGTAGATTTTTCTGAATACGCATCTTTGCCTATATCTTTGAGGCAATACTTGATTTCGCAATTAGGTGAAATAAAGATAGACAAGTTATCTAGAAAGGTAGCTGAGTATATCGTTGAATGCATAGATGACAATGGGTATTTTACAGAAGGTATTCAGGAGATAGCAATTGCTTTAGGTGTAATGTTAACATGTGTTGAGAAAGCACTGTTACTAGTGCAGAATCTAGATCCAGCAGGTGTAGGTGCTAGAAGCCTAAAAGAATGCCTGCATATACAGTTGAAAAGAAGGAATCTAGTAAGTAATGATTTGGAGTTAATAATAGAACATCATTTAGAATTACTGGCTAATCATCGCTACAAAGAGATTGCTAAAAGAATTTCTGTGACGGAAGAACAGGTTAT
>CAZJIO010000193.1:832-4591 GCA_964546035.1 uncultured Eubacteriales bacterium | reverse complement strand
TTGATGCGACAATTAACGCAATCATTAATGCACAAGCTGCAGTCATCAATACCCTATTATCAGAAAAATTTGCAGTGACGGAAGTCTTACTTGACGGCAATAAAGATCCAGGTGTAAGAACCCAGGAAACTAACTTAGGAGATTTTGCAGCAGATGCTATACTATGGGCAGCAAATCAGGCAGTTGGTAAAGGAACAGTCGTAGCTTCCATAACAAATGGAGGTGGTATCCGTGCTTCAATCGCAGCAGGTGATATAACCATGAAGGAAATGAAGACGGTATTCCCTTTTGGTAACACGATTTCTACCGTTGAAGTAACAGGTGCACAGCTATTAGAGCTTTTGGAAGCAGCAACCTTCAGTGCACCAGAATCCTTAGGCGCTTTCCCACAAGTTGCAGGCATTGAATTCACACTTAATACCAGCGTACCTTATAAAAAAGGAGCACAATATCCAAATTCAACCTATTTTGCACCCGCTGACGCAGGATCCCGTGTCACACATGTAAAAGTTGGCGGTGAGAACCTGGATCTTAAAAAGATCTACACCATCGCGACCAATAATTTCCTTGCTAGCGGCGGCGATACATATTATATGCTGAAAAACAGCAAAAGCTACAATACCTATGTCTCATTAGAAGATGCCCTTGTGAATTATACAGATCAAGTTCTTGGAGGTATCGTATCGGTTGCAAAATATGGTCAACCAGCAGGACGTATTACAATCAACAGTACGGGTACTGTCACAAATAACACAACCCTTACCCATACAGTGGTTAGCGGGGATGTCTTATGGAAATTGGCTGATACCTATCTTGGCGACAAAAATCGATACATGGAAATATATGAACTTAACAAAGCAATTCTTACGAATCCAAATAGGTTATACATAGGACAAAAACTTCAAATGCCAGTGAAATAAATAAATAATAGAAAAAAACAGAGTATGATTGAATATATACTCTGTTTTTTTGTTCATTTTATCCCTTTTGTTAGGCCTTGTATGTTTTTATATGCATCTTTATCTTTTTCATTGCCCAATCATAGTGGCTGGAGGTAGCAGAAACACAATAACTGCCCAGTGTAGAAGTTCCTGTCCATAGAAGGGTTCCTTTTGTGAATAATTCATCATTAGAGAAATCGTTAATGTGTAACATCACATGAGCATGGCTTTCATTTAACTGCTCCATGGAATGGCTTAATGTGGTGTTTTGGTGTTTTTTCCAAAAGTCCACGTTCATCTGTCCATATGATTTCCAGTTGTACGGTGCAGGTAAAAATGGCTTGAGTTCGCCATTTTTATTTGTTTGTATCCAAGTCAATAATAATTGGTGCCACTCATAGAGGTGGACAAGTACATCCCTTAAATTCTGATCGCGTTTCCAATGGGCTTCTTTTTGATTAAATGCCTCTCCAAAATTAAAAGTCGCATTTTGCTCAGCTTCTGTCATACCATCGATGAGTTTCCACATCTTTTCAATCTGTTCTGTTGCTGTTTTGATTAAATCTGGCTTGTTTGTAGGTCTTGACATACTGCATACCTCCATTATTTTCAGTAATTTCTTGTGATCCTTGTTTTTATTATACAATATATTAGGTGGCGATAGCATGTCATATTATAGCATCTAAATACTTATTTCGTTGTTTCTGGGTTTAGATAGCTATTAAAAGTGCGCTGAGGAAAAGAAGGGAAGCGGTAACTTATAATGAAGGACGAAAAGTAGAAATGAGAACAAGGATTAATGAAATAGAAAAGGTTCTTGGGGGCAGAGAAGGATTGTTGAGTGAGTTTGATGGTGAGTTGTTTGGGGGATTGGTTGATAGAGTTGAGATAGGGGAAATTGGAGAGATTGGATTTGTGATTGTATAGGTTTATTGTAATTGTATTTATAATTATTTACAAAAATATTTAATAAATAATTTAAGATAAAACTATATGTATTTATATTACGGTTACATTACATCTTGATGATAAGGTTGACTTTGTGAAATATCGGGAGCATACTAAGGCCAAAGATTAGTCAATGATTCTTAAGCAATGCTATAGTAGCTAATTAGGTATAAATTACTAGTTTGGTTGATAAAAGTCACGTTTTATATAGATTAAAAAACTTTATATAAACGTGACTTTATTATTAAGGAGATGGATGAATTGACGTATACAAAAATAGGAATGATTTTGATATTATTTTTAGTTGCAAATATAAAGAATATGAGCACTAATGAAAATGAGATGAATTTAGCACAAAAAGTACTAGTTGAGATGGATACACCTCAAAAAACTATAGAAGAGATTGATGATGAAACTACCAATTTAATAGTTGACAATGTCATATCAGACATGAAATTTATTAATACAGAAGTATTTGTAGGAGGCGATAAAAACCAGATTGAAAAAGATGAATGGAAAGTGTTAGCATTCGCTAATAATGATTTTATAGATGTGTTTGTTACGTATACAGCATTGGAGCCATTAATTAGCGGAACCAATACGATTGTATATTATGTTAATAACAGTGATGTAAGTGTTGTACCAGATTTAAAAAGGAATGAACAATATTATTGGAAAGATATTAATAGTTGGCAAAAAAAGAAACCAGCACCCTATAGTGGGGTTAGAATAAATGGCTATGAAAACATATTAGCTGAAGACAATCTGTTTAAACAGAAGGTTAAATGTTGTGCATTTTATAGGTTGGATATTGATAACCAAATGGGATTGAGTAGCGACGGCTTAAAAATTTATGTGGAACACAAATATGTTGTTCAGAAATCAAAGAATTCTTTTGTTATAATATTTATAACAGTTATATCTGTATTGGTTATAGTGATTGTGTTTAAATGTATAAAAAGTAAAAAATCGCGTAGAAAATCATAGAAAAGATTTAAAGGATAGGAGATTAAGGATATGTGAGGCAATAAATGCTGACTCATAGGAAGATCATTAAGAAATAAGTTTGATTTTTCTGCAAATGAGAAGGTTTTATCAATAGATGGCCAGATAATTAGTTGTTTATATTAATAACCTTAGCACTTGCTTCAATGTAGTAAAATAGTATTATAAAGATAGCTATTAATTGATCAGAGTTTAGTATAAAATAACGTGTATAGAAGCTCGAATATAAAAAAAAGGAGATCACTATGGAACATGACTATATTGAAATAATCGGCGCACGTGCCAATAACTTAAAAAATATCAGTTTGAAGATCCCTAAAAAGAAAATAACCATCTTTACGGGTGTGTCTGGGTCTGGAAAATCATCCATCGTGTTTGAAACCATAGCCCAAGAGGCGGGTAGACAGTTAAATGAGACCTTTAGCAAATTTATCCAAGGCTTTATGCCTAAATACAGTCATCCAGATGTGGATGCTATTGAAAATTTATCCTTAGCTATTATTGTTAATCAAAAGAGGATCGGCGGTAACTCACGTTCCACACTTGGTACAATAACAGATATTAACCCGTTAATCCGACTGTTGTTTTCGCGTATGGGAAACCCCCATATAGGTCCTGCCCATTATTTCTCTTTTAATGATCCAAACGGCATGTGCAAAACTTGTGAAGGCATCGGCAGGATTGTGACATTGGATTTAGATAAAGCTTTGGATGCAGAAAAATCCTTAAACGAAGGTGCGATTCTACTTCCAGGCTATAAAGTCGGAGGTTGGCAGTGGAAAGGTTATGCATCAACGGGATTTTTCGATTGTGATAAAAAGATTAAAGACTATACAAAAGAGGAATACAACAAACTCGTTTATTC
>CAZJIO010000193.1:0-820 GCA_964546035.1 uncultured Eubacteriales bacterium | reverse complement strand
AGAAGAAAAAATGAAATCCACGATAGTCGAGGATATGAATACCACCTATTTAGGCCTAGTCGAGCGATTCATTAGACAAAATATTAAGACACAATTTGAGAAGTCAGAGGCATCCAAAGAGAAAATGGCCCTGTTTACAGCAGAAGAACAATGCCATGAGTGTTCTGGAAAAAGATACAATGAAACCGTATTGTCCTCGAAAATTATGGGGTACTCCATCGCAGATTTGACAGCGATGCAAGTGGACGCCCTACTTGAATTCGTACAAAAACTTCAAGATAAAAACATCCAGCCAATTATTCTAAACCTTTCTGAGCGTTTGAACGATTTAATTCACATCGGCCTGGATTATGTCAGCTTAGATAGAGAAACATCCACGCTATCGGGAGGTGAGTCCCAACGTGTAAAAATGGTTAAGCACCTGACAAGCAGCTTAATGGATGTTATGTACATTTTTGATGAACCAAGCATTGGTTTACATCCTAGAGATGTCCATCGACTCAATGAATTGTTGGTCAAATTAAGGGATAAAGGCAATACCGTCATTGTAGTGGAGCATGATCCTGATGTTATCAAGATCGCAGATTATATCGTTGACGTTGGACCGAAGGCGGGAACTAAGGGAGGAAATATTACCTTTGAGGGCTCCTATAGTGATCTTCTAAAATCAAATACACTAACAGGCGAATATATAGGAAGGACCTTGCCTATTAAGAGTCAGCCAAGAATTTCCAAGGAATTTTATGAAACTAAGAAGAGCAGCTTGCACAATTCATTGAGTCGATGGACATCTCTAGGATGTAAACCAATGCTTGGTTCA
>CAZJIO010000192.1:0-4645 GCA_964546035.1 uncultured Eubacteriales bacterium | reverse complement strand
TGCCTATAACCGTTTTGACGATGTATGCGAGATTGGCATTAAAAGCCCATACGCTATCTGCGGTTGCTTCAGGTTTTTTAGTCGGCATAATAGCAGCGGCACTTTTTACTTCAAAGTATATTTCAAAAAATAAGGAAGATAAATAAAAAACCCCGCCAAAAGGAGTTGGCCTTAGGGATTTACGAAAACAAGTATATTTTTGACCGACTCTCTTCAGGCGGAGACAGCAAAGAAAGGACTGCACTGAAGGATAAAACCTTTGGTGCAGTTTTCTTTAATCTCCAAACCAATAATATGACCACTCTAAAAATGATAAATTTAAGGTTAGTTATTAACATAGAATCAACAGTAATAAAATATCAATAATTTGCAACTTACATAAATTTTACCGAAGATATTTGTCCAAGACTCCCTGCCTCTCCTTGTCAAGCTCTGTAAGTTTTAACATATCTTTAGCGATAAGATTCTCATACTTAAACACTTCTTCTGCAATCTCACGTTGCTTATCAATTGATGGTAACTGAACTGTCAGATTTTTAACCCTATTAATAGAAGCACGTAGCGACCGTGAGAAACCTCGTTTTCTTCCAACCTTATCTAAAGCCCATGCCAGACACCGAGGATGTACATCGTCGGTCAGTACACGCAAAACTCCGCAATGATCTGTAGGATAAAACTCTATACCGGCAGGGATATAGTTTACCTGCCAGTCACAATCAATACCCCATAGTACCGATGGAATATCGAAGTCAGTAATTAACCGTTCATTTATATAGCCGAACGGTTTAAATACGTTTGCACTATATACAGGAACTTCACCATTAGGTACAAGCTGGGTATTTAGTATACGTTTTCCTATAGACAGGCTAAACACTGAGTTGTTATTCAACTTATACTTATTTGTAGCAATTAAGTCCATATTAATAAATAATTTTTCAATTTTTTGGCGACATTCATCTATGCTCATGCGTGAATGCTCATACTCTGCATCCACGGCTTCACATGCTGATACTATTTCACGCTGTACTGAAATTGGTGGTAGTGGAATTCTTAACGCCTTAATTATTGGCACCGTAAGTTGCTGTGTAGATTTCCCATTTCCTATTATTTTTGAATTCTGAAGAGCAATTTTCAGATACTCAATTATAATTTTCCTCTCGTCTGGTACAGCAACAATCAAACGAACAATTGGGAAAAATGGAGCTTTGCGAATAGTACAATACCCAATCGTTCCTCTCGCCGATATAGTAACCGCATCCTCATAAATAATATTTTTATCATTTGAATCAGTGTAACCGTACAGGGAGTTATCACCCGTCCCGTTTGAATATACTGGAATTTTATATCTTTCTGTTGGACTCTTACTCAATGAATCTTTAGGTGCATCTCCACCGGCAACTATTGTTTTACAAACTTTTTCTAAAGACTCATATGGATATCTATGAGTAATGTCGTGTCTCTTTATTAATGTGAGCGATATTTGTTTTTCAAATTTTATACCACTAAAGTCAATCATGTTTTCTAATCGATACAATTTGACAAACTCATTTTCACTAATGTGTTCACCATTAAAGTTAGCCCGGATTATGCTGTTAATTTTGGTGATATCAGAGAGATCAGTCGGATTAAATAAAGGTGTTTGTATACTTTTTATTCCTTTTAGACGAGAAAGTGTTTCATCTTCGCTATCATAGTCTGTTACAACACCAATATATTTTATACCCTCCGCACCCTTACGGCTACTCCATTCATAGCCTAGAAACCTCTTGTTTTCATTAGTCCCAGAGGGGCACTTTACAACGACTACATTTTGAGGATTACTGTAGGCGAGCATAAAATAATACAATTTGTCTTTTTCAATTTCTTGGATATATGCAGTTAAACGTCTTCTTAATTCCGCTTGTCGTTCATCTGTTTTTAGTCCTATAAATGATTTCTGCTTTTTACGGTTTTTTATTTCTGCAAGATTTTCGAATGCTATGCAATAAGCCTTAAATTCATCCCTCTCCAGTAAAGCATCACAAGGTATTGAATTTAGTAATGTTTTATACTCATTAAGGTCATAACCCATATGCTGGCAGTACGCGTTTAGTAAATTCGCATCAGCAAAAACCCCATCTTTTTCAAAATCTCCATTGAACCATGCGTTTACACGGTTACGATAATGCTCCGCAAGTGCCGGATTTTCTTCTTTGCGGCGTAGAAATAATGTGACTGTATTCGTGCCTGTTTTTCCGAAAGTGCCGCTGCCAAACTCAATAATAGCAACGATATCAAAATACTGTAAGATAATCTCCCGTGCCTTAGTATATACAGATCCACTGTTGGAAAGGAGCGAAGATGGCAGTATTATTGCCGCAACGCCTCCTGGAGCGAGCAATTGTTTTGCTCTTTCAACAAAGAATACTTCGATTGCGTTGTTTGAATATATACTCTTGCTGTCTATTGCTTTAAATATTTCATATGCAGCACGTTCTTCGGGTGTGAGCGTTTCAAGAAATCCCTTTACACTATAGGGTGGGTTTGAAATAAGGATATCATATACACCATTTTTAATAACAGGGTTTTCAGCAAGCGCATCAGCGTATATGATTTGAATTTCATCTTGGCCATACATAAACGCTGATACTTTCGCCACTTTAGAAAGACGATATTCCTTTTCAATACCGACAATACGTCCATAATATTCGGGTAATTGTTCTGGAGATACATAATCACGTATCTGAGTAGCATACTCATTTAAAAAATGTCCCGCTCCACAAGCATAGTCAATAACATTCAATGGTTCAGTGCTACCCTCAATAAGTGTTTTAAGCGGTAGAGAAGATACAAGAAACTTTACAATTGGTATAGGTGTGAAAAACTGTCCCTCACTTTGTTTTACTCCTTGGTCTAGAAATCCCTCAAACAAGTCACCAAGGAATTGATTCTGCTCATCTGTTTTTAGCTTAATATCTTGTATCATTCTTACAATTTTCAAGAGAATAACGGAATTTTGCAAAAACAGATGCTGGTTATGTACATCGAGGAATGCAAAGTCATTATTTGTATAAAATTTTAATTGACGGAAATATTCCTCTATCTGATCGCGTGTTGCATCTGGATCGTTCTTGAAAAGCCTAAATGCTCTTTTAATATCTTCATTATCAATGTAAGTAACCTCCTCATTAAGGAATTTTTGCATACCATCACGGTATAGACGTTGTATACGGTCTTGAAGGTCGTAATAGTTATCAAAAGTGACACCGCGCCAATAGAACATCAATTCATCTGGGTTTTGCATTTCATCAACAATTTTTGCAAGAAATAAATTAACAAGTTTATCAAAAGCGTTTTCGCGTCCTGATACATTATGCTGGCGCAAAATAGTAGCAAACTCATGATACTTCTTCTGTATATCATCATGATTTAAATCTTTAAGGTCAGAAACTGTACGTTTTGCTTTGCCAATTTCATAGGCTGGGTGTGCGTGCTCAAATATTCCTGTGGTTTCATATTCATGATTATATGTTACATACCATGCCTTATAAAGTGTCTGAACATCAGTCGCATCTGCAAACGCCAATGGCTCCTTAATGGTTTTCAAATACTCCTTATTGTCATTCAGAGTAATAATATTATTTTTATATACCATCGTTTCATCAACTAAGCCAGAAGTATATAAACATAAGAATTGGGTACTTTTTATCTGTTGGGCATAGCTAAATAATTGTCCCCCGTTAAGATTCATATTCTTCCATTCGGCTTCAAATTCTTCGCCCCAAGTCTTACACTCAATAATTAGTAGTGCATTACCACTATTATCCCTAATTAAAATATCTGCTCTACCACCGCTTGCGCCATGACCAAGTTTCCACTTCGGTTCTAATTCAATATGTTCTGGTTTGTACCCCTTTGATAGCAAGCGATTTACACACTCGAATACAACAAAGTTTTCAGATGCACTGAAATTACAGGTTTGCCGTTCATTTACAACCAACCCCTTATCTTCAGGATAAATAAGTAAGTTGTTTTTAAAGTCAACACGAAGGTCACATGTTGGATACGATTTGAGCCAAACATCTTTATCTTTGCCTTTAAGCGGCTCAAATCCGATATGTATAAGAACTTCTTTGAAGTTACTGGTTGTTATTATCATAATCCTTTGCTCCTATCCTTAATATATTTCCAGTACACTCTAGCTCTGTAATAATCTCTGCGGAAATGCTTTTCCTAGTGCAGTATTCAGCAATTCTCATTCTAGCTAGTCTGCTTGGTGAATTATGACCATTTTCCCATCGGCTTAGCGTAGAAAAGCTAACATTCAAGTCACGAGCAAGTTCTTCTTGGGTTATATTAAGTTCCTTTCGGATGTTTTTAAAGATTTCATCAAAAGTCATTAGTGAATACCTCCTTTTTTTGATTATATCAATTGCTATAGCAAGTGACAACATCAATTACGTTCATCATGTGATGATCTACTCTTAATTTCTATTTTCAACATATTATGTATACAACTAGGCGAGATACCTCATGAGTTGCGGGGAAAATTGCAGTTTGCAAGCAAAACAAAGGGAACCTTGGATATACTCTTACTAAAATCTAGCTTTCAAGATTATCGCCATATAGAGAATTGTAACCTCTTTCCTATTTTTTGTTTATAACT
>CAZJIO010000191.1:0-4887 GCA_964546035.1 uncultured Eubacteriales bacterium | reverse complement strand
ACTTGAATCTTTTCGAAAAAAAGAATTTCCAACAGAAATTTGAACAAAAAAAGAAGACAGATTTTTACTTACACAGATTTTTTCTGAAGAAAGAATTTTCAGTTGAATTTAAAAAAAAGCTCCAAACTTACATGGATCATTTCCGGAGCTAGAATATCCAGTTGAAGTTTCAACTGAATTTTAAAAATAAAGTCCAACTTATACTTATCTTTTCCGAAGGATTTCCAATTGAAGTTTAAAAATAAAAAAACGAGAAAAGAATAAAGAAAAAGAAGACAGGATGGGTGCCTGGGAGTGAGCGTTGCTTGGTCGTCTTGGGGGAGAGATGAGGGATAGGAGATTAGAGGCGGTGGTGGAGGTGGATGGTGGTTGGAGTGATGAGGGAGGTGTAGCAGAGTTGGTGGACGCCGGATTGGAGGGCTAGGGTTAGGGCGTTGGAGAAGTTGGGGTCGGTTTGGGTGTTGGGGCGGAAGGAGGTGATGCCTTCCATTTGGATGAGGAAGAAGATGTAGTTGGTGTAGCCGGATTTGGTGGCGGAAATGAGTTCTAGGACGTGTTTTTTGCCTCTTTCTGTGGGGGCGTCGGGGAAGCAGGCTTCGCCTGCGGTTTCGAGGGTGACGCCTTTTACTTCGATGAAGCCCTTTTTTGTGGGGGTTTCGTAGTAGAGGTCGAAGCGGGAATTGCCGTAGGTGACTTCTCTTTTTAGGAGGAGGAGGTCAGGAAATTCGGGGACTTTTCCTGCTAAAAGGGCTTCGTAGACGACGGCGTTAGGGACTTGGGAGTCGATGTTGATGAGGCGGTCGTCTTTGTAGATACTGATGAGGGAGTATTTTGTGGTGCGTTTGGGGTTGTTGCTTTTTTGGAGGTAGATATTAGTGCCGGGGATGAAGAGTTCGGTGCAGCGGCCGGTGTTTTTGACGTGGACATGTTCTTCTTGGTCGTCAATGAGGACGAGGGCTATGAAGCGGTTGATTCTTTTTATGAAAATGCCTGGTACGATGTCTTTGTAGTGCACGGTCATCACCTTCCTTTTAGCTTATTATACGCTAGGTGGACCGTTGATGGCTAGAGTGAATTGTGCACTTCTTATTGCATTGAAGGTGGTTTTTATGATAGTCTTAATGGAATGAAATAAAGGTGGAGAGGTAAAAGGATGAAAAACACGATTAATAACGGGATTATCAGTATAACCATTAAGGATCATGGTGCAGAACTTTGCAGCTTAAAGACTAACAAGGACAATAAGGAATACATTTGGCAGGCAGATCCTACCTTTTGGGGCAAACACGCGCCATTACTTTTTCCAATCGTAGGAACGCTTAAAGAGGGATGCTTTACTTATAAGGCGCAACAGTACAATCTTCCAAGACATGGATTTGCAAGGGACTGTGATTTTGATAGTATTGCAGGTACTGGAGAGAATCAATTAAGATATCTCTTGAAAAGCAATAATGAAACCCTGGAAATGTTTCCTTTTGAGTTTGAGCTGTTGATAACTTACCAATTAATTGGGCAAGCAGTGGATATCTCTTATGAAGTGAGAAACAAGGGAAATGAGACGATGTATTTTTCAATTGGCGCCCATCCTGCCTTTAATTGTCCTATTAGTGAGGGAAATCAGACCTTAGAATTCGATGAAAAGGTTACCTTGAATAGTTATATAATCAATACTGAAAATGGCTTAATTGATAGGGGTAGTCGTCTCATTTTAAAGGATCAAAAGACCTTGTTACTCCAGGATGATTTGTTTAAAGATGACGCGCTCATTTTTGATTCTACTAACATGAAAGGCGTTACAATTCATAATGGCTTGACCAATGAAAGCATAAAGATATCCTTTGCTGGCTTTCCTTATCTGGGGATCTGGTCGCCACAAGGACCTTTTGTGTGTATTGAGCCTTGGTATGGAATTGCCGATGGGGTAGATTTTACAGGTTCCATAGAAGATAAGAAGGGAATAGTTGCTCTTGAAGAAAATTCATGCTTTAAGTGCTCCTACCGCGTTGAAATTCTGTGAAAAAACAAAATCTAGTGTTTGGAGCCTATAAAAATATGCTATAATAATGAAGTAACAGAACATTGAGACTAAAAAGAGGATAAACAAAAGATGGATAAGAATTTTAGGTTAACAATTACGTATGACGGAACTAAATACTTAGGGTGGCAGAAGCAAAGCGTGGACAACGATAAAACCATTCAAGGTAAAATAGAAAACATACTCAAAAAAATGACAGAACAGGAAATAGAGCTCATCGGTTCAGGTAGAACAGATGCGGGCGTACATGCATTAAAGCAAACAGCAAATTTTCATTGGGATACAAAACAAACTGGAAATCAAGTCAAACAATATATCAATAAATATTTACCAGACGATATTGCCGTTACAGATGTAAAAGAAGTGGCTGAAAGATTCCACAGTCGTTACAATGTAAAAAGCAAAACCTATCTGTATAGACTTCATATTGGTCATGTTCATCCTGTTTTTGATCGTAAGTATGTGTATTACTTACCGACCCAATTAGACGTGGATCAAATGATTGAAGCATCGAAACTTCTTATTGGCGAACATGATTTTAAAGGGTTTAGCAGTAAGGCAATCAAGAAATCAACGGTTAGAACCATCCAAGATTTTAATATCATCAAAGAAGGCGACGAAATCAAGATTTATATTAAAGCAGATGGCTTCTTATACAACATGGTGAGAATAATTGTTGGAACGCTCATTGAAGTGGGTCTTAAAGAAAAAACTGTTTGGGATGTCAAATCTGTTTTAGAACATAAAGATCGTATTGGTGCTGGTGTTACCGCACCGGCTCAGGGATTAATTCTTTATGATGTAGAGTATTAAATTATTTTCTTGCCATTAACCAGTCAGCTTAAGTTGGACAAAAGGAGTGATCTATATGGCAAAAAAGAAGAAGAAAAATATTCTTGGTTTACTCATTTTATTTCTGTTGGGTTTTTGTATCGTAATTTGGGGACTGGTTGCTTGTCAGAAAGGGCTATCCCTTTCTTTTTATACAAATGAACCTGAGCCCGTGGAACAAATGGTAGAAACGACTCAAGAGGTGACTGTAGAAGTTACTGAATTCGTAACAGAGGAAGAACCTGCAACAATAGAAGAACCTGAAACAACAGAAGAACCCGTATCTGAAACAGAGGCAACCACTGAGGCAGAGCCCCAAGGCGCTGATAGTGAAAATGAATTTGATCCGACGATAGAGGGTTCTGTTCTTTCTAATGAAAGTTTAAGCTGGTCCTTTAAGAGAAATGGTGATCATTTACCGGTTACAGGGTATACTAAAGGCATTGATATGGAAAGCTATGGTGCTTATTATAAAGTGGACACTGAAGAGAAGGTCATCTATTTGACTTTTGATGAAGGCTATGAAAATGGTCATACCAGCGATATTTTAGATATTCTTAAAGCCAATGATGTTCAGGCAGCCTTTTTTGTAACCAAGCCTTACATAACAAGCGAAAAAGAACTTTGTATAAGAATGAAAGAAGAAGGACATCTTGTTGCAAACCATTCTGTAACGCACAGTCGATTTTCAACACTGGCAGATGAAGAGATTGCACAAGAGTTGTTGGAGAATGAACAGACCTTTCAGGAATTAATAGGTTATTCCATGGATCAGTTCTTTAGACCACCTGCAGGAGAGTATAGTGAAAGAGTGCTTTACCAAGTTAGAAAAGCAGGGTATAGGACCATTTTCTGGAGTCTTGCCTATAAAGACTGGGATGTTAATAATCAACCAGGAAAAGAAGCGGCTTATCAACATGTGATGGACAACCACCATCCAGGGGGTATTTTTTTACTCCATGCTGTTTCGGAATCCAATACCTTAGCCCTAGACGAGATATTAAAAGCTTTGAAGGCTGAAGGGTATAGATTTGGCAGTTTGTATGAAGTAGAATAAAACCGTGTTAATTCTTTACAAATGGAGATAATTTATATATAATCTAAGTTGAATATGCCGTATTAACGCAATTTTTAGGAGGAAACCAAATGACTAAAAGATATGAAGATAAAAGTTTCAGGGACCGTATGAAACTGAAGTTTGACTTTAATAACATGTGTACAGAATTTGTTGGACCACTAGGAATCTCAGAAAGTGATATCGCTGCAATAGAGGCAAAGATTGAAGCGGCTGAAAAAGCTATGGTGGAAAAAAGAGCTACCGGTAAAATGGATTGGAGAGATCTCCCTTACAACCAAACCGAAGTTGTCGCAGATATTATCGATTATGTGGCATCTGTTAAAGACGAATTTGAAGCTTTCGTTGTTTTAGGTATTGGTGGTTCAGCTCTTGGACCTATCGCTGTTCAACAAGCCATTAACCATCCTTTTTATAACGAATTATCAAGAGAAAAAAGGGGCGGCTACCCAAGATTTTATGTAGCTGACAACATTGACCCAGATAAGCTTGTGACTCTTTTTGATGTGGTGGATGTAAAGAAATCTTTGTTTAATGTTATTTCCAAGTCTGGAAGCACTTCAGAAACCATGTCTCAATTTATGATCATCAAAGAGATGCTAGAAAAAGAGTTGGGTAAAGAAGAAGCTAAGAAACATATCGTTTGTACAACAGATGCTAAGGGTGGTAACTTAAGACCTATAGCAGATAGCGAAGGCTATAAAAGCTTTGTCATTCAAGCAGGTGTTGGTGGTAGATTTTCAGAACTCACACCCGTTGGTTTATTACCGGCAGCAATGTGCGGCATAGATATTGAAGAAATGCTTGCAGGTGCAGCTTTCATGGATGAATTATGTAAAAATGACAATACCTTTGCAAATCCAGGACATATGTATGCGATATTGAATTATTTAGCCATGCAAAAAGGAAAGAACATTTCAATTGTTATGTCTTATGTGGATTCTCT
>CAZJIO010000190.1:0-4960 GCA_964546035.1 uncultured Eubacteriales bacterium | reverse complement strand
GCCATCTACGGGAGCACAAAGGCATAAAGTTGATGGACGTAAAATGAGAGAATTCAATTTAAATTAATGACCGTTTTGAGCGAAAAGCAGACGTTCAGATCAGACGCTCACGCAAAAACGAATCTCTGCTTTGCCTTATTTCCGGACATTCGTTTTTTCGAGAGCCTAAAGTGCTAGAGCAACTCTTCTCACATGGCCAAATTCATTTAGATACTAATGTATTAACAATACCCAGACCGAAACTGTAGATTTTAGCAGTACCAAGTAAATTGCTTTTTAACTTGTCAAAATCCACTTTTCATTCAAAAGGTTCCAATAGGTATACAACGCCCGCAACACCGGGCAATTTGGAGCGCATCGGAAAATTGTTATTAGTGCTTTCGCTTGTTATATGCGATCTGTGGGATCATTGATCATTGCCCCACCCAGGTCCGACCAAAAACAATAATTTCACTACCTAAGTTATCCATGGCACCCGACTGTCGACAACCAATCTTCAAGCTCCCTAAATGAGATGATGTCTTCACTCGCTATCGGTAGATCCTTTTTATATTTCATAGGCATTTCGGTGCTTGTTAGAAGTGCATTTCTTATTGAAAATACAACCTCTCTGCAATTGAGTCTCTTCAACACTGAATCTAAATTATCCACAGACCAACTGACACGGTTTAAGTGCTTGCTAAGCTCATCTTTTTCCGCCCCCTTAAACCTGTTACACACATCTGCAACTTCGGAGATTGTCTTAGCCATCTGGAGTTTCTTACATTCAAAAAGAAGCATTAAACCGTCTTTAATCGCCAGCACATCAATATCACCAAGCTCCTGAGATGCCCCCAATGTTGTCATCAGAACTTCCTTCCTGACATACCACCCATCAGACTCAAGTTTTGAAGCAACCAAATCTGTAAAATCCGCCCCTCTTTTGTCTACCATAGACCCGACATAACTACGCATAACCGCAGAGTCAAAAAACTCTGTATTGAACTCACCATTTATTGCTCTATCTAGGAAATAGCCCACGCCCAAACGAATCAATGAAAGGCTTAGGAAAACCTCTTCCTCACTGAGCTGAAAAACAGGTTTAACCAAACAACTTAGCTTTCTTTTAAACTTCCAAGGTGCTATATCTCTAAAGACGAATCCTTCGGGTGGTTCAGACCATTCAGCTCTTGAATATAATGTGAATGCTTGGAAAAACCGTCTCACGGTATCTGCTTCCAAGTTTCTTTTTTCCACAATACGACATATTAATTCATCCAACCTCATTATTATAATTGGCTGAGAGGTTTCAACATGCAGGTCAATAATTTCCGCCCAGCACTCAACAAGCTGATGAGCTAGAAGACCATATTCAGCTGACAAAGCATTATCGAATTCTTCGCCAAAAACACCTTCTTGCAATTCTGATTTCTCAATAAGCTTGGCATTGTATAGCTCTTCGTAATCATCTATAGCCTCACTAAATTGAATCCCAAAATACCCTGAGAAATAAGGCAATAGCAATTCTTCCATCACTTCCGTAGGAAGGATATATGTACCATTCATATTGAAAATTATTTTTGGGGCCACAAGTCCCCAGTGAATAGCATCAGAATCAGAAGCTGTATTTACCAATAGAGATGTAAGAGAAAGTAAATCAGCGATAATGTTTTCATTTACAGGCATTCCTGAATTATAAGGACATTCAATTAAAGACATTTCAATCAGCGACCGCAAACACAAAGACGTCAAGCTTCTATCTGACTCTCTCTCGCGAGCAACCCGAATTACATCATCATGTTTTGAATAGATAGCGAATACCGCTCTTGCAGTCCTATTCCATTGACCTCGATCTTGTTCAATTGAATTAACCAGTGAAACTAACTCACTTAATATGGAACGTCTATCTACTTGCGACAGAATGAACTTAATCCTCCCCCATATTTCGTCAACAATCCTATTTAAAACAGCCTTGCAATTAGACTTTCCTGTAATTTCTTGGCTAAATAACTCTAATGAATTACTTATACGAATACGATCAAATAAGGTTTTCTTTCTATCAACAAATTTTGGCTTTCGGGACACCGTATGAAGTAGAAAATCAACGGGATCATATGATCTAAATATATGAACAAGCCTAACTGCCGAGTCGCTCAAAACATGGTCAATAGCATTATCAACATGCTCATTAATATCTGAGCCTCTATCAGCCAGAAATTCTGCCAGTGAGGATAAAACTAGGTTAAGAACTAAATTCTCACCCGTATTGTTAACTCGGGCAAAGTTAGCCATGAAGTTTGATTCAAGTTGTATCCTACAGGCATTATTACCCCAAAATATATTGGCACCTCTGTTTTCTTGCGAATCTAAATCTATCTGGTCTTTTGGAACCATATCAGAGAAATCGATAACTACCTGCAGTGAATAACGTTCTTCAAAGCTTACAAATGAGGATATATAATTAAGAGCCTCTTCAATCGCATCAATAAAGCCAGACCACCACTCATAGATTATTGATCTATCAGCAGTTTCCTCTTTGAACTCAACTCCAAACCAAAGATCAACAAATCTAGATTCAATAAGCCCATTGAGAACTCCATTATCCAAATGATCGACAGATACATATATAGGCTTGCTTTTCATACCCACATAAAAAGAATCTTTTGTTAGCCGTTCAACTCTTTTCCAGGTGCCATCAATGTATTTTGAGCTATGTTTATCTCCCTGATTTCTCAGTTCTCTTCTGAGTGGAAAGACAAAGTCAGTATATAAGCTTATAAAACCACCTTCTGATACGGGTACATCATCAGGAACACACTTATATTCGGATTCCTTCCAAAAACCAAAATAATTGAAGTCTCCGTTTACATTATGTATTTTCACTCCTTTATCTTCCATCCATAGCTTCTGCTTTATACACTGGAAGAACTCTTCTAATGGCCTACTTTTAGAGTTACACAAAAGAATTAAGTCATTCAAACTTATCGCGGAAAACCCCCAGTCATCTGGCCACTTTTCGAACCCAAAGTTATACCCTCTACCAAAACCTCCGTGTGTAATAAGCGAAAATCCTGATACAAAATCATCCTGTAATTTACAATATTCAGCAATTGAATGGAAAAATTTACCAAGAGAGTCAACCTGTTCTTTCGATGGGGTGTGGTAACTAGCCATCCCTTCATCAATTATTTGATTGATTTCATCATGAATGATTACCGCATGAAGATAATTTCCTGAATTATCCCTTAATAAGAGCGCATGCATTGGCGGCATGTTCTCGATTGCTGACAGCTCTGGGGTTATCGATTCAAATCTACCTCGGAACTCACGAAGAATTTCATCTGTTAATTGCTTCGCTTGGTAGTTTGCTAGTAATTTCGAAAAAGCTCCCAAACTTCCATCTTCTTTACAACCGGATAGGAAGTAGTATCTGATAGCAACACCCACGGCACTAGGAATAGAAAGAATATAACTGCCATCAATTTCAACGATGGGTTTCTTTTCTAAAACTGAATTTCCAACTGTAGACTGCTTTAGGGCAAATATATCGTCATTTGTAATAATGAACGGCCGAATTGATTCAACTGAAACACCTAGTAAACCAAGTTCATCACGAGTAAAGGTTACTCGCTTTGACAACGAACTATATTCTTCAGACCTTGGGGCATTGATACTTTTTTTATCAAATGAATCTTCATAGGAATTTCGGCGCAAGCCAGACCTTGAAGCAACCTCTTCACTTAACTTGAGCAATGATATACAGCTTTCCCTTATTTGCAGGAGATTATCAGGGACTTGATACCGAGTTACGATATCAAGCAAGGCCTGAATAAAGTAGTCATTAGCCTCCCATAGAGCATTAAAAACCCTAAGATCCCCATGCTCTGTCAGGATATTAGAAACGAAAACGTCCTCTTGAGGGTCTTCAAACATTGCAACCAGTGTGTTGCCCAATAAATCATTAAGAACGGTCTTGAAGGTAGTTCGGTTTGGTTGTTTAGATCCTCTCGAATAAGCAACTGCAAGGTGGACGAGGGTTTCACACCTGATTGAATTTGCTGAAAGCCTCGGAAGAGTTAGAAGACCTGCCGCAGTAGCTACCGTTTCTTTGTATTTAAATCCAGACAGATATTGGATTACTTCTCTGCATGGTTTTGAGCGCAAATCGATCATAAAAATTCCCCCCGACCATTTTCCTGATAATCTTATTTTTTTATTGATAGCATAAATTTAAACTAATGAGTCTATCTAACCCCTGCAATGAATTGGGTAAATATTCTTGATTTTCCGATTTCTTAAATCCGTTTATTTGTTTCACGTTGGATCAGAACCAATTACACATTCCGAAATTTCAAATCCAGAGTTCAATAAGAACATCTATCGCAAGCCGACTTGGCAAACTTTAGGTCGTCCAGATACTTTAAAAACAGCATCCAGCATCTTTGTTTAGTATGTCGTCAATATTCTTGAAAGTTTGTTCAAACATTGATGGCCTATCCCTGATAGGCGGTTGCATATAAAATCATCTTAAATCTGTAATTGCGTTAGTGCTTAAAATATAATGCTGATGATTATTCAATTAAGTGGCTCAATTTAGAGCATCATGCCCTTTACAAAGAGTTTGTTTTATATGGAGTTCAATTTACGTTGTATTAAATATCGGGGCAAGAAAATTTATGGTCACTAGTTCATAAGTGCAAGGATTTTTGAAACGTTTTGAAAAAACGATGGGTTCTCGAATTTTTTGAGAGCCCTCTAAGCTGTAGTTTGCCGAACGTCCGCTTTCAGTGAAAAGCGCCGATTTAATCAAACTTCAGTGAATTTCCGCTTTTGGCACAAACCAGCATTTCTTCGCAACTGAATTGTTTACACATCACGCCTAAGATTTCCAACCCGCTATCGCAGGACCGACTCCGGTACGCAAGCATACCGGAGTCGTAGAGCGGGGTAGCTTTACGCTCAAAAGGTATATAATCATCAT
>CAZJIO010000189.1:0-4991 GCA_964546035.1 uncultured Eubacteriales bacterium | reverse complement strand
TATGTTGAAGGTTGCTTTTCATACATTAGGCTGTAAAGTTAATCAATATGAGACTGAAGCGATAACGGAACTTTTTGAAAAAAAAGGGTATCAAATCGTCCATTTTGATGAGCTTGCAGATATATATATCATTAATACATGTACAGTCACAAATATAGCAGATAAAAAGTCTAGAAAAATGCTCTCTAAAGCCAGAACAATGAATGGTGAAGCGATCGTGATTGCAATGGGCTGTTATGCTCAAATAGCTGGTGATCAACTTCAAGAGAACCCGGAAATCGACCTCATAGTAGGTAATACTAAGAAAAATGAAATTGTTGATCTCGTAGAGAATTATTTGAGTCAACACCTAAAGATCAATGTAGTAGAAGATATGACCCATCAAAATCACTATGAAGAATTATGGGTGTGTAAAAATGAAGATAAGAAGAGAGCCCATATAAAAATTCAAGATGGATGCAATCAATTTTGTTCTTATTGCATCATACCTTATACCCGAGGCAGGGTGAGAAGTAGACCTGCAGAGAGTATTTTAAAGGAAGTTGAGAATATTGTTAAAAATGGTTATAAAGAAATTATCTTAACGGGTATTCACTTGGCTTCTTATGGTATTGAATTTGAAGGCTATGGATTGATCCATTTATTAGAAGCACTGAATGGAATTGATGGCTTGGTGCGAATTCGTCTTGGGTCATTGGAGCCTACACTGATCACCCCAGAATTTGTGGAGAAACTTAAAGAATTATCTAAAATATGTCCTCATTTTCACCTGTCTCTACAAAGCGGTTGTGATGAAACATTGCTAAGAATGAACAGAAAATACACAACACAGGACTATAAAAATTCAGTAGAGTTGTTGCGTCATGTATATCATGAGCCCAGTATTACAACAGATATTATAGTTGGATTCCCCGATGAAACCCATGAAGAATTTTTGAAAACTCAAAATTTTATTGAGGAAATAGCTTTTTCAGATATTCATGTCTTTAAATATTCACCGAGAAATGGAACCAAGGCTGCTGTTATGATCAACCAAATTGATGAGAAAACAAAAAATGAACGCAGCAAGATCTTAACAGAAATTAGAAACAGACTGTATCACCAATTTCTTCAGCAATTTATTGGGAACTCTTTTGATGTCTTAATAGAGGAACATCTGGAGCTGGGTGGTAATGCCTATTTTGCTGGGCATGCTGCTAATTATTTGAAAATTATCGTTCCTAATAAGGGGTTAGAATTAGAAAGCAAAATGGTTTTAGTCACCATCACTGGGGTTAATTATGATTTTCTAGAAGGCATTTTAATGAGTTAAATTCATTTTAATGAAAAATTCATTGAAATTTACCAAGAAATGTATTAATATATAGATATACATGAAAGCCTGTTGAAGAGCTTGCAGAAATGCTTGCTGAAATGCTTGTTGATGAGGATGTGAAGGAATGAATAAACTTAATTACACTCAGTTTTTTTTTTTTTTTGAAAAAGAACCTGAAAGCGAAGTGAAAGAAGTCTTATCAAAAGTGTATGAAGCACTAACTGAAAAAGGCTATAATCCTTCATACCAAATTGTTGGCTATATATTATCTGGTGATCCCACGTACATCACGAGTTATAATAATGCTAGAACACTCATTGGAAAAATAGAAAGAGATGAATTACTTCAAGAGATTTTGGAGTGCTATATCAATACTAAATTGAAATAAGTACTTGACATAACTGTAGAATGTATTTATAATTTTCTACAGTTTTTGTATTTCCCTAGAAGTTTTAGAAAGATGGTTTTGCGTAAGCGCTTTATTATAGATTAGGAAGTGATTAATTGAGAATATTGGGACTGGATTATGGCAGCAAAACGGTCGGAGTTGCTGTATGCGATCCTTTCGGTTGGACAGCACAAGGCTTGGAAACGATTACGAGAAAAGAAGAAAATAATTTAGTACAAACGATCAGTCGTTTAAAAGAAATCATAGAAGGCTATAATGTGGATAAAATCATATTAGGCTTACCAAAGAACATGAACAATACTGAAGGCGAACGGGTTGAAAAAACGCTATTTTTTAAAAAACGTTTGGAAAAAGAGTTTGGGTTGACCGTTGAAACTTGGGATGAACGGTTAAGTACTATGGGAGCGCAAAGGGTGCTTATTGAAGCTAACGTTCATAAAAAAAACCAGAAAAAGGTCATTGATAAAATGGCTGCAGTATTTATTTTGCAAGGATATTTAGATGGTCAGAGTTACAAGTAACAGGTTCATCTAGGTTTTTTTAGTGTGAATCAAAATATGTTTAAGAATAAAGTGCATAGTGTGCAATAAGAAAGGTGAAAATATGGATACAATTAAATTTACATTTACTGAAACAAATGAAGATGTTACTTTTGCGATACTTGGAAGTGTCGAACATGAAGGTGAAGTTTATCTGATGGTTGTTGAAGAAGAAGAATTGTCTCAAGAAGATATGACAGCATATGTTTTAAAGGCAGTAGAAGAAGATGGTGAAGAAGTCGTTTACGAAATCGTTGATGATGAAGACGAATTAGATGCTGTTACTGAATTGTTTGACGAAGTTTTAGAAAATTTTGAAATCGACAACGATGAATACGATGACGACGATGATTATGATGGCGATGGCGATGGCGAAGGCGAAGGCGAAGACGAATTAGAAGACGAAAGCAACAAGTAAACATCTTTAGAAGATCATTTGGGGGAATCATATGTTAACAATTAAAGATGATGGATTTAAAAAATTATTAAAAGATAAAGGCTTTAAAATGACGACTCAACGAGAGAGCGTTTTAGGTGTCTTGAAGGATCATGCAGGTTTTCATATGACTGCTGAGGAAATATATCTTAAAGTGAAAGATCAAAGTCCTGAAATAGGGCTTGCAACTGTTTATAGAACGATACAACTGTTACATGACCTTAAACTCATTGACAAATTAGATTTAAACGACGGATTTATTCGATATGAAATTGGAAAATGGGATGACGATAAACAACATCATCATCATCATTTGATCTGTGAAAATTGTGGAAAAGTTATTGAAGCTGAAGACGATTTACTAGATCTCATTGAAGAGACGTGTAGTGAAAAATATAATTTTAAAGTTACCAATCATGTAGTTAAATTTTATGGTATATGTAGCGCTTGTAGCTTAATCGTAAACGAAACAATATAGATTAGACAAAAGTTTATACGGAGGTGTTTTTTTGTCAGATAAAAAAATGAAATTAAAAATAATCCCATTAGGTGGATTAGAGCAAATAGGTATGAATATCACGGTTTTTGAATATGAAGACGATATTATTGTTGTGGATTGTGGTATTGCATTCCCAGAAGAAGAAATGTTAGGGATTGATTTGGTTATACCAGACACGACTTATTTAAAAAGAAACGCATCAAAAGTAAGAGCCATTGTGCTCACCCATGGACATGAAGATCATATAGGAGCTCTGCCTTATGTACTTAAAGATATTAATGTACCTGTCTATGGCACTAGACTCACCATAGGTTTAGTAGAAAATAAATTAAGAGAACATAATATTTTGAAATCGGTTAGTAGAAACTGTATCGAACCAGGAGCAACCCTGGAATTTGGTGCTTTCAAGGTAGAATGTATTGGTACCAATCACAGTATTTCTGGCGCTTTAGCCCTTGCTATACATTCACCTGAAGGTGTTGTTGTGCATAGTGGTGACTTTAAAGTCGATTATACACCGATTCATGGCTCACCAATTGATTTGCATAAATTTGCTGAATTGGGTAAAAAAGGTGTTTTGCTTTTAATGGCAGACAGTACCAATGCAGAGCGTAAAGGCTATACAGCCTCAGAAAGAACTGTGGGAAAAGCTTTCGATGAAATCTTTTCGGAATCGGAAAATTGCAGAATTATTGTTGCAACCTTTGCGTCTAACGTCGATCGTGTACAACAAATCATTAATGCTGCAGAAAAGTATGATAGAAAAGTCATTGTTGAAGGCAGAAGTATGGTTAACGTGGCGACAACAGCTATGGAACTTGGTTACCTTAAAGTACCCGATCGTATGATGATTGGTATAGAAGAAATGGGTAATTATGACCCAGGAAAGATTGTCATTATTACAACTGGAAGCCAAGGCGAGCCTATGGCGGCTCTTTCAAGAATGGCTTCAGCAACACACAGAAAAATACAAATTGATAAGGGCGATAAAATTATCTTCTCATCTAAACCAATACCTGGTAATGAGAAGACTGTTTCTAGAGTCATTAATGAACTTTTTAGAAAAGGTGCCGAAGTAGTTTTTGAAGACGCACATGTTTCGGGTCATGCTTGTCAAGAAGAGTTGAAACTCATTCACACGCTTATAAGACCTAAATTCTTTATGCCCATTCATGGTGAGTATAGAATGCTCAAAAAGCATGCCGAAATTGCTGTGGACATGGGTATGGATATGGACAACATCTTTATTTTATCACCGGGTGATGTTTTAGAGATTGATGAAGCGGGTGGGGCTATTACTGGTCGCGTACCTGTTAGTATGATTTTAGTAGATGGACTCGGTGTCGGTGATGTAGGTAATATCGTCCTCAGAGATCGTCAAAAACTGTCTCAAGATGGTTTGATTATTGTGGTAGTTACCCTTAAAAAAATTACAGGTGAACTGTTAGCTGGACCTGATATCGTTTCGAGAGGTTTTGTATATGTAAGAGAATCTGAAGACTTAATGGATGAATCAAGAAATGTAATCAAAACAGCTTTAGTTAATTGCGGCAATAGAAATATAAATGATTGGTCAAAAATTAAGAATGTGGTAAAGGAATCGCTGAATGAGTTTTTATGGCAACAAATCAAGAGAAGTCCAATGATCCTACCAATCATCATGGAAGTATAGCTTGCATTCATTTCTAGTATCATGTAAAATTGAGCATGGTACTAGCTATATTTGTCAAAGAATGTTAAATAACTTAGAAATAGTTGGTTGAGCTAATGAATAATGCCCTTCAACAGGGTTA
>CAZJIO010000188.1:0-5002 GCA_964546035.1 uncultured Eubacteriales bacterium | reverse complement strand
GACTAAATGTCAGAGGAAGAAATCATTAAACCTTTATATCAACAAATAGCTATAGATATTGCAAATAGAATTGTAAAAAGAGAATTTGTAGTAGGTTCCAAGATCCATGGGAGATCTACACTAGCAGGTCAATACAATGTTTCTCCAGAAACCATTCGAAGAGCCATTGTTTTATTAGAGGATGTATTAATCGTTGAGGTCTATCAAGGCAGTGGGATACTTGTCAAATCAAGAGATGAAGCTTTTAAATATATTGAGAAATTTAAAAATATTGACTCTATATATCAAACAAAAAAAGATATTTTTACACTTATACAAAACAAAAGAAAAATGGAAGAAGATTTAGAATATAAGATTAATAAATTGATGGATCACACTGAGCGATTTAAAAATTCAAATCCTTTTGCACCGATTGAACTAGAAATTAATGGTTTATGTAAGTTTTTGAATAAGACAATTGCAGAAGGGAATTTCTGGCAGAATACTGGTGCAACTATAATCGGTATTAAACGAGAAGGAAACATCATACTTTCGCCAGGTCCATATGCTTTGTTTGTAGAGGGGGATAACTTTATTTTCATTGGAGATGAAAATGCCTATGAACGAATCAATGCGTATTTATATGACTAAAAATATAGAAAATAAATGATAGCATCTTAAAGGGTGCTTTTTTTTGTCAAAATAAAGTCGAGAAAAGTCAGATTTGACAACACATTAATAAATATGTTACCATACCAAAAGAGACAACTTAAAAAAAAAATCAAGTTGTCACATAGGAGGTGTTGTTGTGATTGAATTAAAAAATGTCTCAAAGGTCTTTGATCAAAAGACAGTTGTCGTAGATGGGCTCGATTTAAAGGTCTATAAAGGCGAATTTACAGTTTTAATTGGCGAGAGTGGTTGTGGAAAAACAACGACCATGAAGATGATTAATCGACTTGTTGACAGCACTCAAGGACAAATACTCATAGATGAACAAGATATTCAAAGTATAGATCCAATTGAGTTAAGAAGACGTATAGGGTATGTCATACAGAAAGTGGGATTGTTTCCACATATGACTGTTGGAGAAAATATTGAAATCATTCCTAAATTGCTGAAGTGGGATAAAGAAACCCGAAAAAAAAGGGCCATTGAGCTTCTGGAGTTGGTAGATATGCCAGGGGAGGTGTATTACTACCGCTATCCTGATGAGTTAAGTGGTGGACAACAACAACGTGTTGGTGTTGCAAGAGCTTTAGCCACTAACCCGGATATTATTTTAATGGATGAGCCCTTTAGTGCCCTAGATCCAATGACTAGGGAGCAACTTCAAAACGAACTTTTAAAGCTTCAAGAAGAGCTGCACAAGACCATTATTTTTGTCACACATGATATGGATGAGGCATTAAAATTGGGAGATAAAATTGCTGTAATGAAAGATGGCAAAATTTTGCAGTACGATACGCCACAAAATATCTTGAAAAATCCCATTAATGAATACGTTGAGTATTTTGTTGGAAAAGACCGTCTTTGGAAATCACCAGAAATGGTTTATGCTAAAGATATTATGAGAAAAAGTGTCGTGAAAATTGGCGTCCAGAGAACACCCTCACATGCTCTTGAGGTGATGAAAGAAAAAAACGTCAACACTGTTGCTATTGTAAACAAACAATCAAACGAACCTCAGGAGCTTATTGGTTTTATAACCAAGAAAGAGTTAACGTATGCTATGAATCATGATGTGACTCTAAAAGAAATCATGAATACCACTATACATAAAATTCCTGACGATATGAATATGGTTAATGTTCTAGAGTACTTATCAAAAAATAAATTGCAATATGTTTTTGTTGTAGATGAGCAAAATAATTTATGTGGCATTGTTTCAGAGTCGAGTATTATTAATTTGATTACAGAATTAGTAACGGACTACGAAGTGAGTAAGGAGGTAAAAAATGGGTAATAGAGGACCTTTTATAGATTTTATTGCACAAAAATATGTAGATATCTTAAGGCTCATTTCTCAGCATATTCAAATTACTGGGATGGCTGTTTTGTTAGCTATATTTGTTGGTATTCCACTTGGCATTTTTATAACCAGATATCAAAAATCAAGCAATTTAGTTCTAGGTATTGCAAATGTTTTTCAAACAATTCCCAGTCTTGCTTTATTTGGGTTGGTTATACCTTTTTTGGGTATAGGACTTAAACCAACGGTGTTCGTCTTGTTTTTATATGCACTACTGCCAATTATTAAGAATACATATATTGGCATAAGCAATGTAGAAGCGTCAACTATTGAAGCTGGAAAAGGGATGGGAATGACTGGATTACAAATTTTAACCATGGTGGAAGTGCCCCTTGCCTTGCCTGTCATTATGGGAGGAATAAGAATATCGACGGTTATAAATATCGGAACAGCTACTATCGCAGCGTTGATTGGTGCTGGTGGTTTGGGAGATTACATATTTAAAGGGATTTCGATGAACAACAACAACTATATACTAGCAGGTGCGATTCCAACTGCACTTCTAGCACTATTAGCGGATGCCATTTTAGGATATGTTGAAAAAATGTTGCAGCCAAAGGGTCGTAGACACTTAAAAAGGAAACCATTCAAATTAAAAGCTAGAAAAGTGGAGGTTATTCAATGAATCAAGTAGAATGTTATATAAGGTGGCAGTGTTTTTCATATTAGTGGCAGTGATTTTCTCTGGGTGTGCTAAGAAAGAAAAAGTCATTCAAATTGGACATAAGAATTTTACAGAGCAAAGAATTTTAGGTCAAATGTTTTCTGTATTAATAGAAGAGAAACTCGGTTATAAGACTGAAGTCAAAGAATTTGGAGGAACCAATATTGCTTTTGAAGCTTTGAAAACGGGTGCGATTGATATGTATCCAGACTATACTGGAACAGCTTATGGAGCTATTTTGGGGCAAGATGCATTAAAGGACCCTCAAGAGGTTTATGCATATGTTAAGAAAGCTTATCAAGAAGATTTTAATATTGTGTGGTTAAATCAACTCGGATTCAATAATACATATACATTTGCAGTGGTTAAAGAAGTTGCAGAAAAATATAACCTGAAAACATTTAGTGATCTATCAAAGGTTGCTGGAGAACTTAGAATGGTTTCAACCACAGAGTTTTTAGAAAGATCTGATGGGCTACCTGGTGTTGTTGAAACTTATGGTGGATTTGAATTTATGAATACGGTTTCCATGGATCCAGGACTACGTTATGCGGCTATTTCTACAGGCGAAGGGGATGTTATGGATGCCTTTTCAACAGATGGAAAACTCATTGAATTTGATCTAGTCGTACTTGAAGATGATAAAGGTTTTTTTCCACCTTATTATGTTGCACCGATTTTAAATGGAAAATTTGCAGAAGATTATCAAGATGTCGTAAAGGTTTTAGATGTACTCAATGATTTTATTTCTGAAGGTGAAATGCAACAAATGAATTATGAAGTCGATAATAATGGCGTCGATGAAAAGGAAGTGGCAAAGGCCTTTTTGGTGAAAAAAGGTTTAATCAAGGAATAAAATCTGCTCCAACAAAATGAGTGTGGAGGTGGGATAATTATGCAAGAAAACACGGTAGCTTTTGAGAATAATAGGAGAAGGAATTGGGACCTCATAACAGACGTCCTAGTCATAGGGAGTGGATTTTCTGGACTCCGTGCAGCGATAGAAGC
Organism: uncultured Eubacteriales bacterium; assembly: GCA_964546035.1. GTDB lineage: Bacteria > Bacillota > Clostridia > Lachnospirales > Vallitaleaceae > CAZJIO01. The sequence continues at coordinate 1,319 of CAZJIO010000188.1, read as the reverse complement.
CTGCAATAATGGGGCATCGGTCATCATATTAGAGAAAATGAAATCTGTTGGGGGAAACTCAATCATTAGTGATGGCGGGATAGCTGCTCCAGCAAGTGATGACTTGGCAGAGGGTATGTATGCAGATATGCTAAAATCTGGACTTGGCATTAATCATCCTGAACTTGTTAGAACAGTTGTAGAAGGTGCAAAAGATGCTTTTGAATGGTCTCGGGATGTACTAGGTGTTAAGTATCTGCCTAGAGTTGATCAGTTTGGAGGTCATTCTATAGCGCGGTGTTATACACCAGAAGATATCTCGGGTGCTTCACTCATCAAAAAAATGATGGAAAAAGTACATGAATTAGGTATAGAGGTCAAGTTTCAAATGAATTTTGAAAGCTTTGTTCAAGATTTGGATGGAAAGGTATGTGGTGTTATTGTAAGAGAGAACTATGACTATAAAAAACCAACACAAGGTTCACAGTTGTGTATAAAAGTAAATAAAGGTGTTATTCTTGCAAGTGGTGGATATAGTAGTGATGTTGGATTTAGAATGTTACAAGACCCACGACTTACAGAAAATATAGATACTACGAATAAACCCTTTGCAACTGCAGAAGGACTAAAGGAAGCTCTTAGAATAGGTGCTGCACCTGTTCATTTATCTCATATTCAGCTTGGCCCTTGGGCTTGTCCTGATGAAAAAGGATATGGTGTAGGACCTGAATTTTCTGAGTACATCGTCTTTCAATATGGTTGTTTGATAGATCCTGAGACGGGGTGTAGGTTTGTGAATGAGCTTGCAGATCGAAAATCATTGTCGGATCAGATGCTAACAATAGGTCATCCTTGCATAGGCATTGCAGATGCGCAAGCTGTGAAAGCCTCAGGCTGGTCCATAGATCGATGCCTAAAAAAAGGTATTGTGAAGGCATTTAACGACATAAGTGCTTTAGCAGCCTTTTATGCAATGCCAATAGATATGCTTGAAGCAACCCTTGAGAAGTTTAATCATGCTTTAGTAGAAGGCACAGATCAAGAATTTAATAAACCGTTTATTGAAAAAGCTAAACAAATCATGTACCCACCTTTTTATGCGATTCGTCTTTGGCCAAAAGTGCACTACACCATGGGCGGTATAGGAATCAATAAAAAGGGTGAAGTAATCAATCAATATGGAGATTCAATAAAAGGGCTATACGCAGCTGGTGAGGTCACTGGAGGAATTCATGGTGCTAGTCGTCTTGGAAGCTGTTCAATCACAGAATGTTTGGTGTTTGGTAGAATTGCAGGTGAAAATGCTGCAAAGATTCATTGGGAATGCTGATAACTATTCT
>CAZJIO010000187.1:4856-5091 GCA_964546035.1 uncultured Eubacteriales bacterium | reverse complement strand
GATTAAACTTGGTATTTGTTCACTATTAATTCCTGTTATACCTACTACTAAAGAAATTGAACCCAATAAAATAATGAAGGCAACATAAATTCTCAACTTTATTGGCATATTTTTCATTCCACTTTTCTCCTTTATATTTAATTAGGCCGGCAGTTGGTTATCTCCAGGTGTATCCTGCTCCAACAGTTAAAATTAATGATAATACTGCCACTAATAAACCCATTACTTTTGCTTT
>CAZJIO010000187.1:3849-4821 GCA_964546035.1 uncultured Eubacteriales bacterium | reverse complement strand
CTCCCTTTTTTCTGTAGGCTGTGCTAATCCGCTAGTATAGCATGCTATATCGCTTCGCTATGAAATTATGAAATAAAAGTGCCGACCTAATAAATAACAAAATAACTTACTAACAAGTTTTAATCTGCTAACTGAAGAACCTTTCTATTTACAGCATCTAATGTCGCCTTAACAATGGCTTCATAATCGTCTTTTTTCAAGACAGCAGATCCTACCAACAGTCCTTCTTTATCTTCGGATAGATATGTAATTGCTATTGTAATGACTTCTTGTTTAGCTAGGCTTATTTTTTCAATATCTTCAACTATAAAGACATCTCGCCTTCCTAGGAAATTATGTACACATTCTAAGGTTGCCTGTACAACAAGTCTATAAATATTATTTTTAGAATTGGGTCCTTGAATCGTAGATTCAAATGACTCGTCACCCTTTTTTAAGATGACCTTAATTTCCACCATATTATCAATCAAGCAATACCCTATTGCCCCAATTGCGAATCGATAGTTTTTTTCAGTTTTTTCTTCACCATGCACTTGAGCAACACTGACTTTTTTGTAGTCAATCTTATGATCTAATTGAGCAATGAATAAAGACTGGATATCCCTTGAAATCTGTTTGGGGGTCCTATTGTTATACGACACAACATGGATTTCCTCAATCTGTTCAAATTGATCAAAAATAATTTTAGATGAGATGACGCCTGAAATGGAATTGATCATCTTCTCCATATCCACCACCATTAAGCTTTCCACTAATCTTTACTCTCCTCTTATGTATATATTACAGTCGGACACAAAAAAGACACATTCCCTCATATATAGATAATTCAATACAAATTCTGTATTTCCTTTTTGTATCAACAAACTATTGTAAATTTTTATTTAAGCACTTATAGCCACTATGTCAGGTTATTATACCTTATATGGAAAACAATTACAATTAGTTAGAAGTACCTATTAAATCTATTAAATG
>CAZJIO010000187.1:1564-3791 GCA_964546035.1 uncultured Eubacteriales bacterium | reverse complement strand
ATTAAAGCAAGATAAAAAAATTAAATACACCTCAGTAATTTCGCGCAACTAATTTTATCATACAGAACACATGTGACTTTTGTATGAAAATAATGCGTTTTTCGTCAAGAAAAAGGAACACTTCCTTTTCCGAAGTGTTCCTTTAATGAAATGCTTATTTACTTGTAATATATCCTTCAGCTACTAATAATTCTGCAATCAGTACCGCACCACCAGCTGCCCCTCTTAAAGTATTGTGAGATAGTCCAACAAATTTATAATCGTAAATATGATCTTTTCTAATACGACCAACTGTGATACCCATGCCATTTTCATAGTTTCTATCCAAACCAGTTTGTGGGCGATTATCTTCTTCCATATATTTTATGAATTGCTTAGGAGCAGTCGGCAAATTAAGTTCTTGTGGTCTTCCCACAAAATTATTCAATAAGCCAATTAACTCTTCAATATTGGTTTCTTTTTCAAATTTGATAGAAACAGCAGCCATATGTCCATCAGCAGCAGGCACTCTAATACACTGTGCAGAGATAACAGGTAAAGAAGCGTTCACAATCACATCGCCTTCAATTTGACCCCAAACTTTAAGTGGCTCTTGCTCACTTTTTTGTTCTTCTCCACCGATATAAGGGATAAGATTATCAACCATTTCTGGCCATGTTTCAAAAGTCTTACCCGCTCCAGAAATTGCTTGATACGTACATACAACAGCTTCTTTCAAACCTAGTTCTTTCCAAGCGTTGAGAATTGGCACATAACTTTGTATGGAACAATTTGGTTTAACAGCAATAAATCCTTTAGTTGTTCCCAATCTTTTTCTTTGTGCTTCTATAATTTTGATATGGTCGTTGTTGACTTCTGGGATAACCATTGGTACATCTTTTGTGCCTCTATGAGCCGAGTTATTGGATACAACTGGAATTTCTGCTTTTGCATAAGCTTCTTCAAGTTCTTTAGTTGCTTGCTTATCCATATCGATAGCGCAGAATACAAAATCTACTAATCCTGCAATTTTATCGATATTTAATGCATCATCTACCATCATATTTCCTATAAACTCAGGAATTTCGATGCTTTGTGCCCATCTGTTGCTTACTGCTTCATAATAACTTTTACCAGCAGATCTAGGACTTGCCGCTAAACAAACCACTTCAAACCATGGGTGATCGTGAAGTAAACTGATAAATCTTTGGCCTACCATACCAGTAGCGCCTACAATACCGACTTTTAATTTCTTTTCCATTATTATAATACCTCAATTCAGAATTTTATTATTGTAAACATCCAAGGAGAAATGTGTTTCTCACAAAGACATTTGTTCTCTATGGACGTATTTTATCATGTTTTAGTGGGATAATCAAGGGTTTTTTTAATTTTACATCATTTGCACCCTTTTTTCTCTACTTTACATATGCAGTAAAGCTGTGATAAACTACTTTTTAGAATTATAAGGAGTTCCATTAAAATGAAAAATCATCGCTTACTATATAGTATCACCTTGTGTACCTTTTTGCTAAGTCTATTTAATGTCAATATCGTCCTCGCCAAGGTAGAAGAACCTAATATCAGTGCTCCTATTGCTGTTTTGATAGATGGCACCACTGGTCAAATTTTATATCAAAAGAATGAAAATGTTAAAAGTCATCCTGCAAGTATCACTAAACTCATGACAGCTCTTCTAGCAATCGAAGCCCTTAACCCAGAAGATACCATTACCTTTTCTCACAATTCCGTTTTTAGCATTGAACTTGGTAGCAGTCATATTGGTATGCAAGAGGGTGAAATCATTACATTTGATCAAGCTGTTCATGGTCTTTTATTAATGTCTGCAAATGAAGTGGCTAATGGTCTAGCTGAAAAAGTAAGCGGTTCTGTCGATGCTTTTGCCGAGAAAATGACCTCCCGAGCTAAAGAACTTGGAGCCATTAACACCAACTTTATCAATCCGCACGGCTTAGATGATGAAGATCATTATACAACCGCCTATGATATGGCCCTTATTGCAAAAGAGTTATTGGCAAAGGACTACTTCTTGAAGGTTATGAAAGATATCACCTATCAGATCCCCCCTACTAATAAAGTAGACGAAATCCGCTATCTCTATCAACAGCATAAAATGGTGAATCCCAAAAGAGATGCTACTATTTTTAGGGAAGATGTAATCGCTGGGAAAACAGGATATACCACTGAAGCTGGACACACACTAGTGACAATGTCAAGACGAGGTACT
>CAZJIO010000187.1:0-1546 GCA_964546035.1 uncultured Eubacteriales bacterium | reverse complement strand
AAACTTTAATAGCGGTTGTTATGAAATCTGAAAATTCTTCACTCTACCCCGATACTGACCACCTATTAGACTACGGTTATGAAGCCTTTAGAAGTGTTGAAATCCAAGTATCTGATTATGAATCTACTGTTCCAATAACAGATGAAACAGCTGTCATTGGTGAGGCAACAGTTACTTTAAAAGAGCCAATAATGGTCTCTTTAAATACAGATCAAGCATTAAGTGCAATCACTTACAAAACAAACATTACAGAGTCCTTAAATGAGTCCACAGTACCAGGGGATGTCGTCGGTACTACTGGTCTTTTTATCGGAGATGAACTTATTATATATGCCGATGTTGTCCTGCAAAAGATCCATTTGGATAGCAAAAAAAATATCGATCATCAAAAAGAAGAATTATCAGAAGCAAAATCAAATCCTTTCCTGATTGTTTTAATCTTTGCCTTCATTTTACTTATATCAGTGATTTATCATCACCTCCAGCCAACCAGTCATTACAGCAAGTATGCCGGTAGAAAAAGATAAATTTAAAAGGCCCTCGATTTTTGATGTGACCCCTATAAGTTAGACTTTATTGCGTAGTAGTTTTTAACTGCTACGCAATTGCTTTATGCAGCCAAGTGGCTGAGCCTGTATTCTACAGGACTCATCCATCCTAGTTTCTCTTTGATTCGTTTCTCGTTATAATACTTTATGTATTTGTCTATTGTCTCTTTCAGTTCCTCATAGCTATAATAAACCACACCATAATACATTTCTTGTTTCATAATTCCAAAGAAGTTTTCCATTACTGAATTATCATGGCAGTTTCCTTTCCGGGACATACTTTGGAATATTTTATTTTCATTCAGATTATAACTATAAGCCTTCATTTGATAAGCCCATCCTTGATCTGAATGAAATGTACGCCTGTATTTACAATCGCTTGTAATTTTTATGGCTTCATTTAAAGCATTCATTATTTTCTCAGCAGATGGTCGTTGTGAAATACCATAACTAATTATTTCTCTATTGTACATATCCATAAATGGATCCAGATAGAGCTTCTTGATGATCATTCTTCCTTTGTCATCTATATCATAATACTTAAATTCAGAGGTGTCTGTTGTAATCTTTTGGTGCGGAATATGAGTATCAAACCTCCTGTGAATTCTATTCGAAGCAACCTTACCCACCTTGCCCTTATAAGAACTGTATTTACGGCTTTTTCTGGTAAACGAATAAACTTGTAAACCAAGTTTTTGAACAACTCTTTGAACACGTTTCTTGTTTACAATGAGTCCCCGTTTTCTTAATTCTCCATAAATCCGACGATAACCAAAATCTTTGTTTTCTTTTCTAATTTCAAGGATTCTTTGCTCAAGATCCTCATTTGGATTTTCTCTATCAAAGCGTTTTTGCCAGTACATATAGGTTGCTTTAGGAAAACCTGTGAATGCGAGAATATCTTTCAGTTTGAAATCTCCTCGGAGGCTGTGGATGATTCTCGCTTTTTTTTCAGAAGAGTTTCCTCCTCTAAACGCAGCCTCCTCAGTTCTTTTAAA
>CAZJIO010000186.1:0-5136 GCA_964546035.1 uncultured Eubacteriales bacterium | reverse complement strand
TACATTCGACCTCAATACAAATATTATATCATATAGGTTTAATATTAACAGTCAAAACATGACACATTTTCAATATTTTTTTCTACCTATTATGACCAGCTTCTGCATGGGGAAGAAAAAGCTAGTGCCATAATATGTAGTGTTGCCAAAAGGCAGTTTACTAAAATTACGACCGCAATCGATTGCGGTCGTATGGTCTTTTTATTGCTTACTATACTACTTCAATTTCTTTACAACATTAAAATTGATAAGCAACCTTATATGCATAATAATGCTTACCACTAACAGCGCAATCAAATAGGCACCACCACCAGTTTTAGTCATATTCAATGAAAAACTCATAGCGATCAAAGACAAGCCCTGTATCACCGCATATCTTTTATTTTCAATACCGAACTGATTAGATAAAGAGATTTCTTCTAGCATAGTCATATGCGCTGTCATACCATGATAGATACAAACCACCAGCAACAGCTCGCTCAGTCCACCAAAAACAGTCACTGTATATCTTATAAAAGCACTCATATGAATCAATCCGAAGGTTCCTGTAAAGATTTCAAAAACCGCACCTATAACCGATACGATTGATAATAGTCTGGCGACTCTAAAAGACTCAATCCCTGTACAAGAATGAAGCTCTCCAAGTCCTGAAAAAACCAATATGTACCCAAGCACATCCGGCAATATGTCAAAACTGCCAATATTTATATCTAGCATAACCAGTAGGAATCCACTCAAAAGATATTTATAACTTTTATTCATTTTGAGCCCTCCAAAATTCTACATACGCTTCAACTGTGGTCTCATCCATCCCTGTGCCATAAAAAGGATAGTAAATCCAATAATTATGTAATTCACCGTCTTTTTCATAGGTCATATCCATAGAAATCATATTGAAACGCCATTGCATTGAAATGTCAGGCTTCACGGCGGTATACGCCATTTGAAAATTCCTGCTAACTAATATGGGTTCTGTTCGAATAATCAACTCATCATATGTATAAACCTTATCATAATCTACAGTAAGTTTCATATCTATAGCATCCCTATGGGGTTCAATGGTTAACAGATCCAGTGATGTGATATGGATTGGTTTCTCTGTCTTGAAATCAACAGTGAAATGGTCGTTGGTCCCACCAGCACTTTCCCTTAACCTGTATTCATCCAAGTGTTCTATGGTATGAATGGTGATACGACCAAATGAAACTTGCATGACTGTGCCATCACTCATCATTGCAGTACCTGTTCCAAAAGTCAGGCTGCCTTTTTCTTCCATGATGTCAATATCAGTTTGTGTTAAGTGTAAATCAATATATCCACTTTTCAACGTATAGTATCTGCCTATAATGTCGTTGTAAGGATTATTATTTGTAACGCTCGTATTAAAGAAACCTCCGGAATAACGGGTTTGACTTACTAGCTGTGATGTTTCTAATCCATCAAAACTAATTGCTTCAAGCCGCCTTGTGTCACTGTTATTAGTAATATAAGAGATGGTCAACTTTTCATCAAAAGTCTCATTGAAAACAATCTCATCATTTATCTGTGTAAACAACGGTTCAGGAATGACCTGATATGATGCATAGATCATATTGCCTGCAGCTGTTAGCGCAACAATCACTGCTATAATAATAATGTATCGCTTAAGTGTTTTATCTGTCATATCTTACTCACCCTCTTTTATTTATAACTCCCGTCCCTGTATACTGCTGTCGTCTTTAAAACTAACCTTTCCAGATACCTCTTCTTCTAAGCAATCAGAAGAGTCAGCCTTAGTATGTACCTACTATTTTACAAAAGCAACTTTATATTCAAATCGTAATATAATTGTAACGTTTTTTTATTTATTGATTTATTTTATAATTAAATACTTTTTCATCTTAATGATATGTAATTGATAAATACCTTATTAGTCTCGGCTCCCAATACCAATATTTAAGCTTTTTATTACGTCTTCAATGTTTTTCTTCATGGCATCAATAACCTTAACCTTATCTTTATATTATCCCAATACTTGGCACACACACTCTCGATTGATAACAATACGCACTTTTGAATTCACAAATACATCAGTAAAAAGTGTTCCTATTATCAATCCAACATTTAAAAGCTACCAAAAGGTGTTATCAATTTTAGCAGATAAAAAACCACGACTTATAGACTAGTAATCTTCTATAAACCGCGGCCAACTTATATAATCTAGTTTGGAACATGATCCAACATAATAAAGAACATACGATAAAAAGTTATCTATTCCCATTATTTTCGTTTATAAGCTCACTTAATTATCTATGAAGGTTATAATTGGTATGACCCTTGGTACGCATCCCGAGTGATTCACGTTCGTCCCCAATACCACCATGCTAAGACTAAAATGGATATTCATTACCCTCATTGGTTATGAATCTAGGTCCGGTTAAATCATTTCTTTTTTCTACAAACAGTTTTCTCAATATTTCTGCAGCTTCATATGACGAAAGTGGTGCCGGATTATCTTCTTTTCCATCTGTTCTGATCCATCCCGGATGTACACAAAAAATATTAATCTGATCATCATCCTTTAAGGTATTAGCAATATTCATCGTTGCCATATTAAGTGCTGCCTTCGCCATACCATAATCTATCATATTTGTTCTGTAACACTTTGAAATACTGCCTGCTTCAGAAGATATATTTATAATCAAACCTATATCTTCACTCTTTTTAAGCATTGGATAAAATGCTTTAATCACTCTCATTGCCCCTACAGTTGTGACATTTATGGTATTCGCTATATAATCAAAATTCGTTTCAAAAAAACCCTTATCACAATCCGGTGAAACAGTGACTGCGTTATTAATAATTAAATCTAAATGATCTAACTTAGTTGAAAGTACCTTATGTGCCAGTTCGACAGATTCGGTATTACCTATATCCATTGTAAGGATATCCAAATCATCTGGGTACTTTTCCATTAAATCTTCTAAGTCCTGACTTCTTTTCCTAACAGTAGCTATTACTTTGTCTCCATTCTCCAGATAACGAAGTACCATACTATATCCAAGAGCATACCTTCTTCCCGCTCCAGTGATCATTACATTTTGTGCCATATTATATTCCCTCCACTATACTGTGATTTCTACTACCCCATCATTTGAATAGCCATTAAGATCAAAATTTATCGTCTTTCCCTGAAGCGCAATTTCATACTCACCTTTAAAACCTTCAAGGGTAATAATTCCATTTTCGTCTGTTCCCAATTCCTCTTCCGTATGCCATTCTTCGTGAATCAGACGTTTCAATTCATGATATGCCGGTTTTGTCGTATTATCCTTACGCATAAGCCCACTAGGTGCGCCTAACCATGCCCCATCTGCAAAATCCCATCCAGTGATTGCTTCTACCAAAGGATGATCAAACAAAATACGATACATTTGAGCCCATTCCTTCTTCTGTCTTTCCTCACCTTCAGGAGTAGATGGCCATTCATCCACCTTATAATCATTTAAATCCACAATATCCGCTGGCATGATATTTCCAGACAGCAAGGTATTCTCTGTAAAATGCAAAGGTAGCCCAAAAGTTGAAAATCTCTCTAGGATATCTTCTAATTTCTTTTGCCCCATATAGCCTTGATGCTGGTGTGTCTGAATTCCGATTGCTGAAATAGGAACACCAGCATTTAAACAGTCCTCAATCAATTGTCTATAACTTTCAGATAAATTAAAATCATTGATCAGTAATATGGCATCAGGATTTGCTGCTTTTGCCGCTTCAAATACTTCTTTTACAAGTCGAACCCTACCAAGATCCTTGCAAATACGTGTAATCGCATTATCATATCGGTCATAGACAGGCATGATCACTACTTCATTAATGACATCCCACATATCCACTACACCACGAAATGCTGAAACCTCTCGATGGATACGATCAAGTTGCTTCTGTAAAATAGTTGCATTATCATAGTCCATCAGCCAGTCTGCACAGGCCGTATGCCAACATAATGGATGTCCTTTAACTTTAACATGATTGTTTTGCAACATTTTGGCAGCTCGCATTCTGCTATCTGTTAGAATCTCTCCTTCTTTAGGTTCAAATCGTCCCCAGTAAAACGGAAGCGTACCAAGGTTAAATACTTCTAACCACTTATCCATTCTGTTTTCGAAAAAGCTTCTCCCAGGGAGTTTCTTGTCATGATATAAATTTATTTTCTCGGTATCATCTTCTGATGTTGCTGGAAGCGAATCAAATGCCCCACTACCAAACAGAAACTGATGGTTCATTAATTTAATTTTTACAGAAGTATTAGACAGTATATTTCCTTCACTATCTGTAAAACGTATTTTTTGTACTGCTTTTCTATGTACTAATTTACTCATGTGATCCTCCTTTAGAAAACATTTAATCTTTGATCAACATTTACGGTAATATCATTGACACTAAAATATTCAACACATTATAATCTCTTTTCTAATAATACATATTAAAACCATTTTCTAACTTATCGCAATATACCTCACCTGCTTTTTCTAATGAAGGTAATACATAATCCACATTGTATCTGATAACGGGTATTCTGTCATAAGCTCTCATTCCCATATGAGTCAAGGCCTGTTCCATTTGATGTAGACACTCCATTGTACCTCGCCCTGTACCACCTGCACAGGCAATTAAAATACATCTTTTCCCTTCAAGAAAATGATTTTTTGTTGCTTCACACCTTCTTAATCTGTCAATAAACGCCTTCATGCATTCAGTCATATCAGACCAATATACTGCAGAAACAAAAACAATACCATCTGACTCACATGCTTTGCCATAAACATCCATAAAATCATCGTTTATTATGCATTCGCCTAGTTTCTCACAGTTTCCCCATCCATTTCCACATGCTCTACAATGTTCCATTTTTGTTTTATTGAGCCATATTTCATTTATTTCCGCACCTGAATTATTCAACCCTTTCATGAACTGTCTGGCTGCAGTGTTCGTTAATCCATCCTTATTGGGACTTGACCATATAACTGTGATCTTCATAATTTTCAGTTTTCTCCTTATAGTAAGAATTTTCCAGAAGAAGATATCACTTGAACCATTCTTCATGTGTGAGGTCGATTTTGCACGCCTCTGTGATTTCGGTTATTGTACTATAAA
>CAZJIO010000185.1:4016-5237 GCA_964546035.1 uncultured Eubacteriales bacterium | reverse complement strand
AAATAGCAGGACAAATAGCAGGACAAATAGCAGGACAAATAGCAGGACAAATAGCAGGACAAATAGCGGGACAAATAGCAGGAAAGATTGTCATTTGTGCATAATTAATTTTGAATTGTGATAATTATAGGCTATTTATGAAAAGTTCAATTAGTCAAGGTTACTTAGTAAATAAACTCACCGAAGAGAATGATGGTAAAGAGATTTATCGCTTTTGTGTAAGCGACGAAAGGATCAACAGGAATGGGTGGAAAATCATTACATCCGGCATAGATTTCAAAGAATTTATGAAAAATCCTGTAATCTTATTAGGGCATCAAGGGTTACCTATCGGAATAGCAACAAATGTATTCAGTGAAAATGAAAAACTTTATGCGGATATTTGGTTTCACGAAGAAAGTGAGGAAAGTAGATTAACTAAAAAATTAATTGATGCGAATGTAATGAAAATGTCCTCCATCGGGGTGTATGTTCTCGAGGAAGGTGAATCTATTCCAGTAACCCCTTCGTTGAAGGGTAAAATACCATTATGCAAAGAGAAAGTTGATGTGTTTACAAAAACAGAACTCGCTGAAATCTCAATTGTCCCTCTCCCAGCTAATAATGGTGCCTCGTTCAAGAAAAAATTATCACAAATATTAACTGATGATGAATATGAAAATATGTTTAATAATATTTTATCCAATCTAAAAGAAGGAGAAGAAATGGATTTACAAGAAGCTATTGCGAAAAACAGTAAGTTAGAGCAAGAAATAACCGAACTGCAATCGCAAAAATCCACTTTAGAAGCTACTGTAGCTAAGCAACACGCAGAAATTGAAAACTTGAAATCACAAACTATGGTATCAAATGAGAGGTTACAGGAACTTAATAATGCTGTAATCGAGTCTAAAGTTGATGCTGAGATTGCGAGATTGAAAGACAAAATAAAAGCTGGGGAGAATTCAGAAGAGAATAATTACAAACTTCGTCGAAATCTTATCCATCTTTTGAAGAACAAAGAAACCTTGGTTGATGTCGAGGGCAAGAGTCTTTACGATGTAGAAATTGAAAAAATTGAAGCAAGGGAATCACAAAATTACCTAATGAAACCGATAGAGATGAAAGATAATCAATCATCAATTACTACAACAGATCCTCTTGCTTTTAATTCCTCGTTGGATAGGGCAGCAGAGGAATATCTGATAAATCACCCCGACGCACCCTACGAACAAGCAGTTC
>CAZJIO010000185.1:0-3961 GCA_964546035.1 uncultured Eubacteriales bacterium | reverse complement strand
AGGAAGTAAAATTATTGATAATCTGTTTCTTGGACAATCTAAAGTATTAACTAAGATATCGTTAGGATATGATAACGATGTTCATATTAGTAGCAATTTATTCCCGATTGTACCAGTCGAAACAGAAAGAATCATAGTACCAGAGTATGCCAAAGATCACCTTAGAAGAAGAGAAATGAGAAGGGCTTTACGCTCAGACACAATGCGAATAAAACCAGGTCAAATCACACCACACGAGATTGTTCTTGACGAGTATTCGCTGGATATGAAAATTGACCACAGGGAGATTGATGCTATAAACTCATCTGACGCCGGGCTGGATCTGTTGTCTCATAATACAAAAGTATTGACAGATGCAATTCATCTCGAAGTAGAATGTCAAGTTGCTGACATAGCGCAGAACCTTAGTAATTATCCAACGGGTCATAAAGTAACATTAACAGGTAACGATCAATGGTCCGATGTAGATTCAAAACCTCTAACTCAAATTCAAACAGGTTTGGACGTTTTAAGAAGCAAAGGAATTAAAGCAAACACGCTTATTTTTGGTTTAAAAGCTTGGCAATCTTTTAGAAATCACACGCAGGTTATTACTCAGGTTCACGGACCAAACAACCGAGAGGTAGTAACACTCAACCATATTTACGATATATTTGATGGTATAGAGAACATTGTAGTTGGCGGGGATTTCCTTGAAAATCCAGAAACAGGCACTATCACAGATATTTGGCAGGACAATCTAATAATTGCAAGAGTGCCTCAAACCAAGAAGGATCAAGCAAGTTATTACACAATGGCAGCAGGTTATACATTTGTATTTAAAGGTGAAGAACAACAAAACGTAACAGTTTATTGGGAAAACGATGCAAGGAAAAACCTAATTATTGACGTTAAGAAGAGAATGACACCAGCATTGCTCAAAGCTGATGCAATGTATATTCTTAACGATACAAACGCATAAGGAGAACTATGATAGAATTAGCAAAACCTGAGGAAAAAAAGATTAAAAAAAGTCAGGAAAAAAATATGAAATACGAGGTTGTAGGCACTGATGTGATGTTCAACCATAATATTATCCCCGAAGGAACAATAATAGAGATCGATAAAAACGACCTCATAAAATATGAACAAATTAAGCAATATCTAAAATTAATTGAGGAGTAAAAAATGGCTTTACTTTCTGAATATGAAGTATTAACAATTACAGCAACTGGTCCCGTTCCCGCAAATGTTACAAAAGAACTATTTGTTAAAGCAGATGGCTCAGTATGTGGAGCCGGCGAAGCTGCAGCTGGAATATCCGCTTACGATGCTAATGAAGGACAGGAATTGGCTATTCACGCTATTGGAGTATTTAAGGTTCAAGCTGCAGGAGCTATTGCAGTAGGTGATGACGTAACCTCGGATTCAAATGGCAAGGCAGTTAAATGGGTGCCCACTGCAGCAGTTCACGATGGGACAGTAACAGGCGGAGCATTAGCAAACTTAACAGTTGATTTAACATTACCAGCAAAAAACGGCAGGGCATTAACAGCTTGTGGTTCATCTGGGGGAACGATACTTGTTAAGATTGGGTTTTAACAATGTATATTGATTTGGGTTACATACTTGCACGGGCAAAGCAAGAGGATTTGAAAGCCGTAACGAGAGAAAAAGACGGTCCAGATGAAATCAATGAAACAAAAGTAAATGCAGCTATAGTTGATGCATCAGCAGATTTTGACAGAGCGGCAGCTCAAGCAGGGTATGTAATCCCAATCGTTAATCCAGATGACTTTGTGAAACGTGTAGTGTTTGATATTGCTTTGTATTATCTTTATGCAGGGAAGTATGATGACGAAGAGATGAAGGATGTTTATGTGAGGTACAACAAAGCATTTCAGAAATTAAATGCTATTGCAGAAGGAGATATCAAACTTGCAAACGTCGAGGTAGTAAAGTTATATGATTCGAACACAGTTATAAAAACTAACAAAACCCTTGACGACAGGAAGTTCATAAATCTTGGTGTGATGTGATGGGGATCATTGAAACAAGGAATAAGATAAGGGATGATTTAATCAATGGGTTTATGGCATTAAATAGAACCCCGTACATTGCAATAACATCGTTCCCGGAAACAAAAGAGGCGTTGGAATTATTAGAGAGAAAAGCAAAGTCTTATGCTGATAACGGAGCATTCTATATTGCATTCAGTGAGGAGACATTCGGTCCGAAAGATGGGGGGTTGTATTATCCTGTTCAGGTTTATACAATTTATATTTTTTCTAATAACAAAAATTCTGAGGACGAAATAATCGAGTATTACGAGGCTGCCAAGAAGATTCTGTATGATAAAATTCCATATCTCTACTACGGCAGTATGGCTCCTGTTAAGAGCCATAATGAAGGGTTATGGATGGCTATCTTAAGGGTTGGAAAAGAAAATCTATTTATGGGGGAATAATGATGAGTCAAGAACCATTGGCATGGTGGATTTTATCCGGAATTATAACGATTGCAATGCTGGTTATTGGTTTTTTCCTTCAAAACATAAATTCAAGGTTAAAGGAAATGACTGATGCTATCTCTAAACTCGGAGAGTTTGCTGCTCGGCAAGATGAGAAAAACCAAACCTACAGCAAAGTTATAGACTCTCACGAACTTAGGATAAACACCCTCGAGGACAGACAGGATGTTATGCAAACAGATATCAATGAAATCAAATTTGAACACAAACATCATCACAGAAAGGATAATTATGACTATGACTAACATTTGGAATTTTGTGCAAAGATATGCCGTGTGGGTTGTTATTGTTTTACTCTCATTAGCATTTCTGTTTAAATTTTTCTCACTTTTCGGGACACTTGTAAATCTGATAATTATGCTCGTATTAATCGAGATGTTAGCTCTTGCGCTATCAGGAACAGCTTTATTCATATATACCAGTATTGATTTCACTAAAAAGCTATCAGCAGGAGACGACAAAAAATTCAACAGTGTAGAGCAACACGCTTTTGCAAGAGTAATAGCGGCAGTATTTATTGGAGTGCATACTCTTGTTGGATTAGTCTTTCTGGCAGCATACCAATCAACTGTGTTAACCATATTAAATGGTAATTAATTGAGAGTATTTATATTCATATTGCTAATAATAACCTTTAACTGTAATGCTCAGGTTCGCTATGTGTTATCAACCGATGAGAGTATAATAAAAGAAGTCATAATAGTAGCCAAAACACAAGTCGGACTAAGAGAATTAACGGATAGGAATGATGGACCGCATATTGAGATATATTTAAAATCAGTCGGGCTAAAAGGAAATTATCCATACTGTGCAGCAGGAGTTTATTGGTGTTTCGAGAGAGCAGTTCATAACTTGGAGCAGACAAAAACTGCAATACCTATCAAAAGAACTGCATCAGCAAACGCCATATTCGATGATGCAAAAATAAGAGGTGTAAATGCTTCATATCTACCCAGAAGAGGAGAACTACTAGTGTGGAAGATAGCAAACTCTTATAGTGGTCATATCGAGATAATTATTAAACCTATTAAGAACGGTTTATATCAGACAATTGGTTTTAATACAGGAACTGGGGACCCACGTGAAGGACAAGGTAATTATTATCGCATAAGAAGTATTTTTGACCCCATTGGACGCTTGAATGTCAGGGGAATAGTAGGGTTTATTTATAATAAAACATAAAAAAGAAGAAAATGGACAGCCTCCAAGAAAAATATTGCCTCAGTTGTAAGCATTGGAAGGTTGTTCGCAGGTCTGGCGGTTGGGGTGAATGTAATTTATTAGTGAAAAATAAAAAGATAACTATATCAACGAGTGATGAACAAGCTGAACTTCTTACAATGTGTGATTATGGTTGCAGATATTGGGAGGATGCTTGGGATGAGTGACTTAAAAAGTCTGAGATGTGATGGTGAGAAATGTCCAGCAAGGTTGAGATGTTCAAGGTATGAC
>CAZJIO010000184.1:0-5241 GCA_964546035.1 uncultured Eubacteriales bacterium | reverse complement strand
TCTGCGCCATGGTATTGAAAAACTCTTTGAATATCTTTCATCAAGGAGATCAGGGAAATATACCCTAAAAGTATGGCAATTCTTATCGCACCATCAATAAAATTGATCCAATAGGAACTTGGAATAAGTGGTTTTAGGAGTTGCGAAATCCCTAAAGGCAGTAAAATGAAAATACTCACAGATAGCATCACTGCAAGAATCACAGAAATACCAATTAATATTTCATCCATCTTTTTCTTGCCATATTTATCTTCTAATTTCTTTTCAAATTTACCCTGTTCTTCCCCTTCGACTTCAAAGAACTCCGCCGAAAAAGTAAGGATTTTCATACCCATGACCAAGGACTCTATAAAGGCTACTGCACCTCTTAAAACGGGCAGACCCAATATTTTACTTCTCTTGGTAAAACTTTTATATGTTCTTTTTTCAAGAATTATTTCTTTATCCGGCTTTCTAACTGCAATAGCGTACACATCTTTGAACTTCATCATGACGCCTTCTATAACAGCCTGGCCACCAACATCTACTCGTGCCATCGAAATCACTTCCTATTCTATTTATCGTTCCTAATTGGAGCTTAACCCTATCTATTATAGCACAAGTACAACCCATGCGCTACTAGTGGAAAAAAGAAAAAGTTGAGGATAATCCTCAACTTTTTTATTGTTGTTCTTCTTTAATTCCGTATCTACGGTTAAACTTGTCAATACGACCGCGTACTTGATTTGCTTTTTGTGTACCCGTATAAAATGGATGACATTGTGAGCAAATTTCAACGTGTATGGAATCATTAGTCGTACCAGTTACAAATTCATTTCCACAGTTACATTTTACAGTTGTTTCATTATACTTAGGATGAATTCCTGCTTTCATTCTTTTCACCTCTTTCTCGACATAAATTGATATTGTATGTCGACATTCGTCGATCTTACTTTTGAAATAAATGTTACAAATTACTAAACAGCTTTTATATTATAACATATGGTATAAACCCATGCAAGTCCTTTTTTCAACCATTATGAATTTTCCTGTAAGGACTTCTTAGTAATTTTCTAGGATGTTTTCAGATAACTTTTTAATATACTCTTTGTTGGTTTCTGTCTTCACAAAAATCTTGAGCATGCTATCAATCACATCTTCCGAACGCATATTACTGCTTACTTTTCTCAGCTTGGTCACTGCTTCTAGCTCTTCTTTATCATAAAGCAAATCTTCTCTTCTTGTTCCAGATTTAGTGACATCAATAGCTGGAAATATCCGTTTTTCTGAAAGTTTACGGTCTAGAACCAATTCCATGTTACCCGTACCTTTAAACTCCTCAAAAATAACATCGTCCATTTTACTACCCGTTTCCACTAAAGCTGTTGCAAGGATGGTCAAACTGCCGCCCTCTTCAATATTTCTAGCCGCTCCAAAAAATTTCTTAGGCATATGAAGGGCTGCTGGATCAAGTCCGCCCGATAACGTCCTACCACTTGGGGGAATAATCAGATTATAAGCTCTTGCCAGTCTGGTAATACTGTCTAATAATATGACAAGGTCTTTCTTCTGCTCAACCATACGTTTTGCCCGCGCAAGGACCATTTCCGAAACTCTTTTGTGATGCTCAGGCAGTTCATCAAAAGTAGAATGGATGACTTCAACATTTTTCCCAACGATAGACCTTCTAATGTCTGTTACTTCCTCAGGTCGCTCATCTATGAGCAGTACCAACAAATGCACTTCCGGATAATTGGTGGTAAGAGCATTGGCTACTTTTTTTAACAAGGTGGTTTTTCCCGCCTTTGGAGGCGAAACAATCATACCTCTCTGCCCTCTACCAATAGGCGCTATAAAGTCAATAAGTCGCGTAGAATAATCAGAAGCTACCGTTTCCAATCTTAACCGTTCGTTTGGAAAAATAGGGGTCAAATCTTCAAAATTTGGCCTTCTAATCGCATTCGCAGGGGTATCGCCATTAATGGATTGAACATAAAGTAACGCTCTAAATTTTTCATTTTCCTTTGGCACACGAATGTTGCCATTTACCATATCCCCGGTTTTCAAATTAAATCTTCTGATCTGTGATGGAGAAACGTAGACATCACTGTCTCCTGGCATATAATTATCGCTTCGAATAAAGCCAAAACCATCTGGAAGGACTTCCAATATACCATAAGCACGTTGACCACTATCTAATCCCTCAAAATCCACCTTTTTACGTGGGCTGATGGTTTCAGTTCCTATTTCCTCTGTGACATTAAATTCTTCCTCTAATTCCTCTTCTACCAGCTCTAGAGGTGCAGCGACCACGACTTCTACTTCAGCTAGTTTTTCTTTCTTTTTTGCTTCTGCATCCGTAAGCAACTGAGCAAGTTCTGCTTTTTTAAACCCTGTTACACTGACTAACCCTAGTGCTTTAGCCGCTTGTCTAAGTTCAGCTAATGTTAACTCTGAAAAATCTGTACTCACATCTTCACCTCTTTGTATTTCTAAATATTATATTTTCGTTTTGGACAAACCAACGCAACAAACAAGTGAGTAGTCGTACAAATTCAATTGCACCTACTCTCTTACTGTCTGCAAAAAAGTCATCTATTTGAGTTTCTTATTTAGTTGAGTTATTGTTGGATAAATAAAGAATAGATCTCACAAAATGAATGAGAAAGGATAATAATAGCTGAAATTATTGTACCATATCCCCTTAACCAAATGCAACTGTTATATTCCTTTAGAAAACTGCGTGTTATTACCTCAACACGAGCGTAGCAATGGTAAAAAAAATTAAAAGGGTTGTGGCATCTGTGATGGTTGAAATTAAAGGACTGGCCATAATTGCTGGGTCCATCTTTGCCTTTTTTGCAATAATGGGCAAGGTTCCACCAATAAATGCGGCTATAGTCGCCGTTGCAATCAGTGTAAACGCAACAATGACTGCTAATTTAATATCCTTATTTAAAAAGGTAATTCTTAAAAAGGTCAGAACCGCCAATGTTAACCCCACCATAAAACCAACACGCACTTCTTTAAAAATGACTTTCATCATATCCTTAAAACGAATATCACCCAAAGTAATCCCACGAATAATCAAAGTAGACGATTGCGCACCTGTGTTACCACTTGTGGACATCAGCATAGGAATCACACCTACAAGCATAGCAAACTGAGTGGTAAGCACTCTATTGGAGTCCGTAATGAACTCTGTCATAATTGCAGTAAACATAAGAATAATCAACCAAGAAATCCTTCTTTTTGCAAAGGTAAAGGCATTAATCGATAAGTAGTCTTCATCTGAAGGTGTCATCGCTGCCATCTTTTGAAAGTCTTCCGTGGTTTCTTCTTCTATAACATCCACAATATCATCAATGGTAATGATACCCACCAATCTATTTTCTTTATCCACAACTGGCATGGTTAAAAAATCATATTTTTTGAATTCTCCCACAATTTCTTCCTGATCGTCATGGGTATTAAAACTAATGACTTCCGAAGTCATAATATCTCCAACGATGACATGGGGATCACTCAACACCAACTCTTTTAAGGTCACGATACCTTCAAGGTTTCTTTTCATGTCCGTTACATAGCAGGTGTAGATGGTTTCTTTGTCAACACCAATTTTTCTAATCCTAGCAATAGCCGCTTCCACGGTCATTTCTTTTTTTAAGTCCACAAACTCAATGGTCATCAGACTTCCTGCTGACTGATCAGGATAATTTAAAAATTGATTGATCAAAGTACGTTCCGTAATCGATGTATTTCTGAGAATTTTTTTAACCAAATTAGCTGGTACTTCTTCGATTAAGTCAATTTTATCATCAAAATAAAGTTCATCTATGATTTCTTTTAATTCATCTTCACTAATTAGTTCTGTAATCTCGGCTTGTTTATCTATGTCCAGGTAAACAAACACCTCTGCTGCAATCGCTTTTGGCAGTAAACGAAAAAGAAGCAACGCCTCTTTCGGTGTTGTATCGTTTAAAAGCTCAGCCATATCGGCTTCTTGAAGTTCAACAAACTCTCTCTGAATTTGGGCAAACTTCTTATCTTCAACTAGCTCTCTTAGGTCTTTTATTTCCAATGGTTGGCCTCCTTATGGCTACCATTGAATGCCCGTTATATGTAAACAATGGTAGCATGAATTAAATTGATTCTGAAACAAATTCTCGGGCACTTCGTCCATATTACCATCTCCTCAAAAATTATTTTCCTAGAATAGACTACTCTCTAGCTCACAGTACATTCTACACTTGCACCTATCACATTGCAACACAAATCTAACTAATCTTGTTAATCAAAACGTTTCCTATAACCGCACCTTTGACACAACGGCTCGACAACTTCCCTATTTGAAAACCCATTTAAAAGTGCTTGGGCCCTTGCCCCGTCGATGATCTCATCCAATTTTTCGACCTCAAAAAAATTCCCTAAATTGATCTGTCCTTCCGAGTCTAAACAGCAGGGTATCACTGTGCCATCCACCAAAATAGCTAATTGATTTCTAAGACCGTAGCAGAACCCATCAGTACTTATAACATCCTTATTCAGCTCTGGCCACTCAAATTCATAACTTTGGCTCAAATAAATCCGTTCTGCAATCTTAACCCCTTTCCCCTTACATATTTCTTCCTGAAGTTCAAAAGACAAGTCAAGGGCGTTCTCTATGGTTTTAAGCAAACGACTATTTCTCTGTGCCCCCGCTTCTGAAACACCATCTTCCTCCAAATTCCATAAACGCAGCTCAATATACATATCCGTTTGAGCCTTAGCTTCTAAAACAAATGCCATGACCTGTTGCATATAGTTTTCCTGGTCTTTTTCCTCTTGAAACTCAAAACTTTGCAACGAAATGTTCATTTGCCTAATGGCCACTTTGTGAAGGAGCACCTCTTTTACTGCCGCTAATCTTGTGCCATTGGTGGTGATATTAACCTTGAAACCTTTTTCATTGCTCAAATCCAAAAAAGCACCGAGTTCTGGATGCAATAATGGCTCTCCCTTTACATGAAAATAAAGATAGTCTCCATGTTTTTTTACCGCATCAAGAATCTGCCTAAATTGTTCTAATGGCATAAAAGACTGTTGCCTCCGGGTCGGCGGACAAAACCCACATTGAAGGTTACAGACATTGGTTATTTCAATATATATTTTTTTATATTTCTTCATACCTCTAATATAACTTGCTTTGCCAAAGACTTCAATGGTTTATCGAGTAGGAGGTAAATAATTATTTTATTTACCGTCCTCTCACACCACCGTACA
>CAZJIO010000183.1:501-5267 GCA_964546035.1 uncultured Eubacteriales bacterium | reverse complement strand
GAATCAGCGTAAAATCCATCATGCCATATGGTATTATTGCTGACATGACCATTCTGAGGAGTGCACCAGAAAAATTCTATTACTCAGGAATAGGGGATATTGTTTCTAAGGTAACAGCTGGGTATGATTGGGAAAAAGAAGAAATGTTAGGTGTGACTAAGGTGAATAAATTTGCCGCAATGATTGCAAAAAAATCTGTTAACAGCGTGGTCAGATTGCCCTTTAATTATATACATGAAGAGTTGTTCATGGAAGAAGTAGTTCTCTTATTATGAGTGGGGTAGCTATGGAAATTGCTGGAAGCAGCGCGCCGGCTAGTGGGAGCGAACATTTGATTTCACATGCCCTTGACCAAATCTTAGAAAAACCATGTTTACACGGTATTCAAGTTGGACTAGCTACTTATATCATGAGTATTGTTCAAGAACACAGAGAAACGCGGGTTGAAGTATTTTTAAGAGATACGGGTTTCTTTGAATTTGCTAAGCAATTTGAACTAAAGAAATCAGATTTTATTAAGGGAATTCAACTAGCTCCAGGTATTAAACCCAATAGAAGAACCACCTTACACGATCCAATAGGTGTGGAAAAGGGGATTTGGGTGATTGAAAACAATGCAATCTTGGCGAGTATTCTAAAATAAGAGGTGTGATGGAGGTGCTTTATGAAGAGTTGTCCTTTGTGTCATCAGACGTACCCACAGGATGTCAAAATGTGTAGCTGTGGTTATGATTTTATCACTGCCAAAAACAGGGAGGCAATAGAGCTGAGCTATTATAAACCCTTATTTTTTATTTATGGAACATTATTCAACGGGGTTGTCAGTATGTTCAGCTATTTTTTTGCGAAAGAAATGTTCTTAGTCATTTTTCTGCCATTTGTACAAAGCCATCAAACAAATGCTGTTTTACCATTATTTGGAGGAGAAATACCACCTCCTCCAGGTTTTGGATTGATTTTACTATATTTTATCCCATTGTTCATCATTGGATTAATAATAACCTTTATTAACAAGGGCATTTACAAAAGAATACATAGAGATCAAAAAAACCGATATATGTTTCTGCAGATTGGCATTGCTGTGCTCCTCATTTGCGGATCCATTTTTGCAGACGTTTATTGGTTATAATGGAAGGTCTTTTTACTTAGGAGCATGCATTTTCATTTTTAGAACATATAATACATAAAGGGGTTCTTTATGGAGATCAAATATATGTTTATGAAGAATAAAATTATCGGTGTTGCCTTATGTTCTGTGGCAATAGGTATGATTGTTATAACGATATTGCCTAAAGGTAGTTTAGGACTCATTCTAGCTGGGCTAGTATTTGTTGTTGGGTTGTATTTGATTAAGAAGTGTTATTATTAAGAAAGTAGTTAAAGAGCTCTATAAAGCCAAATAAAAAAACTCAGGAAATGAATCCTGAGTTTATTATTTGTGCTGAATTATACAGCGCGTTCTATTCTTCCAGAACGCATGCAATTTGTACAAACTTTAATTTTCTTTGCTTGTCCATTAACAATTGCTTTAACATTTCTAATATTTGGTTTCCATTGCTTATTATTTCTATTATGAGCATGGCTGACTTGAATACCAAAGTGAATACCTTTATCACAGACTGAACACTTAGCCAAAATGGCACCTCCCTTAAATAACAATATTTGAAGATTGTATGTGTTTATGAACCATACAAATCAAAATATACAATTCTTCACAACAAATCAATTCTAACAAAAAAGTTCCTAGAATGCAAGCACAAGTTTACAAAAAATGAAAATAAATAAAAAAGTGTTTTGAAATTCAAAGAGTTGATGTTATAATAAAGCTTGAAATGGATTATTTTGCGCGTTAGGAAGCCGATATTTAACAGGAATAGACGCTTCATAGCATAGTAAAACAGTGAAAAGGAGGGTTTTTGCATGGTAGGTCAAATTAGTAATGATTTAGGAAGCATTCTCATTGAAAAAGAAGTGATCGCTAAGGTAGCGGGGTTATCAGCTATCGAATGTTATGGCATCGTAGGTATGGCAGTGATTAATGTGACAAGTGGCCTTGCAAAGCTATTAAAAAGAGAAAGTCTGACTAAAGGTATTGGGGTTACCTTCGTTGACAACCTGATTAACATTGATTTGCATATTATTGTGGAGTACGGTATTAATATTACCGCAGTAACGGATAATTTAATTAGCACGGTACAATACAAAGTAGAAAAATTTTCTGGCATTAAAGTTGGCAGAATTAATGTTTATGTAGAGGGTGTCCGAGTAGACGAGTAGGGTTTAATACAAATAGAAGGTAACGAAATCTTATCACTATGCAATACTTGAAGGAGGCAAACCAGTGGCAATTGAAAGTATAGACTCAAAAATACTCAAAAATATGTTTATTGCTGGGGCTAAATATTTAGAATCAAAAAAGAAATACGTCGATGAACTCAACGTGTTTCCCGTACCAGATGGTGATACTGGAACGAATATGACACTAACCATTCTAGCAGCAGCGAAAGAGGTTCAAAATGTTGATGAAAACAGCATGAGCCAAGTAGCAAAAGCGATTTCATCCGGTTCTTTAAGAGGTGCTAGAGGGAATTCAGGGGTAATATTATCTCAACTATTTAGAGGGTTTGCTAAAGAGATTGGAGAACATGAAAAACTCGATACCATGATCATAGCCAATGCGCTCCAAAAAGGTGTTGAAACAGCTTATAAAGCGGTTATGAAGCCTAAAGAAGGCACGATATTAACCGTGGCTAGAGCGATAGCAGATAAGGCTACTCAGTTGTGCCAAGATTCAGACGACTTGCTCTTTACATTTCGCGAAGTTATATTATACGGAGAAGAAATATTGGATAAAACCCCAGATATGCTTCCTGTTTTGAAAGAAGCTGGCGTTGTGGATGCAGGGGGCCAAGGTCTTATCTACATCTTAAAGGGCGCTTATAAAGTTCTTGAAAATAATGGCGTGCTTGATTTTGAGTTTGAGATAGAAGCGGATCATGAAACAGTGAATCTACAAAATCAAAAGACTTCAGAAGAAATTCTATTCGGCTATTGTACTGAGTTCATTATCACAGCGAGACCGTCGGTCTTGGTAGAAAAAGAAACACTTTTACTAAGAGACTTTTTAGACTCAATCGGGGATTCTGTTGTTGCAGTTTCCGATGATGATATCATTAAAATACATGTGCATACAAATGATCCTGGCAAGGCGCTGCAAAAGGGACTTCTGCTTGGAGATTTAATCAATATAAAAATTGATAATATGAGAGAACAACACTCTAATAAGCTTTTTCATGAATCAGAAACAAAAGCCGTCAGAGAGCCCCAACAAAAAGAAAGAAAAGAAAATGGATTTGTTGTTATTTCTATCGGTGAAGGGCTCAATGAAATTTTCAAAAGTCTAGGAGCAGATACACTTGTAGAAGGGGGTCAAACAATGAACCCTAGTACAGAGGATCTTCTCAATGCAATTGATAAGGTGAATGCAGATCATGTTTTCATTTTACCAAATAACAAAAACATTATTCTGGCTGCCAATCAAGCCAAAGAGTTGGTTGAAAACAAGACCATTCATGTGATTCCTACAAAATCAATTCCTCAAGGGATTGCAGCTATGATTAATTATACCCAGGGCCAAAGTGCTGATGAAAATGCAGAACAAATGACCCAGTGTTTAGAGGATGTTTCCACTGGACAGGTTACTTATGCTGTTCGAGATACAAGCTTAAACGATCAAGTGATTCATCAAGGAGATATTTTAGGCATAGGGAATGACCAGATTCTTGCTGTTGAGAAAGAAATTGATCAATGTGTGAAAGCGCTAGCTGATCAGTTGATTAATGAAAGTAGTGGTTTGGTGACTATTTATTATGGTCAAGAGATCGATGAAGCATCCGCTCAAGCATTAGCTACGTATATTCAAGACAAGTACGAAGAATGTGAAGTAGAAATGCATTATGGCGGGCAACCACTTTATTACTATATCTTATCAGTAGAATAAAAAGGCAATAACTTTAAGGTCAGGCTATATGCCTGGCCTTAATTGATTTATGGGGGTGAAAAAACTGAATGCTTTAGTGCAGGTAACGATACTTAAGGGGATTGGCGAGAAAAAAGCAAAGATTTTATCAAGTATGCATATTAAAACCATAGAAGATTTAATCCACTATTTTCCCAGGGATTATGAAGAGAAGAAAGATCGAAAAAAAATCAATGAGCTGATGGTTAATGAAGTACAGTTGATTGAAGCAAAAGTATGCGAAGTTCCTAAGAATATGGGCAAAAGAGATTTTATCATCACTAAAATGAAGGTAAAAGATGAGACGGGAACCTTGAACATATCTTGGTATAGACAACCTTACTTGAAAAACAAATTTATTTTGAATCAAGTGCTGCTGCTTAAAGGCAGGGTCGTGTTCAAGTATGGATCACTACAAATGGAATCACCACAGGTCCTAAGAGAAGAAGCCTATGAGGATGCCAATCAGCAACTGCTTCCGATTTATCCATTGATCAAAGATCTTTCGGCAAAGATGTTGACTGAATGGATTCAAAGCGGGCTAAACTATTGTTGTGGTCAACTAAAAGATCCACTGCCTATTCCTATAAAAGAACGCTTTTTACTTTGTGAGTACAATTATGCGCTGTCACAAATACATGGACCAGAGAATCTAGAAACCCTAGACGTTGCAAAAAAAAGGCTCATTTTTGATGAATTTCTGATGTTTCAACTTGGGCTCAAAATGCTCAAAAATACCTGTTATGTT
>CAZJIO010000183.1:0-486 GCA_964546035.1 uncultured Eubacteriales bacterium | reverse complement strand
GTTATGTTATGGACAATCAATATCAATTTACTCAAATGGTCCAAGTAGAGAAATTACTCAGGCAATTACCTTATCACTTGACGAAGGCACAAGAAAAGGTGTTTGAAGAAATAAAGGGCGATTTAAAAGGTCTTAAGACGATGAATCGTTTGGTTCAAGGAGATGTTGGCTCTGGGAAGACCATTTTAGCCGTACTTGCGCTGGTTTTTGCATACGAAAATGGTTATCAAGGCGCTATGATGGCACCTACCGAGGTGTTGGCAAAGCAACACTACAAATCCCTAATAGAAGTTCTAGAACCTCTGGGTATACAAATCGGTCTATTGGTGGGTTCTATGACAAAAAAACAAAAATTGGAGACAACAGAAAACATTCGATCAGGGGCTGTTCATATCGTGGTGGGTACACATGCCATCATTCAAGAAGGTGTCCATTTCAAAGCCTTAGCCCTTGTCATAACAGATGAGCAACAGCGATTTGGTGTTA
>CAZJIO010000182.1:0-5297 GCA_964546035.1 uncultured Eubacteriales bacterium | reverse complement strand
GAGTTTTTGATGAGTAAGGAACAACAGCAATAGAAGATTTTAAAAAGTGGAGATGCTTGGTAAAAAGTGGAACCACTTTATCACTTGGCTATTCAAGTGGAATGATGAGCTTGATAGAAGTGCTTACTTGAGTAATCTCCTGACTAAAAACAATTACAATTACTCACATATGGGTATGTGATGTATTTTTATTGATACTAGTTGGATAAACTTTTTATCCATTTTTGAGTTAATCTAGGTATAGCTTCCTCAACTTCTCTACCAAATATAACCTCATCAACATAGCCCATATTTAACATATCCATAATTCTACAAAGATAAGATTTTCCGCAGTCCCACCAAGTGTAATGTGCATCAATAATAAAGACGTGTTCAACTTCAATGTTTTCAGATAATTTTAGTTCTTCAATTTCCATACCATCAAGAAGACTTTCATATACACCATCTGCAACCCTGCTACCAAAAGTTGTTGTGTAGTAGTATTCTTTGATCTCCCAAACAGCGATTGGATTTTTAACGGAGGGAAAACAACCATCAACTCTTCTCGAAAGTGTTCTAATTGGCTCTGTGGTACTTGTGAATGTAGTGAGCCTTCTGGGATCACGATCATAGCTCATACCATTTGCATTTTTTTCGATCAGAATATCAACTATGGCAGTTAGGTAAGCTATCTTTTTTTTTTTTTTTTTTTGCTTATTCATTGCATAAGAATATATTGATGTATGTCCATTTGAAACTTTTTGAAATAGTTCTCTGGCTTCATCAGCATTCATCAAATTTTTTTCGACAGTATTATTTAAAATATCAGCTCTGTACTCAAAGTAATCAAGGAGATTTTCTCCTAAATCAGTTAGTTTCCCACTTTCACTTACTAGGTGTAGATAGCCTAGTTCATTTTTTGTCATTGCTTCTTTAATTTCGTCTATTGTGAAAACTTTGATTTTTCCTTCACCTCTTTCCGTATATCCGAGAGTTTCTCCAATTGTTCTTACATTAGCCCAAAACTTTTTAGGCATTTTAGAAAAGGTTTTATTTGCTCTCATATCCAATTTCTTTCAATAATTTTTCAATAAAACTCACAAAACTAATTTCGAGACAATCGCATATCATTAATAACTCAAATATATCAAGCTTTTTTTCTCCTGATTCATACTTGCTTACATAAGATTGATGTCTGTGAAGTCTTGTTGAGAGCTCCTCTTGTGTTATAGACAACCTCAATCGTTCTGTTTTTAGTAGTTCTTTTAGTGTTTGATGGTAGTTAAAATGTTTCATTGCTCTATTTAACTATAATCCCACTTTCGGATTATCCCAAAATAGGATATATTAATATTATGAATCAACAACAATTTAGTTTTATTCGAGACAAGCAAACAATAAAGCCATTTAAGTCTCAGTTATTGAAATGGATAGGCAACAAGCAACGGTTTGCTCACGAAATAATTGGGTATTTTCCTGAGAAATACAATACATATTTTGAGCCATTCGTGGGTAGTGGAGCTGTATTAGCATCACTTGCTCCAAATAAAGCAGTGGCATCAGATATTCTGACTCCATTAATTGAAATTTGGAAAACCCTTGTAGATTCACCAGAAGAGGTAAAGCGTTGGTACAAAAATGGATGGAATACTTATTATTCAGATCCTAGCGATCACCGATCAGGTTACAATAAAATCAAAGATAGTTTTAATAAAAATCATAATGGAGCAGACTTTTTATTTTTGACGAGATCTTGTTATGGAGGGGTAGTAAGATTCAGAAAAAATGATGGGCATATGAGTACCCCTTGTGGTGTTCACAAGCCTATTAGTCCTGAATCATTCAACCGTAAGGTGGATGAATGGCATTCAAGAGTTAAGAATACATTGTTTTTAAATGAAGATTTTGAATCAGTAATGAATAGAGCACAAAAAGGAGATCTCATTTATTGTGATCCTCCCTATGTTGATTCTCAGGCAATTGTGTATGGTGCTCAAGAATTTGACTTGCAGAGATTATTTAGAAGCATTCAAGATTGCAAGAACAGAGGAGTATTCGTAGCTCTAAGTATAGACGGAACAAAAAAAACTGGATCAAAAGTTCCTAAAATTGATATTCCAGATGGGTTATTTAAAAATGTTGCAAGTGTTAATTGTGGTAGATCAATGCTCAGACGTTTTCAAATGAATGGCGAGACCCTCGAATCAGAAGTTGTCACTGATAGGTTGCTTCTAACATACTAGAAAAACTCTATTTGCATAAACCTTACATTAATGTATACTTTAATGTATGGATGCTATTCATATCTTTAACTACCTAGAGTCTGAAACGGCTAGGCCCTATCGAAGATTTCTCTCGGAAAAGCGTTTCTCAAGCAAAGAACTCGGTGAATCTTATCGAGTGATTAATCACTGGACTGATTTAGGTTTGCTACCTGATGATCGTGATGATGATGCTAAATGGAGAAAATTCAGTATTGTAGATATCGTATGGACACTGATTATTAAGGAACTAAGACAATTCGGCTTGCCGTTGGATAAGATAAGAAAAGCTAGAAGTGATCTATTTGAAATACCATTTGCTAGTGACTGGCCTGAGTTTGAATTAGAGTTTCACATCTTTTTAACAATGATTAAAAGAGATGTCCATCTGCTAGTTATGCCTGATGGGTTTGCAACACTTTTAAGTAATCAAGATGCACCTCTCCAAGAAGTTTTGCAAAATATCAAATCCACAAACTCAATGATAGTAATTAGCCTTAATAAAATAATGGCTAAGGTATTCCCCAATAAGGACTTTAAGCCGTTTTTCCCTTTGTTAAGAGAATTAACTCAAGATGAGTTTGAGCTACTAAGTTTCATTCGATTTAACAAATTTATTGAGGTGTTAGTGAAATTAGACAATGGCAAGATTCAAAGGTTTGACGGTAAAAAAAGAGAATCACTTGAAGGTGATTTGCTTGATATTATCAATAAAAATAAATATCAAAAGGTCACAATTGTACAAGCAGAAGGAAATACAATTGCGATTGAAAGAACAATTCAACAAAAGCCTTCTCAGTATGGGAAAAACCCAACTGAATAAAAAATAGCTTGAGTGTCACTGCATACGGCTAGGCATTCATATAGGGAAAAACCTATATGTTGTCTGTGGCAGATTGCAGAGCGTATCTGAAAAATAGTAAATACAGTGATGAGGAAATTGAAAATATCAGAGATTTTCTTTACGCACTCAGCACAAGAATAATTAAAAAAACGGTTGAAGAAAATGATCTCAAAAAAACAACTACTAGCAAATCAGAGTAATGCCCAGTTTGGTGGTGTAAAGACTGATGAGGGCAAACAAAAAATCCGTTTTAACGCCTTGAAACACGGTATTTGGGGCAAGTTAATCTCTGAATATGAATCTGATCTGTATCAAGATTTACTAGCTGATTTAATCGATGAACTACAACCCAAGGGCATTATTCAAAATATGATGGTTGAGAGAATCGCAGTTGCTTATTTGAGAATGTATCGCTTAGCAAAAGCAGAAAATGAGTTTATACAGTCTACTCTAAACCCTTCAAATCCTGATATTTCGCTTAAATTCAATGATGCTGGCTATGATCCCAAAATTGATAAGCAAGCAGTAAATGCAATGTTTGATATTTATGCCAGATATGAAACAACCATTGAGAACCACTTTTATAGAGCTTTAAAAGAGTTACAAAGCTATAGAAATGGGTTTGTTTTGCAGGAAGGAAACAATGGATAGTCAAGCAAAATCAGCCATAATTTATTGTAGAGTGTCATCTCAAAGGCAGGTTAATGAGGGTGATGGGTTGGGTAGCCAAGAACTAAGATGCAGAAACTATGCTTTAGCAAAAGGTTATAGAATTGAAAAAGTTTTTGAAGAAAAGGGTATCTCTGGAGCATTATTTGACCGTCCAGCAATGAAGGAGTTGTTAGCCTTCTTGGATAATAACTCTCACAAGGAATATATTGTCATTTTTGATGATCTCAAGAGGTTTGCTAGAGATTATTCTGTTCATCTTAAGCTCAAAATGGAGTTAATTAAAGCTAGAGGGGCAGTTCTTGAGTGTTTGAATTTTAACTTTGAGGATACTCCAGAGGGTGAGTTTGTAGAGGGAGTATTGGCTTTACAGGGAGAATTAGAACGAAAACAGAATCGTAGGCAAGTTATTCAAAAACAGAAAGCACGACTTGAAAGAGGCTATTGGCCTTTTTGCCCTCCTCGAGCCCTCAAGCATATTAAAAGCAAGGAACACGGAAAAGTTTTAGTACCTAGAGAACCATACGCTGGCATATTCAAAGAAGCTATTGAGGCATATGAAAAAGATCTGCTTAATTCTGAAACTGAGGTGCAAGAGTTCATCAACTTAAAGTTTAAAGAAAATGGCTTGTCGCAGACTATATCGAAGCACGGTGTGCAAGCTACTCTAAGCAAATCTCTGTATGCTGGTTATATTGAATACCCAGATTGGGAGGTTGATCGTAGAGATGGCCAACATCAGGGTTTTATTTCAAAAGAAACGTTTGAAAACGTACAAAATAAAAGACTGGGTAAAAGCAAGCCTAAAATGGTTGCGACCTATTCTCCTGATTTTCCACTGAGAGGTTTTGTGAAGTGTAGTGAATGCGGTAAACCACTTAGGGCAAGTTGGAACACTGGCAGATCGCAAAAATACCCAAATTACTGGTGTCAGACAAAAGGCTGTCAATATCGTTATAAAGTGACTAAACGTAAATCAGTACACGGAGAATTTGAGGCCATCTTATCTACAGCAAAGCTTGAAGAAGGCAAAATTGCACTTTCTAAAGCCATCTTTATGGATGCTTGGCATACTTTGGCAAGTCAAGATAATCGATATGGGCAAAGTCTACAACAAGAACTTAGTTTGATTGATGAAAAAATAGATACGCTTGTTGAGAGAATTTCATCAGCAAGTAATCAAACGCTTATTTCAACATATGAAGAAAAGGTCACAAAACTTTCCAATAGAAAGACAGAGATTGATGAAGTTCTAAAAACACCTAAATATACAAAGGCACAGTTTGGAACCGCCCTAAACAAAGTTTATAATGCATTAGAAAATCCCATTTCCCTCTGGAACAGTGATAATTTAGAAGACAAACGTACGGTTCTCTATATGTTTTTTGAGAATGGCTTGGATTATAGATATAAAGAAGGATTTGGAACCGCTAATTTTAGCGATGGTATCAATCTTTTAAGGGATTCTGCCGATGGCAAAATCCCAGATGTGGAGATGGCGGGTTATGACCCCGCGTCCGCAAGCATTGTTTAAATAGTTTCTA
>CAZJIO010000181.1:0-5306 GCA_964546035.1 uncultured Eubacteriales bacterium | reverse complement strand
CCAACCGGATCAAGGTTTTCCATGTTACAAATGATGATACAAGTATCGTTTTGATCTCGCATAACCTCATACTCAATTTCCTTCCAGCCTGCAACAGATTGTTCTAGGAGGACTTGATTAATACGACTATGCATTAAACCTGTGTGTAGAAATTCTCTTAAAGTGGTTTCATTATCTGCAATTCCACCGCCAAGACCGCCCAAAGTATAGGCCGGTCTAACAATAACTGGATAACCAATTTCATTGGCTGCTATTAATCCTTCTTCAATGGTATTGACAATGGCACTATTGGGAACAGGTTCACCAATTTCAAGCATCAATTTTTTAAAGCTATCGCGGTCTTCTGCTTGCTCAATGGCTTTTAAGGAGGTTCCTAGTAGTTTAACCCCGTATTGGGTAAGGACCCCTGCTTCATCTAGCTCTACTGCCATATTCAGACCCGTTTGGCCACCTAAAGTTGGTAGCAACCCATCAGGTCTTTCTTTATCAATAATGTACGTTAAAGCCTCTAAGGTTAATGGCTGAATATAGACGTGATCAGCGATGTTGTCATCTGTCATAATGGTAGCCGGATTGCTATTAACGAGGACAACCTCAATACCTTCTTCTTTTAAAGATTTACAGGCTTGTGTACCTGCATAATCGAATTCTGCTGCTTGACCAATGATAATCGGGCCAGAACCGATGACCATTACTTTTTTTATGCTAAGATCTCTAGGCATTGTGTCCACCTATCCTTTCAAAACTGTTTAACCATTTCTTAAATATATAATGGGCGTCTTCAGGTCCAGGTCCTTCTTCAGGATGAAATTGAACCGATACAGCCTTAAAAGTTTCGTTTGAAATACCTTCAATGGTTTCATCATTGACATTCAGATAAGTCACCGCCATACCTTCTGTGATGGATTCCTCTTTAACTGCATAACCATGATTTTGTGAGGACATATAGACTTTACCTGTTTCAAGCTCTATAACCGGATGATTGGCGCCTCTATGTCCAAATTTGAGCTTATAGGTATCTGCGCCAAGAGCAAGGGCTAATATTTGATGTCCTAGGCAAATACCCCAAACGGGTATCTGACCCAGCAACTCTTTCGTGGTCTGAATTGCTTGAGTGGCATCTTTTGGATCACCAGGACCATTGGATAAAAAGAGAATCTCAACGCCTATCTCTTTAACCTTTTCACTCGTGGTATCATGGGGTAAAACAGTCACATCACACCCAAGATATGCCAATTGCTCAACAATTCCCTTTTTGAGTCCTAAGTCAATAAGACCCACTTTAACGCCATCGCCTTTGTAGTGAACGGCCGTTTTACAGGACACTTGAGCCACGATATCTTGTGGAAATATGTATTCTTCCAGTTGATTGAGCAGCTCCTGTGTTACTTCTTCCGTTGTGATCATACACTTCATTGCACCCTTTGTTCGGATCTTGTTAGTGAGCATTCGGGTATCTATGCCACATACTCCAAGTATGTTATTTTCCTTCAAATAGTCATTAATGGTTTTTTGACTTTGAAAATGATTGGGCGTATCGCAATATTCCTTTACGATATAGCCAGAAACCTGAATCTTCTCCGATTCAAAATCCCAAGGGTTGATGCCATAATTTCCGATGAGGGGATAAGTCATGGTGACAATTTGCCCTGCATATGAAGGGTCGGTCAATATTTCTTGATACCCCGTCATCCCAGTATTAAAAACCAATTCGCCAATAACCGTGCCTTCAGCTCCAAAACTTTTACCCTCAAATAGTGTACCATCTTCTAAAATAATTTTTGCGTTCATGGGTCCTCCGTTCAAAAAAAAGTGGCTAAGCCACCTTTTTTATTCTTTATTCTATATGCGCCTCTAAGATACTGATTGCTTCGTCTATTTCATTTTGTGAAATGATGAGAGGTGGAACAAACCGAATGACATTGGTGCCAGCACCTACAAGAAGTAATCCTGCAGCCATACATTTACCAACAATTGCAGGAATATCACAGTTTTCCAGTGCGATCCCTTGCATTAAGCCCATACCTCTTACATCACCTATATTTTTCTTGTTAGCTTTTAACGCCGTCAGTTTTTCATTCAGATAAGCGCCTTGTTTTTCAACTTGTGATAGGAGATCTGTTTCCATGAGAATATCTAATACCACATTGGCTGCTGTACATGCAAAGGGATTACCACCAAAAGTAGCTTGATGATCACCAGGTTCAAAACCTCCAGCTACTTTTTCACAAGCAATGATAGCGCCAAGGGGTATGCCAGCACCAATACCTTTTGCCAAAGAAACGATATCCGGTTTAATACCAAAATGCTCATAAGCAAACATTTTACCCGTTCTACCAATACCTGTTTGAACCTCATCTACAATCAAGACCAAGTTCTGCTCATCGCATAATTCACGAACTGCTTTGTAAAAAGTCGGATCAATGGTTATAATCCCACCTTCTCCTTGAATGATTTCTAGCAAAATAGCACAGGTATGAGGCGTTACATGACTTTTAATATCTTCGATGCTATTAAACTCACCATATTTAAAGCCTGGGAGTAAAGGATTAAACCCTTTACGGTATTTCTCTTGTCCGGTTGCGGTAATGGTGGCAATGGTTCTGCCATGGAAAGAGTTTTTCATGGAGATGATTTCAAATTTGTCTTCTCCAAAGTTCATTTTAGAATATTTTCTTGCTAATTTAAAAGCAGCTTCATTGGCTTCTGCACCGCTGTTACAAAAAAAGACTCGATCTAAACCACTGGATTTAACCAATTTTTGTGCAGCTGTTATCCCTGCTTCGTTCCAATACAAATTAGAACAATGGGTAA
The DNA here is from genome assembly GCA_964546035.1 of uncultured Eubacteriales bacterium. GTDB lineage: Bacteria > Bacillota > Clostridia > Lachnospirales > Vallitaleaceae > CAZJIO01. The sequence continues at coordinate 2,492 of CAZJIO010000181.1, read as the reverse complement.
AACGGTCCAGTTGTGCTTTTAATGCTGTGTTCAGCTGCTCATTTTGATAACCTAAAGCATTCACAGCAATTCCAGAAGTGAAGTCTAAATATTTCTTGCCTTCTATATCAAATAGATAGACGCCTTCTCCTCGTTCAAAAACGATGGGATAACGCTTACAATTATTTGTAAAGACTGCTTCACCTTGTTCTATTAATTCATTCATCTTCATAGAATCACCCCTTATTAATTGAATTTTTCACCAAACATTGTGCCTACGCCTTTTTGTGTAAATATTTCTAGGAGCATACAGTGTTCTACGCGACCATCTAAGATATGGACATTCTTCACGCCTGCCTTGATCCCTTCAACACAACAATCCACTTTAGGAATCATACCTCCAGAAATCATACCTGAAGCCATATGCACCTTAACTTCTTCTAATGTCAATTTAGAAATTAAAGAGCTTTTATCTTGAAAATCGGCCAACACACCCTCCACATCGGTTAAGAACAGGAGTTTTTCAGCCTTTAGTGCACCAGCTATAGCAGAAGCAGCATAATCCGCATTGATGTTATAAGTTTGACCGGCTTGATCTGTTCCAAGTGGTGCGATAACCGGAATAAAATCATGTTCAAGTAAAGAACAAATCAGTTTGGTATCGACCTCCGTAATCTCACCAACAAAGCCGATATCGATGCCATCTGTTTGTTTTTTGACCACTTTTAAAGTCCTACCATCTTTTCCACTAATACCTACAGCATTAATGCCATGATTTTGAATCAGTTGTACAATACCTTTATTGATTTTCCCGGATAGGACCATTTCAACTACTTCCACGGTATCTTGATCTGTGACTCTTAATCCATTAATAAATTCGCTTTTCTTGCCTAGACTCTTAAGCATTTCACTGATTTCATTACCACCACCGTGTACGATGACCGGCTTTAAGCCAACTAATTTCATTAAAACAATGTCTTCTATCACGGTTTCTTTGATGCGATCATCTACCATAGCGCTTCCGCCATATTTAATAACCACTATTTTACTGTTAAATTCCTTAATATACGGCAGTGCCTCAATTAATGTTTTTGCTTTTTCTATATACTTATCCATTTCGGCCATCCTTTATTATTAGGTTCGGTATTCTCCGTTGATTCTCACATACTCATAACTTAAGTCACAGCCCCAAGCTGTTGCACTGCCTTGACCTTCTTCTAATTGAATCAAGACTGTGATCTCTTTTTCCTTTAATATTTCTAAAGCTTTGTCTTCATCAAATTTTTCAGGAAGACCGCCTTCTAGTAACTTTATTTTACCTGCACCACTTTCGTAGTACAGAGCCACCTTCGTCGGTTCAAATTGTGCGCCTGAATAACCCATTGCACACAGCACTCTGCCCCAATTGGCATCTGCACCAAAAAACGCAGTCTTGACCAAGTTAGAGGTAATGACTGATTTAGCTAAAAGTTTAGCATCTGCTTCATTCCTTGCGCCACTGACTTTGGCTTCAATGACCTTGGTCACACCTTCGCCATCATGAATGATTTGTTTAGACAAAAAGACATTGACATAGTTAAGGGCTTCTTTAAAAGCTTCATAAGCCTCGCCTTCGCTGTCAATGAGGTCATTACCACAGGCACCATTTGCCAGAAGTGCAAACATATCATTGGTACTGGTATCACCATCTACAGAAATCATGTTATAGGTATCTTCAATATCTTTTTTAACAGCCTTCTCTAGCATTTCCTTAGAAATGGCTAAGTCTGTTGTAATGAACGCCAGCATGGTAGCCATATTGGGGTGAATCATTCCTGATCCTTTAGCCATACCGCCGATGCGGGCTTTTTTATCTCCAACTGTAAATTCTACAGCGATTTCTTTTACATAGGTATCTGTTGTCATAATAGATGCTGCTGCTTCATGCCCAGCTTCTAAGGAAGTATCCATGCCCAGTGACACTTTTTTAATGCCTTGAACAATGGTATCAATAGGTAAAAGCTTTCCAATAACACCTGTAGAAGCCGTTACCACTTGTTCTTTTTGTAAGCCAAAACACTCTGCTACTGTTTGTGCCATTAATGCATTGTGTTCATCACCTGTAACGCCTGTACACGCATTGGCATTACCACTGTTGATGACTACGGCTGATATCTTATCTCCATTTTTATAGCGCTCCATATTCCATTGAATACAAGCCGCTTTAACCACATTCGTTGTGAAAGTACCAACAAAGGTTGCTTCCTTTTCACTAAAAATGAGTGCTAAATCTCTTTTAACTTTTTTAATTCCTACATGATCGCCGAAGGCTTGATACCCCTGAGGAGCAGTTACGCCACCTTTAATTATTTCCATCCAAATTACTTCCTTTCTTTATATGATACTTTGGAATTTTCGATCTTTGCATTTGTTCCATAACTTTCTTATAATTATACATTTCATTTCATAATAATGCAAGAAAAATTTTATTTTTTTTTATTTTTATTCATTGCGAAGTGTGTTTTACTATTTTT
>CAZJIO010000180.1:0-5542 GCA_964546035.1 uncultured Eubacteriales bacterium | reverse complement strand
CCTGCCAGGAAAAAGTACTTCTTGTTTTTTTTTCGAATTAAAAACTGAAATAACTGCCATTCTGTCAGTATTACCAATGCTTCTAACACCAAAATCAAGCTAAAATAATAATACCCCTTATTGATCAAGAATAGAACAAGAACTGTCAATATTGGATGAGTGATTCCATTGACAGCTACTACCGCCGACATTTGCTTCATAGAACGGAATCGCAGAAGAATTGCTACGATTAATTCAATCCCGATATTTAACATGAAAATCCCAAGATAATTAATCATAGCGTGTTCTCCTTATGATTTTTCTTGAAATAGTCCATTTTCCAAGGCTAAAATACAATAAACTGGCTGATACCAGAACGATGCCGATAATAAATGCTGAGTTTTGGTGGTAATATCCAGATAAAAAGCGATTAAATAAGTACCCAAGAACAAGTGCTAAGGTCGTCAAGCCAAATGCGAACCCCTTATACTTCTTGAAGGTATTGGCTAAAATTGTCAAAGTAATTGGCATTGTAAGGTTAAATAGTAGCAGTCCTAATAATCCTAAAAGCCAGTTATTCATGCCCCATGTTAACAAAGGTGCTGCGATCAACAACCCGCCTACACCCGTTCTAGCAAAGCCAAATCGGTCACCTAACAAGCCACCCAATGCTTTGCCGACGACAACCATTGCCAGTGCCGCTAATTTCATTGTCGTTGTAATCTGCCAATCAAAGGCTACTGCACCACCCACTATCGATCGGACAGAGATTACCAATAGCAATGCCATAATCACTAATATTCCTTTACTATCGATGGAGGGTTCTTCTGTTTCACTGGTTCCATAACTTTCAAACTTGACAAAATGTATGATCAACATACAAGTTATCAAACTGACGGCAATTACAATCAAAGCAATCATACTGCCCGAAATAAAGGTTGCAATAAAAACGCCTATTGCCCCAGGTGCAACAAATAGTCCCGGTGCTGTTGCTCTATTGGGTGTTAAGTTCAGACTCAGGACGCCACCTCCGATGTGGAAAAGTGCGTTTCCAATTCCTAAAATGATCACAACTGGTAAAGGCGAATTCAAAAATAACAAGGAACTTATGGTTAGAAATACACCCAGGATAGCAAATATTTTACTGTTGTTATAGTTATCACATAGATAACCGAAAATAGGCTGTGTACCAAATGCAATCAAATTGTATAAAACGATATAGAAGACAAAAGCCTTGTCATCCAACACATTTATACCTCTGAGTGACAGAACCGTCCCTACACAGATTGCGTCAACTAGCAAATGGGTGATACCATATAGGGCTACAACTGGAAATATCTTATTCAAGTCTATCCCTCCTTTCATACATCGGCTGCTATAAACGGTGTGGCGTTTTTGGCATAAATACTTTTTCAGTATGAACGTGTTCCTGCTTTCCTACAAGTACTTCACCATCAAAATCAAGTTCAACTATAAATGGCATCCAATCGATCATTCTGAGAAATGAATCACAATTGTAGCTTGAATCATAATAATTTAGGATTGAACTCAGTGCTGTACCATGAGTGCCAATTACAACTGCCGTATCCTGGCTTTCTCTTTTATTTTCAGCTAATATCTCCTTTAATGCTTCGATGTTTCTTTCTTGAACCATCCTAATAGATTCTCCACCATCTTCATGGTAGCAGAGATTTGACCACCGTTTCTGAAACATGCCCTGATTATTTCCATCTGGCCCTTTTTCTCGTTCTCTCAAACGTTCATCTGTAATAATTTCCTTTTTGAAATATGCTGCACTTTCAGAGATGGTATCCATGCTACGCTTATAAGGGCTACAGTAAAATCTTTCAATATCTTTGTCCTTTAAGAACTGCATCACTACCTGTGTATCTTGTTTCCCTTCTTCTATCAGCGGCCTTGTTCTATCATCTTCCCATCCATGATCTGGTTGGGCGTGACGCACAAAAAATACTTTTATCATCATCTTACCTGCTTTCTATGTAATTGTTATATGCTGAGCGACTGTTTCACTTCACCAAACATATGATCATATCGCTCCATCACAGCATCAAAAACCTCATCAATACTCTTTTCAGACTTAATAGCATCTTCAAAATATTTCTCAGCATATAGTATTTTCCCGAGTGATACACCATTGGAACAGTACGACTCCCACGCATCTAGTACGACATCATTTTTATGACCACTGTATCTAGAAGCTGTCTGCATGATGATCTGAAATATCTCCATTTCTTCACTACCACGCTCAATGTTCATAACTTTTTTCTTCATGTACTCTGTTTTATCCTTCATCTCTGTGGCACCCGCATATCCATCTCTAGCCGCATATTTCAAGTTGCAAATATGCATCATAAGCATTGTGCTAAAGCACATCGGACAGGGCTCCATTGTAGAGTATAAAATGTAATTCCTAATATCTGGATGATCGTTTGTTTTTAGTTGCATCATTGCTGTCATTTCAGCATGGGCCATATATGTTCCAGCTAACGGATTTGAACTCTCTAAATCAAATATTCGGTTCCTTCCCTCAGCGATGATATTACCGTCTGCATCTGTAATTATAGCACCAATAGGTATAGTCCCCCTTTTGTAGGCTTCCCAAGCCAATCGAAAAACTTCTTTCCAAGGGCTACTTATATCTTTCCACATACTCAAACTCTCCTTTTTTTCCTATAGTAATTGTCTCACTTATAATGTACCCGTTACCTCTTTCCAATCAACAAACAGATTGTAACGTTCTGTCTTAAAACGCAACACACAATAATTAGGATCTTCTGGTCCACTGAAATGATTAGCAAGTCCACCATACCACATTTCCTTTTTTACATCCAAATCCGTCAATATCTCCATTGTGCCTACTAATGTGATATTGTAGTCCGCAGCGTTAAAACAAACACTTGCCCGGTTACATTTGTTAATTCTATTGGTTCTATTACCCCCCAACCCCGTGCAGAAATAAATGCAATGGATACCGTCAGCTTTTGATGCTGATATGGTGGATGCTGTTGGATAACCCTCTTGATCTATAAGTGCCAACACACAATAAGATGCTTCACCTGTATTTTTTTCAACAATTTGTCCTGCCTTAGTAATAATCTCTTGGTTCACTTTGATCATCCTCCTATCGCTTCATCCTATAAGGTTCACCTGCCGCTAAAACCATTATGCGGTCAGGGTTCTTAATTCTAGCGGCCAAATCTTCTGGATTACCGTTAAATTCTTTCATCTGCGCCGCATCTACACAACCCCAATGCCAAAGAATCAACTTAGCCCCTGGATACGCATCGGCCAAACGAACAGCACCTTCAAAGCCTATATGCCATTGACTATCCGAGAAATCAAAAAGAATCACATCCGGTTGAGGCATATTTAGCTGCTCCTCCATCAATCTCGAATCTCCAATTGCCCAGATAACACCATCTTTTGTTTCTAACCAATAGCCACAATAGTCTTCAGGCTGAAAATCTCTTGTCCGATACTTAGGATAAGCATTTTGCCAGGCGTGATCAGCTGGTGTCAATGTGACCTTAACTTCATTGATCCAGATTGTCTCATTGATATCATGACCTTTTCCGTCAATCCCCATATCTTTCATTAAATCAGCAACGTAATGTGTCCCATGAAATTCACTACAAATATCCTTAATTCCCATACATGTGTCCTTACTAAAATGGTCGTAATCACAATGCGTGATAAGTACTGCATCTAGCGCAGGTATATTTTGTGGTTCAATAGGCATGTCAATTAATGATGGCATATCAAATCCAATTAACGAAGGATCAATCATAATTGTTGTCCCCCTACTATTGATAAGTGCGCCGGCATTTCCAAGCCACCGAATTTCTGTATAATCGATCTCCTCAAATGCTTCGTTAGAAAATGGTACTGTATCAGGTGCTATTGCCTGACCGGATAGATTCTTTTTGATGTTTAACATAAACATACCTCCGAGTATATAAGTGAATTATAGTATTAAAGTTAACTTATTACATAAAAACATCTGAAAACTCAATTGCCGTTGCCTGTATCAATCTGTTATCAGCTAAATCTATCAACATAGGCTCCATTGTAGATTCGTCTACTTTTGTAACCGGAAGTAGAACAGTAAAGGTGCTTCCCATACCCTCTTTACTTTCCAACATAATTTCTCCGCCTTGCAGTTCAACCAAGATTTTAACAAGAGACAAACCTATGCCTGTCCCCTCTGCTTGCCTGGTAAGAGACGAATTCACCTGCCCAAACCTCTCAAATATCAAATCTTTTTTGTCATCAGGAATTCCGATACCTTGGTCTTTTACTTGAATACAAATCTTGCATTTGCCCTTAAAAATACTTTGAGAAATCTGAACATTAATAGACTTACCAGTAGGCGTGAATTTAATCGCATTTGACAGTAGATTTAAAAGGATTCTCTCGTACTTTTCTTCATCAATCCCAATAACTTTTTGACTCAGGGTTGATGAAAAAGACAGCATTATACTTTTTTGTATTGCATAAGTGGCGATTGATTCGGTTATTGACTTAGTTAACAGAACTATGTCTAAATTTGACTGATTAATTTTAAGGTGACCTGCATTGGCGCGAGTAATGTCCAACAAATTATTTACCAGCTTAAGTAATCTGTTTGAGTTTTCACCTATGTAATCAAGATACCTTTTGGCTCTATCAGACAAACTATCTTTACACATCATTTCAATCAGTTGAAGGGATGAATTAATGACAGCAAGGGGCGTTTTAAACTCATGGGATATAATCGACAAAAATTCATCTTTCATTTCAATTACTTTCTCAAGGGCAATGTTTTTTTCTTTTTGAAGTTCAATTTGATGCAATTGTTCCTTTTGTTTATGTATAAATTCATTCTGCTCTCTATTTTTTAGTTCTGTAATATCACGATGTCCAACGATGACAGTAACAATGTTTTTATTATTGTCAAAAATAGGTGTGGCATTGCACTCAATAATCCGTTCACTCTCGGGTCTCTTAATAACAAATACATCATTCCTTACTGTTTCTCCTCTTAATGCCCTTCGAGTAGGAAGATTTTCGTGAGGTATCTTGTTACCTTGTAAATCGAAGCATACAAATTCAGCATGAATTACTTGAACATTTATTCCTGTATCATGCTTATAAAGTTTACGCCCAGCTGCATTCATTTGTAAAAGAGAACCTGTCTTATCATAAACTCCAAATGGGTCAGGTATATTCTCAATAACAGATTCAAGTAGCTCATTTTGAGATTTTATTTCCATTTCCATCTTTTTTCGTTCTGTAATATCAATAACTGCACCTGATGCTAATGAGGGGTGTCTATCCGCCCCTTCACCGATGAATTCGGATTGACCTTGAACATGTAGCCAACGCTCAGAACCATCTGGACAAACAATCCGGTAGTCAACATCAAGCACTCCGTCACCTAGAGGATCATTTGCTGCATTCATCGCTGATAAAAAGGCTTGTCTATCATCGTGGTGAAAATTCGTATATAATAAATATGTTTTTTTTATTAATGTAATGGATAGAAATTAATAGGTAAGAATTA
>CAZJIO010000179.1:3496-5679 GCA_964546035.1 uncultured Eubacteriales bacterium | reverse complement strand
CCTCCGAAAGTTTGTGACGTTCATACAAGGCAGGTTTCCTGACTCATGGCTTATAAAGGTTCTGACCTTCTCGGTTTCCCAATGGTATATCCAGAACTTGTCTCCATTTACAGTAGCGGGGGCTGTAACGGTCTTACACCGTTTTCCCTTTTAACTTCTTGCTTAAAAGAAGCACCTTTGTATTTTATGAAATTTTTCAGATGTGCTATTCTCTCACCTTTTCACGCCTATGTCAAGAAAAGCCTTTATATTTTTCCATCCCTGTATTATACTAGTACCAAAAGCAAAAACAGTTAAAGGAGTTTTTATGAAACTATTCGACATGGATCTTTATAGTCCAATACATGTTTATGGGACAAAATTGTTTAATCTGATTGCACTTAATTTTATATTTTTATTAATGTCGTTTTTCAGTTTTGGTTTGTTAATGCCCTTCGCAACCTTATGCCTCAGTAATGGTGCCTATGAAAGCGTTGTTGAAAATGGGTATTCGATCACCTATTATTTCTCACCCTTCAAAGATTTAAAAAAGAAATTTTCTACTTATGTCATTCTACCTTTTCTTGTATATTTAATAAGCGCTGTAACGATCTTCAAGCTCTATAATATACTTAATGGAAATATTACCTTCATATGGCTCATACCTGTTTACGTTTTCTGTTTATTTGAGGTGCTTTTAATCTCAGTCTTTGCTATTCCTATAGCGCTTAATACCAACATGAAATTTAAAGAAGTCATTAAGTTGTCCTTTGCCCTTGGTAATAAGCACTTTTTAACCTCACTCCTATGTATTATTATGATTGTCCTCTCCATCTTGGCCATTATTAATTGGGCACTCTTACCCCTTTTGGTTATACCAAGTATTCTGGCTTCGCTTCTCAGCTACTTTGTCACAAAACGCATCTTACCCAAATACGATCTTACTGCCTACCAAGATCAGCCCTACACCACCCCAATGGATGAAAGCAAAGTCATTGAAGTGACTGAATTCACAGAAATAGACGAAGAAGAATAGATATTAACTATCAAAGAGGCTATACATTTGCTTGTATAGCCTCTTTGATTGCCTTCATTTATTCATTTTATCCCAATTCTAATGCGATCTGCATCATCTTTGTAAAGGCATTTTGTCGTTCATCACTACTGGTTGCCTCACCCGTCACCAACGAATCTGATACCGTCAACAAACAGGTTGCATTTTTGTTAAGTAACTTTGCATTAGCAAATAAAGCGAAAGACTCCATCTCAACAGCTATACATCCCTGTTGATCTCTGATATTTTGATATTCATCAAAATTTTCACGATAAAAAACATCTGAAGAATGTATTCTGCCTCTTTTTATGGGAATTGATAATTCATCAGCAACCTTAACAACCTGATCATTCAATTCTTTTGATGCTTCTATAACATCTTTGTCATAACCGTTTTGAACCTTAGCATAGGTAGATTCTGACCAGCAATCATCTACAAGCAACACATCATATACTTTAACATCTTTATCATAAGAACCACATGAACCAATTCGAATGATGTTTTTCACGTCATAAAAGGCATATAGTTCATAAGAATAAATACCGACACTTGGCATTCCCATTCCAGATCCCATAACAGAAATCCTCTTACCCTTATATGTTCCAGTGTATCCTAAAATATTTCTAACGGCATTAAATTGTTGAACATCTTCTAAAAAAGTTTCAGCAATAAATTTTGCTCTTAAAGGATCCCCTGGCATTAAAACAGTTTCTGCAATAATTCCTTTTTCTTTTACCTCAATATGTGGTGTTGGCATACTCATAAACTTATTCCTCCTATATCATTTTTGTGTAAGGTTGTTCGAGAATCACGCCATTTTCCTTAAAAACTCGGATTTTAGGATGAAATGGGTCATTTTCAAAATTCTCTATCACAATAGCTTCTGTATTTTTATCATCAATCTTAAAAGTAAATCCAATGGGATACGGCGAAACCTTTGAAATAAAAAGTTTGACGAGCTTTGGATCAAAGGCTTTTCCGCTGTTACTTATTAAATGCTTGAAAGCGCCTACAGGCGTAAGTGCTTCTCTATATTTTTTGGCTGCCGTTAAGGCATCAAAAACATCGGCTATGGCAACAATTCTTCCAAAAAGACTGATGTCTTCCCCTGCCCTGTTATGAGGATATCCAGTACCATCAAATCTTTCAT
>CAZJIO010000179.1:3191-3457 GCA_964546035.1 uncultured Eubacteriales bacterium | reverse complement strand
GGTAGTCGGTAAGTTAAATTGATCTTTTGCATATCGATGGCCCAATACCGGATGTTCTTGCATGGCCTGCATGTCCTTTTCTGAAAAGGAATCTTCATTATTTTGCACATCTCTGGGTATGAACATTTGCCCCATATCATGAAAAAATGCACCCACTCCTAATTTGTACAAATCGTAAGCATTCATATTCAGAGCTTTTCCAAGAACCAATGCGATAATACAAACATTAACACTGTGTGCATATTTATAGTTTTCTAACAACTTGA
>CAZJIO010000179.1:517-3136 GCA_964546035.1 uncultured Eubacteriales bacterium | reverse complement strand
CTAGAATCTGATCAATAGATCCTAAACAGCTTTGCATCTGATTATGTAACACTTTAGAATAACTTTCAGATACTTGACCCTTATCTAATGGCGCTGATTGTATGGTCAGATACAGCGCTTTAATATGTTGTATGGCTCTATTTCTTACTTCTGCAGAGATTGTGCATTTGATTTCCACATCTTTTGAGTATATATCATTAATGTAAATGTATTTCCAAAAGTAACTGTTGAGCTTTTCAATTGCCCTTTGTTTTAATGGCATACCACTTGCAACCAAAACTTCACCATTCACACCGTATATCGTTTGTGCGACGGTCATACCTTCTTTTGCATCTATCAACGGAATAAGTCTCATCTAGTCACCACCTGCTAATTGTTGGTATTATATTATCATAGCGCTGTGTTATTCCTGTGTACTTGTTTAAAATTTTATTAACCTGAAATCATCTGCTGAATTTCTAAAATAGATAAATCGATCAGTTCATTTAATTTTAATGCTTTGGTGCCGGGTATGATGATATTACAGCGATTGAGCGGGATTAGTATTTTGACGGCAGAACTCGAGGCAATAGACGCAGCCATGCCCGGTGATATTTCGCCCATCATAGAATCTTTGATTAATATTGCAACAGGTCCCATAATCACTTCGACAGAATGTACTAGGGTCGTAATTGATTTTTCACCAGTTGCTCCAGATCCAGCACCTGCTTTTATCATTCCAGAAGTCGCGATTGGGTTTGTGCCTAAAGCAATAATTTCGATTTGTTCTCCAAAAGCTTTAACCAATTTGTCAATAATTGCTTTTCCTATCCCGCCACCTTGCCCATCCATAACAGCTATTTTCAACTGTTCACCCACTTTCTCACAATTAAATTGCACAATAAATTATAACATCTCTCCTATAGCATGTCTAGTTAAGAGCACTTTCCTGTGCATTATTCTTTACTTTCTATGACGTATCTTATATAATCATTCTGAGGAACATTCGTTCTATTTTTTTAAGGATGGGTAAAATAATGGTTAAGTGGTTAAAAAAACGTTTAATTATGTATATGGCTACTTTATTTTTATTTTTTTTGATGTTAGTCATGTTAATCCTTTATTTAACCATTGAAGATACCCTTTACGACAACGCTAAAGAGTCTGCCTATTCCATCGCGAATTCCATTTATATTGCACTAGATGAAACTGTTTTCAGCTCTGCACAACTCATAACTTTCGTCGGCCATGATCCATTCATGATTCAAAACTTCCTTGAAAATGAAGATGAAAGACAAATAAGCCAATATTTACAAAATATTAGCAATGTCTATTCTGAAGATTTCTACATAGGTTCATTTTCGTCCCATCATTATTATTCTAAAACAGGTATTACCAAAACCTTTAATAAAAATGACTCCAAAGACCAATGGTTTTTTGATCTATCTATATCCCCATCGAGTCCTTCTGGTTATCATCCCATTATCCAATCCAACCAAGGAAATATTGTCTTAACCAATCTTCAGCTGATCCAGGATGACTCTGGCCTTGCAAAAGGTTTTATTATACACAATATCGATTATACAGACTCTCTTTCAAAAATAAAAGACTCTGTAAATGCCCTAAAAGCTTCCGTCTATGTGGTAAAATCTGATGGAACCCACATTAACTTGTTGCTCGACTCCTTGAATCCTTCTGACAATAACGCTGCCCAAGAAGCTTTTCAATCACTGCCGCTGAGCACAGATTCTTCCAATCATTTTTACCAAGTTGTTAAAAGCAAAACTTCGATTACATATAAATATATTCATGAAATGGATTCTTATCTCGTCATCACACAGGACCTTAAAACGCCAATTTTTTATACATTCCTTGTGACGCTACTCATTGTCATATTTGTTTTAGCCTGCTTATTATTGGTTACTCTCAAACTTCTAGATTACTCCAGTAACAAAATCTATCAAGAAGCCTCTCTTGATGCCCTTACACAAATATACAATCGTTCCATTTTCAATGCCAAACTCAATGAAGCCTTAGAACTAAGCAGACATTACAACATTATTTCTTCTTTAATATTCGTTGATATTGATAATTTTAAAAAAATCAATGATGAGCTTGGTCATACAAAAGGGGATGAAATGATTCAATGTGTTGCACGTTTACTCGATGAAAACAAGCGAAAGAATGACATCTTATTTCGTTGGGGTGGAGATGAATTCGGCATTATTGCTCGATCAAATTTGGAGAATACCCTGCAGTTGGCCCAACGGATTCATGCCAATTCTCACGCCATCCATTGGAAAGAAAACACACCTATTTCTTTAAGCATCGGGGTTACTGAAATTCAAAAACAAGACACAAAAAAACTCGTCTTCCATAGGGTAGACGAGGCTTTATATGAAGCGAAAACAAAAGGGAAAGATCAAATTTGCTCTAAATAAATCAGTACTTAATCCTCTATGAGTATTGCTCTTGCGGGAGCAGCTTCAGTATGGGTTATTTTCAAAGGTAGTACGATTAATTGATATGTGCCAGCATTTACTTCTTTCAAAGCGAGTCCTTCAACGATCATGATATTTTTATCAAAAAGGGTTTTATGGGTCTCGTGTTCAGGTTGACTTCTTTCAATACCCAATCCGT